>VXYS01000006.1:80265-422541 GCA_009845905.1 Gammaproteobacteria bacterium | reverse complement strand
TTCAATAGCGGCACGATCGTCTCGAAGAAAGCGCCGCTTTAGGGAAGCGGGTGAAGGCAAACGAGGGGCGTGCCGGCAGGCTTCAGGCGCGATTCGATATACCGCAGGTGAATCTGACCCCTTTGGGTCGATACGTAGGCCCGTTTCATGTCGGCCGGTTACGCGCATCAATCCCGGCGCAGCACCGGGGCGTGGGCCAGGTCCGGCTTGCGGGCGGCAAGCACCTCGTCGGGACGCCGGACCGGCATGCGATGCGGTGCGGAGCGAACCGCCTCGGGATCGCTCAGGGCCGCGTCGCGGATACGCACCATGGCTTCAATCAGCGCATCCAGCGCTTCGGGGGACTCGGTTTCGGTCGGCTCGATGAGCAGGCACTCGGGAACCAGCAGCGGGAAGTACACGGTGGGCGCATGAAAGCCTTCGTCCAGCATGGCCTTGGCGAAGTCGGCGGCGGTGACGCCGGTTTCATCGCGCAGGCGCTTCAGGCTGATCACGAACTCGTGCCCGGCGCGCCGTTCGGGATAGGCCAGATCGAAGCCCTCTTCCGCGAGCCGGAACGCCAGGTAGTTGGCGTTGAGCACCGCGTGGTCGGCCACCCGCTGCAATCCCTCGCGCCCCAGCATCCTCAGGTACACCCAGGCGCGCAGCAGCACGCCGATATTGCCGCCGTTGGCCGCCAGCCGTCCGATGCTGTCCGGGCTGTCGGTGCGCCACCGGTAGGCCCCTTCGGCCTCTTCAACGTAGGGCACCGGGAGAAAGGGCTTGAGACTGCTTGCCACGCCCACGGCCCCGGCGCCCGGACCGCCGCCGCCATGCGGCGTGGAGAAGGTCTTGTGCAGGTTCAGATGCACCGCGTCGAAGCCCATGTCGCCCGGCAGCACGCGGCCCAGCAGGGCGTTGAGGTTGGCGCCGTCGTAATACAGCAGGCCGCCGGCGGCGTGAACCCGTCTTGAAATCTCCAGGATGTGGCGCTCGAACACCCCCAGAGTCGATGGGTTGGTGAGCATGATCCCGGCCGTGCGCGGGCCCAGGGCCTCGTCCAGCGCCGCCAGTTCGATATCCCCGTCCCGGCCGGTGGCGATTTCCCGAACCTTGAGTCCGCACATGGCGGCCGTGGCCGGATTGGTGCCGTGCGCGGCGTCTGGCACGATGATCTCGTCGCGCGCGTGGTCTCCGCGGGCATGATGGTAGGCCTTGAACATCGCCACGCCGGCGAACTCCCCCTGGGCGCCGGCCATCGGCGCCAGCGTGATGGCCTCCATGCCGGTCACCGCGGCCAGCATGTCCTGCAGTTCGTGGAGACACTCCAGCAGGCCCTGTACGGACGCGTCCGGAGCGGCCGGGTGCACGTCGAGAAATCCGGGCAGCGAAGCCAGACGGTGGCAGGCCCGCGGGTTGTATTTCATCGTGCAGGAACCCAGCGGGTAACTGTTGGTGTCGATCGAGAAATTCAACTGCGAAAGGCGCGTGTAGTGGCGTACGACATCCAGTTCCGAGACTGCGGGAAGGGGAGCTTTCCGGTCCCGGATCAATTTCGCCGGCAGACCCGCCGCAGGGGCGCTCTCCGCGGCAGGCGCCTGCGCCCGGGCGCGCCGGCCGGGACGCGACACATCGAATATCAGCCTGCGCGTCATGTCAGGCGGTAGATTTCGCGCAGCGCTCGGGCGTAGCGCGAAATGTCGTCTTCCGTGCGCATCTCGGTTGCGCAAACCAGCAGAGCGTCGCCCAGTTCCGGGTACTCGGAAGAGATATCGATGCCGCCCAGGATGCCCTGCTCCGCCAGGGCGCCGAGAACAGGGGCTACCGGGCGGTCCAGTTGAAGAACGTCTTCGTGGAAAAAGGGAGCGTCAAAGGCGCGCCGCACGCCCCCGATGGCGGTCAGCGCCTCGACCAGTTGCGCCGTCCGCGCATGACAGGCCGACGCGACCCGGCGCATCCCTTCGCCGCCGAGCAAAGCCATGTACAAGGTAGCGGCAACCACCATCAGCCCCTGATTGGTGCAGATGTTCGAAGTCGCCCGGCTGCGGCGGATATGCTGCTCGCGCGCCTGCAGCGTCAATACGTAAGCGGTGTCGCCGGCCGCGTCCACCGTCCGCCCCGCCAGTCTCCCCGGCATCTGGCGAATGTACTGGGCCTTGCAGGCCAGCAGACCCAGGAAGGGACCGCCTCCGGACATGGGAATGCCCAGCGGCTGGCCTTCGCCGCACACGATATCGGCGCCGAACTCGCCCGGCGGCCGCAACAGGCCCAGCGAAACGGGATTGATCCCCACGACCAACAGCGCGCCCTCCCTGTCCGCGAGCGCGCGCCAGGCCTCGAGGTCGGGCATTCCGCCAAGGTAATTCGGCGCGGCCACCGCGATCGCGGCGAATCCCCCGCCGATGTTCTCATACACGTAGTTGAAATCGGCGCGGCCGGAATCGTCCAGCGGGGCTTCCACGAGTTCGATTCCCTGGCCGTCCAACAGCGTCCGCGCGACCGCCCGCCAGGCCGGATGCAACGAGCGCGCCACGGCGATCTTGCGAGCGTCCGACTTGCGGTTGCAGCGCACCGCCATGAGGCAGGCCTCGGCAAAGGCGGTGGCGCCGTCGTACAACGACGCATTGGCGACATCCATGCCGGTCAGCCCGGCGATCATGGTCTGGTATTCGTAGGTGAGCTGCAGCGAGCCCTGCGCGGCCTCGGCCTGGTAGGGCGTGTAATTGCTGTAGAACTCACCCCGCGATGCAATGTCCCAGATTGCCGCGGGTATGTGGTGTTCGTAGGCGCCGCCTCCCGCGAAGCAAAGCAGGGGCGTATTGCTGCCGGCTCTCTGTCTGGCGATCCGGCCGATCCCCGCTTCGTCCAGGCCCGAAGGAATGCCTGGAGGTTCGTTCCGCAGCAGCGTATCCGGGATCTCGTCGTAGAGTTCGGCAACCGATCGGGCGCCCAGGCGCCGCAGCATGTCCCGGACCTGCGAGGACGTGTGCGGAACGAACGGCATTTCGGGTCAGGAATCCAGCAGTTCTTCGTACTGGTCCGGGGCCAGCAATTCCTCCCATTCGGCCTCGTCTTCCGGCGCCATTTCGAACAGCCAGCCGTCGCCGTAAGGATCGTTCGAAATCTGTTCCGGTGAATCCTGGAGCGATTCATTGACCGCCACGACTTCGCCGCCCGTGGGCGAATAGATGTCGCTGGCCGCCTTGACCGATTCCACCACCGCGCAGACGTCGCCGGCCGCGAATGACGCTCCAACCTCCGGCGTGTCGACATAGACCAGATCGCCGAGCTGTTCCTGGGCGTAGTCGGTCAGACCCACTACCAGCGTCCCGCTGTCTTCCCTGCGCACCCACTCGTGTTCGCTGGTGTACTTGAGGTCGGTCGGTATTTCTGACACTGCTGTTTCCTCTTCATTATTCACTGTCGTCTTGCGCGTCAACCAGAATGCGGCCGCGGCGCACGAATGGCGGTTTCACAACGGCGCATGGTGCTCCCGCGCCGCGGATTTCCACCTCGCAATCGGCATACGCACCGCGCGGAACGCGGGCCAGGCCGATTGAGGCGCCCATGGTAGGCGAATAACCGCCGCTAGTCACGATGCCCGGGCCGTGCGGAGTCCGCACCGTTTGACCGGCGCGAAGCATACCCCTTTTCTTCAGTACCAGGCCCTTGAATGCGGGCAGATCTTCGCTGCCCGCCAATTGCTCCAGCGCGCGCCTGCCCACGAAGTCCCGCTGCGGCGGATCCATCGCCACGGTCCACTTCAGACCGCAGTGCAGCGGCGTAACCGAGTCGTCCATGTCCTGACCGTACAGGCACAGGCCCGCCTCCAGCCGCAAGGTGTCGCGCGCTCCCAGTCCGCACGGCGCAACTTCGGCGTCGAGCAGCGCCTGCCACAACGCTTGTCCCGTCGCCGCGTGCAGATAGATTTCAAACCCGTCCTCGCCCGTATAGCCGGTGCGCGCAGCGAGGAAGCCGCGCGATTCCATCGCGTTGAACGGCTTCAGCGCGGCCAGTTCGGTCGCGAACTCGCCACCAAGCACTGTCGCGGCCGCCGCGGCGCCTGTTTCCATGGCCTGCGGACCCTGGACCGCCAGGGTGACCCGGTCCTCCTCGGGTGCGAGCGTTACGGGAAACGCGCGCGCGATTTTTTTCATCTGCGCGCGCACGGAATCCCCGGTCGCGGCATTGCTGACCACGCGGTAGCGCTCATCGGTCAGGCGGTAGGCAATCAGGTCGTCGATCACGCAACCGGATTCATCCAGGAGACAGGTGTAGAGGCCCGCAATCCGCTCTCCCAGGCGATCGACATCGTTGGCCAGCAGGCGGCGCAGATAAGGCTTGGCGCCGCGCCCGGACACCATCGTCAGGGCCAGATGGGAAACATCGAAAACACCGGCGGCCCGGCGCACGGCATGATGTTCGGCCACCTGCGAGCCGTAGTGCAGCGGCAGCTCCCAGCCGGCGAAATCGACCAGGCGCCCGCCGCAGGCCCGATGCCGGTCCCGCAGCGGCGTGGCTTTAGCCGGCATACTTCACCAGCTTCCGGAATTTCGGTTGCGATTGGCACTGCCGTAGCCCTGCTTGTGCCCCCTTCTTCCAGGAGCGTTGGAGCAAGGACAGCGAGAATCGAGCCAGGATGGCGTCTCCGGGAAGAAGGGGGCACAAGCAGGGCGGGATCGATGCACCGCCAGGACGCAGGGCTTCAGCGGGCATTGAGCGAGCGGGCGATGAAGCGGTCGATCTGCCTTTCCAGGATCGGCAGCGGCAGGGCGCCGTTGGCCAGCACGGCGTCGTGAAACGCCCGCACGTCAAATTCCGATCCCAGAGCGTCTTCGGCCCGCCGGCGCAATTCCTTGATCTTCAGCTCGCCGAGCTTGTAGCCCAGGGCCTGGCCCGGCCAGGCGATATAGCGGTTGATTTCGTTTTCGACGTTGGTCAGGCTGAGCGAGGTGTTGTCCGCCAGGAAGGCGACCGCCCGGTCGCGCGTCCAGCCCTTGGCGTGAATGCCGCTATCGATGACCAGCCGGCAGGCCCGCCACATTTCGTAGCTCAAGCGGCCGAAATGCTCATAGGGCGTGGTGTAAACGCCCATTTCGATGCCCAGCCACTCGGTGTACAGCGCCCAACCTTCCACAAAGGCAGTGAATCCCAGCGTCCGGCGAAATTCCGGGACATCCTCCAGTTCGCGCGCCAGCGCAATCTGCAGGTGATGGCCCGGAACCGCCTCGTGGACGGTCAGCGCGGGCAGCTCGTAGAGAGGTCGCTGGTCGAGCGCGTAGGTATTCAACCAGTAATAACCGCCGCGATTGCCGCCGCGGGGTGCGGACCAGTAGCGGGCGGTGGTTCCGGTCGGCGCCATTTCCGCGGGCATGGGCATGATGCCGTACGGCGTGCGCGGCAAGAGGTTGAACCAGCCCGGCAGAATGCCGTCCACCTTCTTGGCGATCCGCGACGCGTGGCCGATCAACTGTTCCGCGGTCTCGGCATAGAAGCGCGGATCGGTGCGCAGAAACGTAACGAACGCATCGATGCCGCCCTCGAATTGAAGTTCCTCGACAATGGCAAGCATTTCCGAGCGGATACGCGCCACCTCGGACAATCCGATTTCGTGGATTTCATCTGGTGAAAGGTCGAGCGTGGTCATGGCGCGTATCCGCTGTCGGTAGTATTCCGCCCCGCCGGGCAACTCCGAAGCGCCGATACTGTCGCGGACGTGCAGCCGGTACTCCGTGTCCAGAAATTCCGCCAGCCGTCCCAGCGCCGGCAGCGCCTGCCGGCCAATGACCTCGCGGGCTTCGGCCTCCAGCCGGGCGCGGTCCGCATCGGCTATCGCATCCGGCAGGCGCCTGAGTGGCGCGAAGAAGGCGCTCTGCGCGACAGTCTGTCCAGCCGGCGCGGTTACCGTAGGCAGCACGCTTTCCAGCACCACGCGTGGCGCGACGAATCCGTCGGCAATGCCAGCGCGCATGTTCTCGATATTCTGATCCACGTACCGCGGGATTGCCCGCAAACGCTGCAGGTAATCATCGTAATCGCCGAGCTTGCGAAAACTGACACCGTCCGTCGCGCGCAATAATCCCGAGTGAAAGCCGCTGTCGGCGATGAACGGAATCCGCTCGGGGTAAAACGAAGCCGATTCGATGCGGGTGCGCAGCATCCACTCGAAAAGTTCCCGATCCATCCTGCGTTCCACGGGAAGCAGGTCGACATCAATCCGATTCAGCCGATCCGCATATGCCACCGATTTGCGCTTGCGGCGCTCGATATCGTCAACGGAAACACCGGGGAGCCGGTCGTTGTAGTCGCTGACGCCCATGGAGGTGGCCAGCAGGGGGTTCTCGCGCAACCGGGCCGCCCACTCTTCGGCGAGCAATTCATCCAGTTGCTGTTCCGCCGTCACCGGCTGAGCGCCGGCGGGGGCGACTCCCGCCGTCAACAGGACTGCCAGAACCCAGCCCGCAGCGCTTACCCCGCGGCTCATCTCTCTCTGTAGACGATGCGCCCTTTGCTCAAATCGTAGGGTGTCAATTCCACCGTGACCCGATCGCCGGTGAGGATGCGGATGTAGTGTTTGCGCATCTTGCCGGAAATATGCGCCATCACCATGTGGCCGTTATCGAGCGTGACGCGGAAAGTCGTGTTGGGCAGAGTCTCCGTGACCACGCCCTGCAACTGTATCGGTTCCTGCTTCGCCATTGAGCCGCTACTCCGCCGGGGCGCCGTATCGCCGCGCAGACCTCACTGGTCCTCCTCGGCCATCTGACGCTCATCCACTTCCAGCGCCAGCCCCTCGCCCGACTCATCGAGTTGCACCAGCAGGCGCCCGCCCTGCTGCAGGTCGCCGAACAGCATCCGCTCGGCCAGCGGCTTCTTGATGTGCTCCTGGATTACTCGCGCCATGGGTCGGGCGCCCATTTTACGGTCATAACCGCGCCTGGCAATCCACTCCCGGGCCTCGTCCTCCAGCACCAGGGTCACGTTCTTCCCCTGCAATTGCGCCTCGAGTTCCAGCACCAGCTTCTCGACCACTCGCAGCACCGAATCGTGCTCCAGCGCGGCAAACTGAATGACGCCGTCGAGGCGGTTGCGGAACTCAGGCGAGAACATCCTTTCAATCGCCGACATCGAGTCGCTGGAATGGTCCTGCGGCGTAAAGCCCATCGAGCCGCGAGCCGCCTCGCGGGCGCCGGCGTTGGTGGTCATGACCACGATCACGTGATTGAAATCGGCCTTGCGGCCATTGTTGTCGGTCAGCGTGCCGTGGTCCATGACCTGCAGCAGCAGGTTGAACACGTCCGGATGCGCCTTCTCGATCTCGTCCAGAAGCAGTACCGAATGAGGATGGCGGGTGACGGCTTCGGTGAGCTGCCCTCCCTGATCGAAGCCCACGTAGCCCGGCGGCGCCCCGATCAGCCGCGACGCCGTATGGCGCTCCATGTACTCCGACATGTCGAAACGCAGCAGTTCCAGGCCCAGGCAGTAGGCAAGCTGGCGCGTCACCTCGGTCTTGCCGACGCCGGTGGGGCCGGAAAACAGGAAGCTGCCGACCGGCTTTTCGGCTTCGCGCAAACCGGACCGGGCCATGCGGATAGCGGAGGACAGCGCGTTGATGGCCGGGTCCTGGCCGAAGATCACGCGCTTCAGATTGCTTTCCAGCTGCTCCAGCAACTCGCGGTCGGAGGCCGAGACGGTACGGGGCGGTATGCCGGCCATCTGCGCCACCACCGCCTCCACCTGTCCCACGTCCACGATCAGCTCCTCGTCTTCCGTGGCGTTGAGTTTCAGCCGCGCTCCCGCCTCGTCGACCACGTCGATGGCCTTGTCCGGCAGGCAGCGGTCGCCGATATGGCGGGCCGAGAGCTCGGCGGCGGCGCGCAGGGCATCGTCGTTGTAGCTGGTCTTGTGGTGGTCCTCGAAGCGGCTCTTGAGACCGCAAAGGATTTCGTAGGTCTCTTCGACGGTGGGCTCCGGCACGTCGATCTTCTGAAAACGCCTGGCCAGCGCCCGGTCGCGCTCGAATACGCCGCGGTACTCCTTGTAGGTCGTCGAGCCGATGCAGCGCAGATCGCCGTTGGCCAGCACCGGTTTGATGATGTTCGAGGCGTCCAGCATTCCCCCGGAAGCGGCGCCGGCGCCAATCACCGTATGGATCTCGTCGATGAACAGGATGGCGCCTTCCTCCTCGGCGAGTTCGTTGACCAGCGCCTTCAGGCGCTTTTCGAAATCGCCCCGGTAGCGCGTTCCGGCCAGCAGCGCGCCCATGTCCAGCGCATACAGCGTGCATCCGTCCAGCGAAGGCGGGACGTCGTCGCTGACCATCATCAGCGCCAGCCCCTCGGCCAGCGCGGTCTTGCCAACGCCGGCGTCGCCCACGAACAGCGGGTTGTTCTTGCGCCTGCGGCCGAGCACCTGCATGGCGCGCTCGACTTCGCCGGCGCGCCCTACCAGGGGGTCGATCCGGCCGTTGCGGGCGCGTTCGTTGAGGTTGGCGGCGTAGGTCTCCAGCGCGCGTTTGCCGCGTGCATCGGCATCGTCTTCGGCCGGCTCCCCCGCAGGAGAGGGTTTGGCCCGCGAAATGCCGTGGGAAATGTAGTTCACGACATCCAGGCGCGTGACGCCCTGCCGATTCAGCTCGCTTACCGCGAATGTCTGGTTCTCGGCGAACAGCGCCACCAGGACATTGGCGGAGCTGACTTCCTTGACGCCGCTGTTCTGCACGTGGGCCATGGCGCGCTTGAGTATCCGGTCGAACGCGCGCGTGGGCCGGGTCTGCCGGTCCGCTTCCACGCCCAGAGTCGGCATGGTCTCCTCGAGATGCTCCTCCAGCGCCCGGGCCAGATCGTCCACGTCGGCTTCGCAGGCAGCCAGAATCTCCGTCACGACCGGACTGCTGGTCAGGGCCAGCAGCAGATGCTCCGCCGTCAGGAATTCATGGCGGCTCTCCCGGGCGCGCACCAGCGCGTTGGACAGGCAGATTTCGAGTTCGCGGCTCAGCATTTTCTTTATGTATCGCGTCGGGCGAACACTAGGCTTTCTCGACCACGCATGCAAGCGGGTGCTCGTGGCGGCGCGCGTAGTCCAGCACCTGGGCGGCGCGGGTCTCGGCGATCTCGAAAGAAAACACACCGCATACGCCACGTCCCTTCATATGCACTTCCAGCATGATCCGGGTCGCCTTTTCGCGTCCGTAACCGAACAATTTCTGTAACATCTGCACGACAAACTCCATCGGCGTATAGTCATCGTTAAGCAGCACGACGCGATACAGAGATGGGCGATCGACTTCCGGCGGCGCGACCTCGGTGTCCGGGGAGCTGCCGAAATCGGGCAGGCGATCTTTTTTGGTTGGCTTGTTCATTTCCGGCATGCGGGATGATGCCTCTACGGCATCCGGAATGATGCCTTCAGGGCATCTGGAATAATGCCCTAAAGTTATCACAATCTCCCTGCAACAATGCGTCGCAAGCGTGGATATTTGGCATGAGTTTCGAGAATAGCGGCAGACTGCTGTGGCGCTTGCCGGCACTGGCCCTGATGGGCGTGGCGGCGTGGCTGCTGGTGGAAATCGCGTTGACCGCCTGGGGCATGGCGCAATTCGAACCGCCGCCTGCAACAGGCGCCCGGCCCGCAGCTTCGGCCCGGGAGACCGGCCAGGGCGCGCCCGGCAGCAGCCTCTTCGGCCTGCCCGCTCAGCGCGGCAATGCAGAACAGGCGCCGTCCGTCATTCGTAACGGCAATTTTCGCCTCACCGGCGTGGTGGCCACCGCAAACCGGGAGCTGGCGCACGCCATCATCGAGACCGGCGGGATTTCGGAGACCTATTTCCTGGGCGACACCGTGGCTACCGGCATCCGTTTGCAGGAAGTTCGGCCGCACGAAGTGCTGCTTCGGCGCGGCGCCGATGTGCTCCGGCTTCCGCTCAGCGATGCGGGCCTGACCGTGAGCGGGAACGCGTCGTCCAGCGGGAGGCCGGCGCTGTCCGGCACGGGCGGCTTCGGCGACGATCGGCTGACGCTCCCGCGGGAGACGCTCTCGCAACTGATCAACATGGAGCCGGTCATGAATGCCGACGGCGGAATGGAAGGCTACCGGCTTTCACCCCGCTCGCGCAGGGCATGGTTCGACAGCCTGGGGCTGATCTCGGGCGACCTCCTGGTCGCGGTCAACGGCATTTCATTCGGCCCGGACAATCTGGCGCAGGCCCGGCGGGAAATGAGTGGCGGTAACGATATGATGCTCACGGTACTGCGCGACGGGGAACAGCTGGAAATAACCGTGGGAAGCGGAAACTTCGGCCTGCTGGCCATGTGAGGGTATGCAGATGAGTCCTATTCGAAAGAAACCTGTCCGGCGGTGGCCGGCGGCGACCGTCCTGATGCTCGCCGGCGCGATGTCGGCGCAGCAGGACACGGTCCGTCTGAACTACCGGAACACGGACCTGCAGGAGGTGGTGGAGGCCGTTGCCGAAGCCACCGGCAGGAACTTCGTGATCGACCCCCTTGTTGGCGCGGACCGGAAGGTCAATCTTTTCGGATCGCAGCCCTTGTCCCCCGAGGCTTACTACCAGGCCTTCCTTTCGATGCTGAGCGCTCACGGGATCGTCGCCGTGCCCTCGGGGCCGGTCATCCGTCTTTCTCCGGACCGTACGATGCGGATCCTCGCCGGCGCCGGCCCGGAGTCGTCGGCGAACGACGAACTTCGCACCCTCGTACTGCCCGTGACCAACGTGGACGCTCAGGGCCTGGTGCCGATCGTCCGCCCGATGATGTCGCCCGGCGCGCACGTGGCGGCCCACCCGCCGACCAACGTACTGATCCTTTCCGACCGCGGCTCCAACGTGAACAAGGTGGCTCGGGTAATCGGGCGCATCGATCAGAAGAACGACCAGCCCGTTGAAGTCATCCCGCTGGAACACGCCAGCGCGCGGGACATCGTTCGCGTTCTGAACGAAATGGCGGTGGGAGCGGACACAGCCTTCAACCTGGCGGTAGCGGATGACCGCACCAACAGCGTGCTGCTGGGCGGCGAGCAGAATCGGCGCCTGGAACTCAGGGCCCTGGTCGCGCACCTGGATACGCCTTCGCTGGAGGGCGGAAACACGCGGGTCAGGTATCTGAACTACGCCGATGCGGCGAGTCTTTCCGAAAAACTCTCGACGCAGTTTGCCGACCGGGCCGGCGAGGGCGAAAGGATACTGGTCTCGGCCGACGAGGCGACCAACGCACTGATCATCGACGCTCCGCCGACGACCATGCGGCACATCGTGGCCGTGGTGGACCAGCTCGATATCCGGCGCGCGCAGGTGCTGGTCGAGGTCCTGATCGCCGAGGTCAGCGCAGATCGGGCCAACCAGCTCGGCGTCAACTGGGCGGCCTACGACCCCCAGCGCGTGCTGGGCAGCACCGATTTCCCGGCCTCGGGGACCAGTCTGCGCGAACTGGTGGCAGGGTCCCTTTCCGGTACCGACCAGGGCCGGGCGGTGGCGGCGGAAGCGCTGGGGCCGGGCGCCGGCTTCGCGGTCGGGCGCGTGCGCGACGATGGTCTGAGCTTCGCGGCCCTGATCAGCGCCGTGGAGAATACGGCCGGGTCCAATATCCTGGGAACCCCGATGGTAGTCACGCTGGACAACCAGGAAGCCACGATCAACGTAGGCCAGAACGTGCCCTTCATCACCGGCAGTTACGCCAGTTCGGGCATCAACCCCAGCAGCGCGGACGGACAGATCCGGCCGTTTACGACTGTGGGCCGCAATGACATCGGCCTCACGCTCACGATCACGCCGAGAATCAACCAGGGCGACGCGGTGCGGCTGGAGATCGACCAGACGCTGTCCGAACTGGCGCCGTCGGTGGCGGGCGCCGTGGACCTGGTAACCAATACCCGCGAATTGACGACGGCGGTAATCGTCGAAGACGGCGGAACGCTGGTGCTGGGAGGCCTGATCCAGGACAAGATCCGGGAGAGCCGCCAGTCCGTGCCCGTGCTGGGCAACCTGCCGCTGATCGGCGCGCTGTTCCGCGCCAGCGGCCAGACCCGCGAGAAGACCAACCTGATGCTGTTCATCCGTCCAACCATCCTGCGCGACTCGGCCCAGGCGGACGCGGCCACCAACGTCAAGTACGACTACCTGCGCCGACAGCAACTCGCACAGTCCTTCTCGGGCGGGAGTACGCCAATGCCCGAGCTTGAGAATGCCTTCAATATCGGCGACGAGGACGAAGACAAGGCCGGCACCAAAGAGGCCGAAAGCACCGATTCCGATTGAACGCCCTGCCCTTCAGCTTCGCGCAGCGCCATGGGGTGCTGCTTGCGCCGGGACCGGATGGTGAACTGATCGCGCTGGTCCGGGCCGGTGCGGGACTGGCCGGGCTGGCCGAGGCCGGCCGCGTCGTGCGCCGGCCGTTGCGGCCGAAACTGATTGACGCGGAAGAATTCGACCGCCGCCTGAGGGCGCGTTACGAAAGCGGCGCCGACAGCGCGCTGTCGATTGCCGAGGACCTCGACGAGGACACCGAACTGGGCGCGCTGGCGCGGGAGCTTCCGGCTCCTTCCGACCTGCTCGACAGCGAGAACGACGCCCCGATCATCCGGCTGCTGAACGCGGTGCTGGCGTCCGCGATCCGGACCAGCGCCTCCGACGTGCACCTGGAACCGGGGGAATTCAACCTGAACGTGCGCTTCCGCATTGACGGCGTCCTCCGCGAAACGCTCAAGCTCCGCCGGGGTCTGAGCCCGCTGGTGATCTCCCGCGCAAAGGTCATGGCGGACCTGGACATCGCCGAGAAACGCCTGCCGCAGGACGGCCGCATTTCCCTGCGAATCGCAGGCCGCGCAGTGGACGTGCGGGTTTCCACGCTGCCGGGGATACACGGCGAGCGCGTGGTGCTGCGGCTGCTGGACAAGCAATCCGGCAGACTGGACCTTGAATCGCTGGGCATGGATGCGGGGACTCTGGAGCACATGGAGCAGATCATTCAGCGCCCGCACGGAATCGTGCTGGTCACCGGCCCCACGGGGTCGGGCAAAACCACGACGCTGTACGCGGCGCTGGACCGGATCAACGACAGCACGCGCAACATCATGACGGTGGAAGACCCGGTCGAGTACTACCTGGACGGCGTCGGCCAGACTCAGGTCAATACCCGTGTGGGCCTGACCTTCGCCCGCGGTCTGCGCGCGATCCTGCGCCAGGATCCCGACGTCGTCATGGTGGGCGAGATCCGTGACCTGGAGACGGCGGAAATCGCCGTACGCGCCAGCCTTACGGGGCACCTGGTTTTCTCCACCCTGCACACCAACACTGCGGTGGGAGCGGTGACCCGGCTGCGCGACATGGGGCTGGAGCCCTTTCTGATTTCCTCCAGCCTGCAGGGCATCCTGGCGCAGCGACTGGTGCGCCGGCTCGATCCGGAAACGTACGAGGCGTATTCGCCGGGAGAATACGAGTGCGGGCTGCTGGGAACGAGTTCTCGCGAGGCGCCGACGCTCTACCGCCCCGGGACGGTCGCCTCAGCGGATGGCGGCGGGTACCGGGGCCGCACCGGAATTTATGAGCTGGTCCGCGTCGACGACCGTTTGCGCAAACTCATACACGACGGAGCGCCGGAACAGCAACTGGAGGAGGAAGTCCGGAGGAGCACGCCGGCGCTTCGATCGAATGGACTGGACAAGGTGCGCAAGGGCATTACCTCGCTGGAAGAGGTAATGCGCGTTACCAGCGAGGATTAGGGCGGGTCCCCGGTGGCCCAATGGAGTTTCGCCGCGCTGGACGAGGCCGGCCGACGCAGGCGCGGCACCGTCGAAGGAGACAACCCGCGCCATGTGCGCGGCCTGTTGCGCGAGCAGGGCTTGCGGCCGCTCCAGGTGCGGCCGGCGAGGCCCGGTATCGCCAGTCGCTTCCGGCTCGGTAAACGGCGCGCACTCGGCAGCGAGGCCCTGGCGCAGCTGACCCGCCAGCTTGCCACGCTGCTGCGCGGCGGACTGCCGCTGGACGCGGCCCTCAACGCGCTGGCCGCCCAGCGCTCTCGTCACAGCGAAGTCCTCGTGGGCGTGCGGGCCCGCGTGCAGGAAGGCTACAGCTTCGCCGAGGCCCTTGACGCATCGCGTCGCGCGTTCCCGGAATTGCTCGTCGCCACGGTCGGCGCCGGCGAACGGATCGGCCGCCTGGAGGAAGTGCTGGAGCGGCTGGCCGAGCACTTCGAGAAACGCCAGGCGCTGCGCCAGCAGGTACGGGCGGCCCTGGCCTACCCGATGGTGCTCACCGTCTTCAGCCTGGCGATCGTGAGCCTGATGCTGGTCTATGTCGTGCCGCAGGTTACCCCGGTATTCGTCGACAGCGGCGTGGAACTGCCGCGTCTGACGCGCGTACTGATCACAGTAAGCGATTTTGCCCGCGCCTGGGGCTGGCTGGCGCTGTTGGCGGCCGCCGCGGGCTGCGGTCTTCTCGCCCGCGCGCTGCGCCTTCCCGCGGCGCGCCTGAAGTTGCACCGGCTGCTCCTGCGCACTCCGCTGTTCGGCGCACTTTCCCGCGAACTGAATTCGGCCCGCCTGATGCAGTCGCTTTCCACGCTAACCGATGCCGGCGTCTCCGTCTGGGAGTCCTTGCGGGTGGCTGCGCGCATGCTGACCAATCTGCCCATGCGCCGGGCCGCGATGGACGCGGCCCGGGAAGTCAGCGAAGGCAAATCGGCCGCCGAGGCGCTGGACCGCAACGGGCTGTTTCCGCCGCTTTGCATCCAGCTTATCGCCAGCGGCGAGGCCAGCGGCGAATTGCATCAACTGCTTGGCCGCGCGGCGGAAACCCAGGAACGGGAACTGTCGGCGCGCATCAACACCCTGACCTCGCTGCTGCAACCGGTACTGATCATGCTGGTGGGGGGATTCGTGCTGCTGATCGTGCTGTCCATACTGATGCCGATCTTCGAAATGAACCGCCTCATCGGCCAGTAGCCTGGGCGGAAGGACGTCCCATGCCTGTCCTGGGAGAGAGGACGCCCCGTCCTCCGGCGAAGGCGCGACGCTGCGAGGGACATGCCCTCGCTCGTGGAGTTGGAAGAGAGGAGTTACTGACCGCGGATTGTGAAATGCGCGGATTAACTGAAGGTCCCGGAAGGCCCGGACGGGCTGTTCAACCGGCGCCGAAAAGAGTAAGGCGGCCGTGATCTGCTATCGCGGCCGCCTTACGTCGGTAAGATTATTTCTGCTGGCTTTGCTCGAACATGCGGTCCATGCGTTCGCTGGTCGCGTCCGCCGAGGCACTCGCCTCCGCAGCCGCCTCAGCCGCACGTTCGGCAGTCACGCTCGCCCGCTCCACTTCGGCAGCAGTCTGACGCTGGGCCGCTTCCAGATCGCCGATCCTGCCCTCAAGGGCAGACAGTCTGCTGCCCATAGCAGCAGCGCTGGAATCGATCTTGGCGGCCATTTCGTCCATGCCCGCGGTGCAGCAGCCGGACATGGCTACCGCGACCGCCGGTGCTCCGAGCAGAGCAACAACAAGTCTGGTCTTTTTCATGAAGGTCCTCGGGTTCTCGGCATGTAAAGCGCGCCTGTACCAGCGCACCCGCGTATATTCGCCCAGCCCGCCGGAAATTGCAAGAGATCGGGGCGTTTCCGAGGCTGAAAAGCCCCGGTCGGGACGCCCGGGTGAAAGCCGTTATCAGCGCCCGACGGCTGCGGCCTGAACCTGCTCCCGGGAAAGCGATATCGGCGTTGGAACGCCGCGGCGCTCGATCAGTACCCGGCGCATCGACTGGACGTCCAGAGCGACCCGCGCCGCTTGCGCAGAAGCGCTGATCCGCTCGATCAGACTGTCGATCTCTTCCGCCCCGCGGTCCTCCAGCGCGGGATGCGCCTCGAGGTACAGCCGGCCGTCACGCCAGCCAATCTTGACCGGTTGATTGACGATGGTCACCGGCAGTCCGGTGGGAACCTGCGGAAACAGCCACTCGATGTCTTCGGGGAGCATCCGCAGGCAGCCGTGCGTCACCTGCATGCCGACCCCGCGCGGCTTGTTGGTCCCGTGGATCAGGTAACCCGGCGCGGAAAGATTGATCGCGTAGTCGCCGAGGGGATTGTCCGGCCCGGGTGGAACGACCGGCGGCAGAACTTCGCCATCGGCGGCGTACTCGGCGATTATGGACTTGGGCGGACGCCAGGTGGGGCGGGTCCGCTTGCGCGTGACTCTCCAGTCCCCCAGCGGGGTCTGCCAGTCCATGCGCCCGATACTGATCGGGAAGGTCGCCACCATGTCCTGCCCGTCACGCTCATGGTAGAAATACAGGCGGTACTCGGCGATGTTAACGACCACGCCGCGGCGCCGCGCATTCGGCAGAATGAAGGAAGTCGGCAGCAGCACCCGCGCACCGTCCCTGGGCACCCACATATCCACGTCGGGGTTGGCCTGCTTCATGTCGAAGAAACCCAGGCCGTTGCGCCGTGCCGCATCCAGCAGCGACTCGCGACGGTCGGCGGTGATCCAGTGCGATTCGCCCACGACGGTCGCGGTCGGCGACGGCAGCAGAAAAGTCTCCGCCCCGACGGGAAGGACGGCGAAAGTCCCGGCAAGCAGGACAGTGAGCCCGAAAGACGTGATTCGCATCAGAACTGCATCAGGCCTGCGGCCCAGGTCAATCCTCCACCGAACGACACCATCATTATGCGCTGCCCGCGCCTGATTCGTCCATCCCTTACCGCCACATCCAGAGCCAGCGGGATGGAGGCCGCACCGGTATTGCCGTGGTCCTGAACCGTCAGAACCACGCGCTCATCCGGCAGGCCCAGGCGTTTGCCGATAGCCTGGATGATGCGCAGGTTGGCCTGATGGGGGATCAGCCAGTCGATTCCGTCGCGATCCAGGCCGTGCTGCTCCAGCAGTTGATCCACGGTGCGCCCCATCGTGCGCACGGCGATCTTGAATACCTCGTTGCCCTTCATGCGCACCGCAAGGCCACCGTCGCCCAGTTCCGCAGGATTGCGGGAAACGCCGGCCCGGCTGCGCAGAATATCCACGTAGTTGCCGTCCGCGCCCAGAATGAAGCTCATCATTCCCGGTTCTTCGGACGGCTCCAGCACCACGGCGCCCGCCCCGTCACCGAAAAGAACGCAGGTCGAGCGGTCGCTCCAGTCGGTAATGCGGGAAAGCACTTCCACACCCACGACCAGGGCCTTGTTGGCCCGACCCAGGCGAATCATGCCGTCCGCGACGCTCATGCCGTAAAGCCAGCCGGTGCAGGCCGCCTCGCAACTGAAAGCGGCGCAGGGCGGGATATCCAGGGCCTTCTGCACCAGGCAGCCGACGTTGGGAAAAACCAGGTCCGGCGTGGTCGTGCCCACCACCACCAGGTCGATCTCGTCCGGGGAGCAATCGGCGGCTTCGAGCGCGGCCCGGGCCGCCGGCACGGCGAGATCTGAACTGGCCTGTTCGTCGGCGGCCATGTGCCGCCGTTCCATTCCGGTGCGCGTGCGTATCCATTCGTCGGTCGTATCGACCATCCGCTCAAGGTCCTGATTGGTGAGCACCCGTTCCGGCAGGTACATTCCGGTACCCGCGATTCGAGAATGTCTCAGGCCGGCAACCGGGCCCGCTATGCCGCCAGGTTGCTCCATACGCCCTGGATCCGCTCATTCAAACCTTTCGCCACCTCGCGCATGGCCAGTTGTATGGCCTGCTGCCAGCCGACCTCGTTGCTGGCGCCATGGCTCTTGATCACGATACCGTTCAGCCCTACCAGGGCGGCCCCGTTGTGCCGGTTCGGATCCAGCCTTTTCTGGATGGTGTAGAGAAAGGGCCAGCACGCCAGCCCGTAGGCGCGGCTGAGCCATCCGGTCTGGAAATACGACTTCATCTGCGCGTATACGAACTGCGCCGAACCCTCCATGGTCTTGAGCGCGATATTTCCGGTAAAGCCGTCACACACCACCACGTCGGCACGGTGCCTGAATACGTCGTTCGGTTCCACGAAACCGTGATAGTTGAGGTGGCTGTCTCCGAGCAGGGCGCCGGCGGCCTGCACCGTCTCTATGCCCTTGATGTCTTCTTCGCCATTGTTCAGCAATCGGATCGCGGGGTTCTCGACATTGTTGATCGAGGCGATCACCGAGCCCATCACCGCGAACTGCAGCAGGTGGGTAGGCGTGCACACGGGGTTGGCGCCGAGATCCAGCATGTAGCAGGCGCCCTTGAGGGTCGGCAGGGCGGCCAGGATGGCCGGCCGGTCGATCCCGGGAAGCATCCTGAGGATCAGCCGTCCGATCGCCATCAGGGCCCCGGTATTGCCGGCGCTCACACAGGCCTGCGCCTCGCCGGAACGGGCCAGTTCCAGGGCCACGCGCATCGAGGAACGTTTCTTGCGCCGCAGGGCCTCGGAAGGCGTGTCTTCCATCGACACCACCTGCTCGGCATGATGTATCTCCACGCGCCGCGACTCCTTGCCCAGCCGGCCCAGGTTTCGCCGCACGGTATCCGCATCGCCCACCAGAATCAAACGCAGTTCCTCGCGGTTGCGGAGCATTTCCAGGCTGCCCCGCACCGCCACGGCCGGACCCAGGTCGCCGCTCATGGCGTCCACCGCTATCGTTACGAGCTTGCTC
Source organism: Gammaproteobacteria bacterium (assembly GCA_009845905.1). Classification (NCBI taxonomy): domain Bacteria; kingdom Pseudomonadati; phylum Pseudomonadota; class Gammaproteobacteria; species Gammaproteobacteria bacterium. The sequence goes on along the minus strand of VXYS01000006.1, from coordinate 403,971 downwards.
ATGGCAAACGTCCGGCAGGCGCAGGTCGAACGACCGCTGCCTTGTGAATCACGATCGCCGCAGCCCGGCGCGGACGCCCGGGGTCAGCCTTCCATCTCCTCCTCGTCCGCCTCCGGCGGCGGCGGAATGATCTCGCGCCCCCGGTAGAAGCCGTCGGGCGCAATGTGATGGCGGCGGTGCAACTCGCCGGTCTCGGGATCCATGGAAAGCGTCGGGCGGCCCAGCGCGTGATGCGACCGGCGCATGTCCCGGCGTGAGCGCGATTTGCGGTTTTGTTGAACTGCCATTGTCATACCCCTTGGAACAGGCCCAAAGTGCGGTTAAATCTACTCTTGCCGAAGCAGGGCTCCCAGGCCGGCCAGCGGCCGGCTTGCATCCGGCGATGAGTGGGTTTCCGCCACCCCCGAGACCGTGCAACCATCGTGTACGGGCGCCAGGGGCAAGCTGGTCAATATCTCATCCTCCAATATTGTACCCAGCGCCAGCCCTCCCGGGCCGGCCACCACGGTGTCGTAGGGCGAAGCGACCTCCCGAATCTCGTTTTCGCCGGCCACGATGGTGAGCTTGCAGTCCACCTCGACGGGCAGCCGAACCGGCGCCAGACAGCGCTGGCATTTGAGCTCCAGGGCGCCGGCGGCTCGCACGCGCACCTGCGGAAAGCCCTCGAGTCCCGATTCGAAAGACCAGCTCGCGTGCAGCCGCTCCGCCAGCCCGCTGCCCGGGCACAGGTCGGCCAGACGCGCGGAGTCTCCTACGGCAAACGTGGTTTCCACACTATGGCGGCGGCCGGCCCACTCACGCAACTTTCGAAATGCAATGACGTTACGCTGAATCACGCTGATGCCCCAAGTGTCGTGTCCCGGAACTTCCGGAAATGACGAAGGAAGCGGACACCGCTATCATAGGAAGCTGTCTTTACGCTGTCAATTCAGCGGGTTAGCCCTGATTCCATGTCTTCAAAGCTGGTACTGGCGACGCAATCACCGTACAAGCGCCAGTTGCTTTCACGGCTGGTCGGCGATTTCGTGACCGATCCCTCCGGCATCGACGAAAGTCCGCTCGCCGGCGAAAACCCGCCCGACCAGGCGGCGCGGCTGGCCGAGGCAAAGGCCCGCGAGGTCGCGCCGCGCCATGCCGGCGCGTGGATCATCGGCGCGGACCAGCTGGCCGAGTTGGACGGCCGCGCCGTGGGAAAACAGCCCACTGCGGAGCAGGCGCGAGCGATGCTGATGTCACTCTCCCGCGGGGCGCTCAGTTTCCACACCGCCGTTTGCGTCCTGGACCCAGCGGGCAACGCTCACGCCCATACCGACCTGACGGTGGCGCGGTTCCGGCCGCTGGACCAGGCGCTGGTTGAGCGCTATCTGGCCCTGGATGAACCCTACGACTGCACGGCGGCGTTTCGCGCCGAGGGCGCGGGACCGCTGCTGCTCGAGGCGCTCGAGACGACGGACCCCACCGCCATCGTCGGCCTGCCCCTGATCTGGCTGGCCTCGGTCCTGCCCCTCGACTAGGGCGTGTCGGCACTACGCGCTAATCGTCGGCCCGGGAGGGGCGGTAGCCGGAAACGATCGGATAGCGCCAGTCGCGGCCGAAGGCGCGCCGGGTCACGCGCACGCCCGGCGGCGCCTGCCGGCGCTTGTATTCGCTTAGGCGCACGCGGTCGAGTACCTGGCGCACGACGCCCGGCTCGAACCCCCGCTCGGCGATGTGCTTCACCGAAAGGTCTTCCAGCATCAGCGCGTCCAGCACTTCGTCCAGCACCTCGTACGGGGGAAGCGAGTCGCTGTCGAGCTGCCCCGGGCGAAGTTCCGCGGTGGGCGGGCGGTCGATGACGCGCTGCGGTATCGCCGGCGACAGCGTGTTCCGGTAGCGCGCCAGGCGATATACGCGGGTCTTGGTACAGTCCTTCAGCGGAGCGAAACCGCCCGCCATGTCGCCGTACAGCGTCGCGTAACCGACCGCGTACTCGCTCTTGTTGCCGGTGGCCAGCACCAGGCGGCCCTGCTTGTTCGATATGGCCATCAGCAGCATGCCGCGGCAGCGCGACTGGATGTTTTCCTCGGTCACGTCTTCGGGAAGACCCGCAAACAATTCCGCGAGCGTGCCGCGCATCGCCTCGACCATTCCCGAAATGGGCAGCACCTCGTATTGCGCGCCAAGGGCTCTCGCCTGACTTTCAGCCTCCTCGAGGCTCAATGGTTGCGTATAGCGATACGGCATCATCACCGCAAGCACGCGGTCCGCGCCAAGGGCGTCCACGGCCAGGGCAAGCGTGAGCGCCGAGTCGATCCCGCCCGAAAGTCCCAGGACGACGTTCTCGAAGCCGCTCTTTCGCACGTAGTCGCGAATCCCGGCAACGAGGGCGCGGTAGACCTCCTCGTCTTCCGGCATGAACGCGGCCAGGTCTCCGCGACGGGGCCGCGCGGGTTCGCCGTCGGGCACGTCCAGCCGGCAGTACCACAAGCCTTCCGTAAAGGCTTCGGCGCGAACGCAGGTCCGGCCCGAGCCGTCGATCACGCAGGAGGCGCCGTCGAAAACCAGCTCATCCTGCCCCCCCACCTGGTTGACATAGGCGAAGGGCAAGCCGGTCTCCGAGGCGCGCCGCGCCAGCAGCTTCTCGCGCTCAGGCTGCTTGCCCAGCTCGTACGGGGAGCCGTTCGTCACGACGATCAACTGGGCGCCGCCGTCCGCCAGGCGCCGGGGCACTTCGGGTTCCCATACGTCTTCGCAAACCGCAAGACCCAGCCGCAGCCCGTCCAGATTCACGCAGTCGGCTTCAGTGCCCGGCGCAAAGTAGCGCCGCTCGTCGAATACGCGATAGTTGGGCAGCACGTTCTTACGGTGCAGGTGAAGCCGGCGGCCTTCGGCGAAGAGAGCGGCGGCGTTGAACCACCGGCCGTCCTCACGGTGCGGGTAGCCGATCACGACCGCTATGCCGCGCGAAGCGTCCCGTACCTGGCGGATGCCGGCGGCGAGATCCTCGCGCAGGCCCGCATGAAACAGCAGGTCTTCCGGCGGATAGCCGCACAGGGCCAGTTCCGAAAACGCAACCAGTCCGGCTCCGGCCGACCGCGCCTCGTCGATCGCGTCCAGAATGCGCGCCACGTTTCCGGGCACGTCTCCCACCAGGAGATTGAGTTGCGCCAGGGCGATCTTCATGGCGCGGACGGTGCGGCTAGGAAAGCGCCTTCGCCATGGTTGCGCCGATCTCCGCGGGGGAACGGGTCACGGCGACGCCCGCGGCCTGAAGCGCGTCGTACTTGGCTTCCGCCGTGCCCTGCCCCCCGGCGACGATCGCACCCGCATGGCCCATCCGTTTCCCGGGAGGCGCGGTCACGCCGGCGATATAGGCCACGACCGGTTTGGACACCTCGCTTGAGATGTATTCGGCGGCCTTTTCCTCGTCGGTACCGCCGATCTCGCCCACCATGACGATGCCCTCCGTCTCCGGGTCCCGCTCGAACATCTCCAGGCAGTCAATGAAATTCAATCCGCGCACGGGGTCGCCGCCGATGCCGACGCAACTCGTCTGCCCCAGACCGTGCGCGGTGGTCTGATGCACCACTTCGTAGGTGAGCGTTCCCGAGCGCGAAATGATGCCGATGCGGCCCGGCTCGTGGATAAAGCCGGGCATGATGCCCAGCTTGCATTGTCCCGGCGTGATCACGCCCGGACAGTTGGGCCCGAGCAGGCGGCAATCAAAGGACTTCAGCGCCGCCTTGACGCGCACCATGTCGAGGACCGGAACCCCCTCGGTAATGCAGACGATCAGGCGGATGCCGGCGTCGGCGGCGGCCATGATCGCGTCGGCGGCGGCAGGCGCGGGGACGAACACCAGGCTGGTGTCGGCGCCGGTCGCCTGCACGGCCTCCTCGGCCGTGTCGAAAACCGGCAGTCCCAGACATTCCTGGCCGCCCCGCCCCGGGGTCACGCCGGCCAGGATGCGCGTGCCGTATTCCAGGCATTGCTCGGCGTGGAAGCGGCCCTGGCGGCCGGTCAGACCCTGGCAGATCGCCCGGGTGGATGAATCGACCAGGATGCTCACGCCGCCATCTCGACGGCGATGCGGGCCGCATCCGCCAGATCCGACGCAGCCGTTACCGTCAGTTCGCTCTCGTCAAGCATGGCGCGCGCGCGCTCGGCATTCGTACCCTCCAGGCGGGCGATAACCGGAACGTCCACGCTGGCCTCGCGCACGGCCTGCAGAATACCCTCCGCGATTACGTCGCAGCGCACGATGCCGCCGAAGATGTTCACAAGGATGGCGCGGACCCTGGGATTCGAGAGAATCAACCGGAAGCCGGCCGCAACCCGGGCCGAATCGGCGGCTCCTCCCACATCCAGGAAATTGGCCGGCTCGCCCCCCTGCAGCTTGATCAGGTCCATTGTCGCCATCGCCAGCCCCGCGCCGTTGACCATGCAGGCGATCGAACCGTCCAGGGAAACATAGCTCAGGCCCACTTCCTGAGCGCGCCGCTCCAACTCGTCTTCCTGTCCCGGATCCCTCAGGCCGGCCAGGTTCGGCTGCCGGAACAGCGCGTTGCCCTCCACCGCGATCTTGGCATCCAGGGCCAGCAGCCTCCCCTCCCCGGTAACCACCAGGGGATTGATCTCAATGAGGCTTGCGTCGCATTCGTCGAACAGGCGATACAGGGCGCCGGCCAGATCATGCATCTCCCGGGCTGCCGCGTCCTCAAGTCCAAACACCCTGGCCAGGCGCCGGCCCGCGTAGGGCATGATTCCAGTGGCCGCCCGCACCTTTACCCGTGCGATTTTCTCCGGCGTCACGCGGGCGACTTCTTCTATGTCCATGCCCCCGGCGGCGGACCCCACAAAACAGGCGCATTCATCGGCCCGGTCGATCAGCAGGCTCAGGTAGAGCTCGCGGTCGATCGAACTGGCCTGCTCAACATAGACCTTCTCAACCGGAAGCCCCTCCGGGCCGGTTTGCGGGGTCACAAGCCGCCTGCCGAGCAACCGTTCCGCGGATTCGCGCACGGCCTCCGGTGAATCGCAGAGTTTGACGCCGCCGCCCTTGCCCCGCCCTCCGGCGTGCACCTGGGCCTTGACGACCCACCTTTCGCCGCCGAGATCGCCTGCCGCCGCCGCGGCATCCTCCCCGGAGGACACCGCCCTCCCGGAGGCGACCGGCACGCCGTAGCGGCTCAGCAGAGCCTTTGCCTGGTATTCGTGCAGATTCACGCGGGCATTCTGAATCAATAGCGCAAAGTCGCGCAAGCGAAGCGCCGGATCGGCGCCGGAAATTGCGCTCAAACGCGGGCGAATTCGCGCTTGCGCGCCCCCTGGGCCTGCCTTATTCTGGCGGCCTTTCGCGCATAAGGATTGGATGCCATGCAACACAGGTCACAAGGATTTACCCTGGTGGAGTTGCTGATCGTCATCGCCATCATCGGCATTCTGGCGGCCCTGGCGATTCCCGCCTACCAGGACTACACGATACGCGCTCAGGTCCAGGAAGGCCTGGCGCTGTCCGTGCAGACTCGCAATGCCGTCACCGAGACCTATGTGGGGAGCGGCAGCGGGCCGGAAAACCGGGAAGAAGCCGGTTTGAGCGCGGATGCGGCGGATACGCAGGGACGTTATGTCGCCTCCGTGGACATCGTCGACAGCGAAGTGGTCGTCACCTTCGGCAATGAAGCCAATCGCATCATCAGGGACAAGGTGCTCTACCTGACGCCGTATGTGGCGGACGATGGCGCCACGCTGCTGTGGAGGTGCGGCAACGCCCCCGCGCCCGAAGGGGAAGCGCTCGGGGCGGAGGAAGCCGCTACCGACCTGGAGAACTCCTACCTGCCTCAAACCTGCCGCTCCTGATCCCTGAGTACCGTGATGGAACACGGCGCGCTCACGAGCCCGCTCGGCAAGCGCCTGATGGCGTTGGGCATAGTGGGGCGCGACACGCTGGCCTTGGCGGAACGCGAGCTGAGCGTCTCGGACGCGGGCCTCGTTGCCTGGCTGGCCGAACGCGACGAAGTCGATGCGGCGCGGCTGACCGGAGCGATCGCGCGCGAGTTCGGCCTGCCCGTGCTCGACCTCGACCGCCTGGCCGGGATGACGGCGCCGGCCGGCGAAATCGATCACGATTTCCTGGCCTCGCATGGTCTGGCCGCCCTGGCGGCGGATGGGGACAGGCTGGTCCTCGGCCTGGCGGATCCCGCGCAGATCACGGTGCTCGATGAAGTGCGCCGGCGCACGGGCCTCAAGCCCTGCGCCGTCGTCGTGGAGCATCGAAAACTGGCGGCGCGGTTGCGGTCGGCGGACGCGGGTCCGGCGGAGGGCGATTTGTTGACGGACGAATTGCCGCCCATGGAGTTCGAGGCCGAAACGCCGCATGAGGAAGACCCGGCCATCGTGGCCTCCGTCGACGAAGCGCCGGTCGTGCGCTTCGTCAACGGCATCCTGCTGAACGCCATACGCCAGGGCGCATCGGACATCCACTTCGAGCCGTACGAGGACGAATACCGCGTACGCCTGCGCATCGACGGCCTGCTCAGGATCGCGGCCCGGCCGCCGGCCGGGCTGGCGGCCAAGGTCTGCGCGCGGCTCAAGGTCCTGGCCCGACTGGACATCGCCGAAAGGCGCGCACCGCAGGACGGAAGAATCCGGCTACGCCTGCCGAACCGGCGCAAGGTCGACCTGCGCATGAATACCCTGCCCACCCTCTACGGAGAAAAGGCCGTGGTGCGGATCCTGGATTCGGGCGCGTCGCTCCCGGCGTTGGATGAACTGGGCATGACCCCGCGCCAGCAGGCTCACTTCCTTGCAGCGCTGGATCGCCCCCAGGGAATGATCCTGGTCACCGGACCCACCGGCAGCGGCAAAACCGTGACGCTGTACGCGGCCCTGGAGCGCCTCAACGTACAGGAACGCAACATCAGCGCGGTCGAGGATCCCTGCGAAATCCAGCTTGCCGGCGTCAACCAGGTCAATGTGAACCGCGCCGCCGGGCTGACCTTCGCCAGTGCGCTGCGGGCATTTTTGCGGCAGGACCCGGACGTGATCATGGTGGGCGAGATACGCGACGCGGAAACCTCCGCAATCGCCGTGCGCGCCGCCCAGACCGGCCATCTCGTGCTTTCCACGCTACACACGGAGGACGCTCCCGCCTCGCTGACCCGCCTGCGCGACCTTGAGGTTCCGCCCTACGCGGCCGCCTCGGTCCACCTGATCGTCGCGCAGCGCCTCGCCCGGCGGCTGTGCCCCGAATGCCGCCAGCACGATTCGCCGGACGAAGAAGCACTCCGCGGGCTGGGGGTCGGCGAGGACATCCTGCCCGCCGGTACACGTCTCTATCGCGCCGCCGGCCACGGCGCCTGCCGTCACTGCGCCGACGGTTACCGTGGCCGCGTGGGGGTGTTCCAGGTCATGCCTATTTCGCCGGCGCTGCGGCGCCTGATACTGGACGGCGCTCCGATTGCCGCGATCGAATCCCAGGCCCGCAGCGAGAACGTCTCCACGCTGCGCGATTCCGGACTGCGGAAGGTCCGTGACGGCATTACCAGCCTGGAGGAAATCAACCGCGTGACCACATCCGCAACAGGCCTGGATTGAAATGTCCAAAAGCAGCTATTCCTGGCAAGGGCGGGCGCGCGACGGGCGGTTGCTCAAGGGTTCGCGGCGCGACATCAGCGCGGCGAACGTTCGCGCGGAACTGCAACGTGACGGCGTTACGCCCATCAGGGTAAGCGCCATGCGGCCAAGCCGCAGTCAGCGCCGCGCAATCAAGCCGGCGGATATCGCGTTCATGGTGCGCGAACTCGCCACCGTCCTCAGGGCCGGCCTCCCGGTTGTCGAGGCGCTCGATATCACCGCCGAGAGCCAGCACCAGGTCCGCATCCAGGAATTGCTGGAGACGCTCTCGCGAGAGGTCGCGGCGGGCAACCCGCTTAGCGACGCCCTGAGGCGCCACCCGAAGCACTTCGGCGGGCTCCACGTCAGCCTGGTGGCGGCGGGCGAGCGCTCGGGACGCCTCCCGGATCTGCTGGCCAACCTGGCCACCTGGCTGGAGAGGCGCGAGCGGATACGCAAGAAGATGTCTTCCGCGCTGAGCTATCCCGCGGCCGTGTTGGGAATCGCCGTTGTCGTGGTCGGACTGATGCTGATCTACGTCGTACCGGAATTCGAGCGCATGTTCGCCGGATATGGAGCCGGACTTCCGCCGCTCACCCGTCTCGTCGTCACCCTGTCCGAACGCCTGCGCGAAGACGGGCTCGCCTGGCTGGTCACGGCAGTCTCGGCCGTCCTGTTGCAAGCATGGCTGCGCAAGCGCCTGCCCGGGCTGCGCATGCTGGAGGACCGACTCAAGCTGCGCCTGCCGATGCTGGGCGGACTTTTTGCCCGCGCGGCCCTGGCGCGATTCATGCGCACGCTGGCGACCCTTCTCGACGCGGGCCTGCCGGCGATCGAGGCGCTGGACGGAGCCGCGGGCGCCTGCGGGAGCCGGGTATACGAATCGGCCATTCGGCAGGCCCGGGACGACGTGGAGACGGGGCAGAGCCTCACGCGCTCAATGGCCTATGTCCACGCGCTGCCGCCCGCGCTTGTCCGGATGCTGGGCGTGGGGGAGGAAACCGGGCGACTGAGCGAAATGTGCCTGCACCTGGCGGAGCGCTACGAGGAGGAACTGCAGTCGTCCGCCGACCGCCTGGGCGCGCTGCTGGAACCGCTGCTCATGGCGATACTCGGCATACTGATCGGGGGGCTTGTGCTGGCCATGTATTTGCCGATTTTCCGGATGGGCTCGGTCATTTGAACGCGCCGGGAACGATAGCCCCGCGGCCGCATCCGCACCCTTCCTTCCGGAACACGCCGGCAAGCACATCCCTGTGGGCTCTGCTCGGCCGTCCTGGCCTCGCAAGGTTCCGGAAGGAAGGATGCGGATGCGGCCTTCAGTTAGCGCTGGGGCGATAATTCGAGGCGGGCGTGATCGCCGGAAGATCGGAACGGGAATTTGTACTGGAATTTTCAGCTTGGGCTAACGGCCCCGGCATGGACGGCGCTCGTGGCAGTCTTGCTTGGGCTGGCCCTGGGCAGTTTCGCAGGCATGCTGGTTTACCGGCTGCCACGCGGCCTGGCGCTGGACAAACCGGGATCCTTCTGTCCTGGATGCCGGACCCACATAGGCTGGCGGAGCAACATTCCGCTGGTCGGGTTTCTCCTGCAACGCGGCCGCTGCGCGAATTGCGGCAAGCGTATCCACTGGCGGTATCCGCTCAGCGAACTGCTTTGCGCACTGCTCGCCCTGACCGCATGGTATGCGTTCGGAGCCTCCCCGGAGGCGATCGCGGCACTCGTGTTCTGTGCGGCGCTGGTGGCGCTGGCGCTCATCGATTTCGAGCACGGCCTGCTGCCGGACCGCCTGACTCTGGGCCTTCTGTGGGTTGGACTCGCCTACAGCCTGGCGCCGAAATCGGGCGGCGGGTCTGTGCCGGCCCTGCTGCCCTTTCCCGGCCCCGGGCAGGCGATCGCAGGCGCCATCGCAGGCTACGCGTTCCTCTGGCTCTTCAATCGCGCCTGGCGAATACTGCGGAAGAGGGACGGGCTGGGCCTCGGCGACTGTAAACTGCTCGCCGCAATGGGGGCGTGGCTTGGATTCAACGGTCTGCCGCTGGTGATGGTGCCGGCGGCCGTTGCCGGCGCATTGAGCGGGCTTCTCCTGATTGCCCTGGGACGTGCTTCCCTGTCTCAACCTATTCCCTTCGGCCCGTTCCTGGCGGCCGGCGGCGTGTTCGCGCTGTTCCTGGGACCCAACGTGGCCCTGCTGCCGGGATGGACCGGACCATGAACACGCGATTTACCGTGGGGCTCACGGGCGGAATCGCCAGCGGCAAGGGCCTGGTCGCGGATCGGCTGGCCTCGCTGGGGGCGGCGGTCGTCGATACCGACGTCATTTCACGCGAACAGACCGAAGCCGGCATGCCTGCCCTTGCGGAAATCGGCCGTCAATTCGGCGCGGGCCTGATCCGCGGCGACGGAACGCTGGATCGCGCCAGGCTTCGAGAGCATGTCTTTTCCAACCCTGAAGCGCGAAAACGTCTCGAGGCCATCCTGCACCCGCGCATCCGCAAGGCCGCCTGGGAGCGCGCCGGCAGGACCGCGGGAAGCTACCTCGTGATGGTCGTTCCGCTGCTCGTCGAAACCGGCTTCACCGACGGAATCGACCGGGTGCTGGTTATCGACGCGCCGAGGAAACTGCAAATCGGACGGCTGCGGGAGCGGGACGGCGTCACCCGAGGCCAGGCGATGGCCATTCTTGCCTCGCAGGTAAGCCGGCGGCAGCGCCGCGCCATGGCCGACGACGTCATACTCAACGACGGATCGCGCCGCCGGCTTATCGGGAAAGTTGACGAAGTCCACGCCGTTTATGTCCGGCAGGCGAAGGTCTTGAGCGAACACTAGCGCCGTGGCGCCGGAAAGCGTTTGCGCGATAACATTGCCGACGATGGCGCTGCCGCACCTCGAATGAACGACTCCTTCGGTCCGCACTCCTCTACGGGCATCCTGTACGAGTTCCCCTTGCGCGACGCCACCCGGCTGCTGCTGCGCCTGGAGGTCCTCGACCAGCAACTGAAGCAAGCTCGCGGCTATCGCGGCCGGGAACGGAACCGGTTCGCGGCGCATGCCGTATTGAGTGCGCTGGATCTGGTTTTTCGCGAAGACTTGCGCGCCCAACTCCTGCAGCAAATCTACTACCTGCAACGCAACTACGAAATCCTGCGCGCCCACGAAGACATTCATCAGGAAGGATTGCAGGCGACTCTCGCGGAACTGGAAGAGTTCCGCAACGAGCTGACGCAACTGAAAGCCAATGAAGTCAGGACGCTGCGATTCGATCCCCTGATCAGCGCGTTGCGCCAACGCGACTCCGTGACGGATGCGGCAATGGCCGTGGACCTGCCGATGTACCAGTGGTGGCTGAGCTCAGGACCGGACCGGCGGCAGGAGGACATCCAACGCTGGACCGAAGCCTTTCAGCCGCTGATGGACGCAAACCGCAGGTTCCTGGCGCTGCTGCGCCAGCGCGGCGAGTACCGCGATTGCTCGGCCAGCCGCGGCGGGTTCACGGCTTCCATTACCCGCGGCCATGAACTGTGGATGGTTCGAGTGGCGATGCCGGCCGAAGCACCCTGCTTTCCGCAGGTCAGCGGCGCTTCCGAAAGCAGCAAGATTCACGTCCGATTCTTCAAGACACCCTCCGGCAAGGATGCTTCGGAGCCTTACCGGGCGGATTTTCCCTTCAGGCTGGCGGTCTGCTGAATCAGCAATTCGACCAGCGGGCGGTCCGCCGGCAGGAATCCCATGCCACCGAGGTTTTCGGGAAATTCCCAGCAGATTTCCTGCCCTTCCCGGCCGCCGGGACTGCCGTCGTAGTCCTCCACCGCGAAGAAATGAAGCTCGACCAGGCGGTCCGGATACTGCTGTTCGTAGTTCATGAGCTCGGTCGAGCGGCGAACGGAAATCCCGAGTTCCTCGCGGAGTTCGCGGTCCAGCGTCCGGCGCGGCGTTTCACCCTGCCTGACCTTGCCGCCGGGAAATTCCCAGGCGCCCGCCATGTGCTTGCCCCGCGGGCGGCGCGCAACGAGCACGCGGCCGTCTTCCCGCCGAAGGACGCCGGCGGCTACCGTGATCCTAGTGTGCATAATGGAAGGAACACATTCCGCTACGAGTACATGGAGAAACGGCATGCAGCTTAACTTGAGTGGCCATCATCTGGAGATCACACCGCGCACCAGAAAGTACGCCAGCAACAAGTTCAAACGCATCAAGCGGCATTTCAGCCGGGTCACGCAGATTCACTGCGTATTGTCGGCGGAGAAATCGCACTACAAGGCCGAAGCGACCGTCCATCTCAGCCAGGGCCGCTTGCACGCCGACGCGGTCCGCCACGACCTCAGGGCGGCCCTGGATGAACTGGTCGACAAGCTGGACCGGCAGGTTCGGCGCCACAAGGAGAAACTCGCCGACCATCGCGCCCGGGAAGCGCCGCACCACGGCCTGAACTGACCGTCGATTCCTCGCCCTTCCGTCGTCTCCCTCCTCGTGCGAGACGCCATCCTGGCTCGATTCTCGCTGTCCCTGCTCCAACGCTCCCACGAGGAGGGAGACGACGGAAGGGCTTCAGCCAGCGCACCAGGCGCTAGAGGAGGAGCATGGTCGCGAGGCCGAGGAAGGCGGCGAACCCGACCACGTCGGTAATCGTCGTCAGCACGACCCCGCCCGCCAGCGCCGGGTCGATGTTGATGCGCCGCAGAATCAGCGGCACCAGCACGCCAGACGCCGCCGCCGCCAGCAGGTTGATCGCGATCGCCGCGCCGGCGATGAGCGCCACCTCCAGGTTGCTGAACACACCCAGGGTGACCAGCGCAACCACCAGCGCCCAGCCCAGACCGTTCAGCAAACCGACCGCGATCTCCTTCCAGAGCAGCCAGCGCAGGTTGGAATTCTGAACCCGCCCCTGCGACAGGCCGCGCACCATGAGCGTGAGCGTCTGGCTCCCGGCGATGCCGCCCATGCTGGCAACGACCGGCAGCAGGACCGCGAGCAACGCCACGCGCTCCACGGCCGGCTTGAACCAGGCCACCACGCCGGCCGCGACCAGGGCGGTCACCAGGTTGAGACCGAGCCAGAGCGTGCGGCGGCCGGTGCTGACCGCCACCGGAGCAAACATGTCGTCGTCCTCGTCCAGGCCGACGGAACCCAGGATCTCGTGATCGGTCTGTTCCTGCAGGGCGTCCACGACGTCATCGGCGGTGATCTGTCCCACCAGCCTGCCGTCGTCGCCCACGACCGCGGCCACTGAACTGTCGATGTTCTGGAACTGCTGAATGACGTCCGACGCGCTGGTATTGCAATGGATGGGACGCGCCTCGGTATCCATGAACTGGCTGACCCTGGCATCCGCCGCGCCACCGAGAAGGTCGCGCACCTGCAATACGCCCCGGTAGCGGTTCCTTCGGTCAACCACATACACGCAATACAGGTCTTCGGGAAGTTCGGGGTGCGAGCGAAGGTAGCCCAGCACTCCTTCCAGGGTCATGTCCGGGCGAACCGAGACGACTTCCGGCGCCATGAGGCCGCCGGCCGAATCCGGCGGGAAAACAAGGACCGATTGCAGAAGTTCCCGCTCGTCTTCGTCAAGCGACCGGATGATGCGCTCGGTGATGTCGTCGGGAAGGTCGGCGACGAGGTCCGCAAGATCGTCCAGCGGCAATCCCTCGGCGGCATCCACCAGCGCGGCGGACTCCATGCCTTCCATGATCTGGGCGCGCACCTCGTCGTTAAGCTCGACCAGGATTTCACCCTCGTCCTCCTCGTCGACCAGTTCCCAGGCGAGTTCGCGCCGACCCGGGGGCAGCGACTCGATGAGTATTGCGGCTTCGCGCGGACTCAGCGCGTGTACGAGACGGCGCAGGCGCGGCTCGGTGTCCGCCGCCAGCAGGGCGCGCAAGGCTTCGCGCGGAGAGGAGTCGCGCGCATGCTCAAGCATCTCTGATCGCCTGTCTCGTTCATGACGGGCGACATTCTACCGGACTTCCCGATGCGGCGTTCGGCGGCAAATCGACGCAACGCGGCAGGAAAATCAGTCTTCTATGGGAAGCACGGTCATCGAATCGGTGTGGCCGGAGACGCCGGTAATCGCGCCCTTCGTGATGATCACCAGGTCGCGGGCCTCAAGCCCGCCCGCTTCCCGCAGCCGCTCGAATACGGCGCGAAAGAGCTTGTCCGGCTGGGTCTCGGTCACGTCGAAGGCCACCGGGACCACTCCGCGATAGAGCGTGACCCTTCGCTGCGTGCCGGAATGGCGGGTCAACGCGAAAATGGGGATATCGGAGCGGATGCGCGACATCCACAGCGCCGTCGCGCCGGATTCGGTCAGCGCCGCAATCGCCCGAACGTCCATGTGGTTGGCGGCGTACATCGCGGCCTTGGCTATACCCTCGTCCACTCGTTCGAATGCGCCTTCGGTGACCGGGCTGGTTTCCATGCGGCCCGGCATCCAGGCTTCGGCGCCCTCGCAGATGGAGGCCATGGCGGCAACGGCCTCGGCCGCGTACTCGCCCACCGCGCTTTCCGCCGACAGCATCACGGCGTCGGTGCCGTCCATGACCGCATTGGAAACGTCGGAAACTTCCGCCCGGGTCGGCATCGGCCGGTCGATCATCGACTCCATCATCTGCGTGGCGGTTATCACGACCCGGTGGCGGTGCCGCGCGCGGCGGATAATCGACTTCTGCTGGCCGATCAGGCCCTCGTAACCGGTCTCTATCCCCAGGTCACCGCGCGCCACCATCACGGCGTCGGCGGCATCCACGATTTCGTCGAGGTTGTCCAGAGCCTCCGACCGCTCGATCTTGGCGACGATGTGGGCGGAACCTCCCGCTTCCCTGATCAGCCGGCGCGCGGTCTCGATATCGGCACCGTCGCGGACGAAGGAAACGGCGATCCAGTCGAGTTCGGCTTCGGCCGCAAGCTTCAGGTCCCGCCGGTCTTCCTCGGTGAGCGCGGGCACCGCCAGCAGCCCCCCGCCCCGCTTGTTCACGCCCTTGTGATCCGAAACCACGCCGCCGTGGACCACGCTGCAGTGCACTCTGGATCCGCGGGTCTCCTCGACCCTGAGTTCCACATTGCCGTCGTCCAGCAACAGCGTGTCACCGGGGACGACGTCCTCGCCGAGCGTGGTGAAATTCAGCCCGACGCCATGTACGTCGCCTGCGTCGGGATCCAGCGCCGGATCGAAAAAGAACTCGGCGCCGTCTTCCAGTCGCACCGGACCGTCTGCGAATCTGGCGATGCGGATCTTCGGGCCCTGAAGGTCGCCCAGCAGGGCCACGCAACGGCCCAGTTCCTCGGCGGCCGCGCGCGCCTCGGCAATGCGCCGGTAGCGGACATCCCAGTCGCCGTGCGAAAAATTGAGCCGCAGGGCGTCGGCGCCGTTTTCCAGAACGCCGCGAAGGACTTCCGGGCGGTCGGTCGCGGGACCCAGGGTCGCGATGATTTTCGTGCGCCGCATCAACGCAGCATCATACAGGCGTGACATGCTTCATCACCCGTTCTTCGCCCCCTTACCGCGCCAGCTAAAGCCCTTCGGTCGTCCCCCTCCTCGTGGGAGCGTTGGAGCAGGGACAGCGAGAATCGAGCCAGGATGGCGTCTCCAACGAGGAGGGGGACGACCGAAGGGCGAGGAAGAACGAACGAGGAGCGCGAAGAAAGGGCGTTAGCGCGTTTCGAGAACGGATACGCCGGGCAGTTCGCGCCCCTCGAGCCAGGCCAGCATCGCGCCGCCGCCCGTGCACAGATGATCGAGTTCCGAAGCCAACCCGAACTCGTCCAGGGCGCGCAAGGTGTCGCCTCCCCCGGCAACGCGGAAAGCGGGACTGGCGGCCACCGCTTCCGCCACCGTGCGGGTGCCGCCGGCAAACGCCTCGACCTCGAACAGCCCCAGCGGGCCGTTCCAGACGATGGCGCCGGCGCCGGCAATCGCCTTTGCAAAAATCTCCGCCGTTCGCGGCCCGATGTCCAGGATCATTTCGCCCGGCCTTACATCTTCGACCGGTGCGATGCGGGCGCGCCGGGGCGATTCCGGCGAAAGCGCCAGCACGGCGTCCACCGGCAACAGCACCTCGGCGCGGCCCGACAGCACCTGCCGCGCCTCGGCAAACATTTCCGGCTCGGCAAGCGACGCCCCCAGCTCCACGCCGGTCGCGCCCAGCAGGGTATTGGCGATTCCGCCGCCCGGGATCAGCACGTCGGCCTGCGAGGCAAGCGACCGCAGCACACCGAGCTTGCCGGAGATCTTGGCGCCGCCGGCGATTGCCGTCAGCGGCCGGGGAGGATCCGAAAACGCCGCCTGCAAGGCCTTCAGTTCGGCCAGCAGAAGCGGCCCCGCGCAGGCTTCCGGCGCTGCCCGCGCGACCGCATGAACGCTGGCCTGGGCCCTGTGGGCGCTGCCGAAGGCATCCATCACGAACAGGTCGCACAGCGCCGCCATGCGCTTTCCGAGTTCCGCGGAGTTGTCCTTCTCCCCGGCGTTGAAGCGCACGTTCTCGCACAGGACCGCCTGTCCGCCGGAAACGTCCACGCCGTCCAGCCAGTCGTGCTGGAGCGGCACGGGCACGCCCAGGGCCCGGCTCAGCGCCTCAGCGACGGGGGCCAGCGAATACCGGGCATCGAACGTCCCTTGCGGCGGGCGTCCCAGGTGCGATAGCACGATTACCGCCGCGCCGCGATCCAGGCAATGGCGAATTGCCGGCAGCGCCGCCCGGATGCGCTGATCGTTGGCAACCCGGCCCTTTTCGATCGGGACGTTCAGATCCGCGCGAATCATGACCCGCCGTCCGGTGACGACGGCGGAACTCAGCGCGGGAACGGTCATCAGGGTGCTTCGAGCAGGGCCAGCGTGGTGTCCAGCATGCGGTTGGCGAATCCCCATTCGTTGTCGTACCAGGAGCACACCTTGACCAGGTCATCGCCCAGCACCTTGGTCATGCCGGCGTCGTAGACCGACGAATAGGGGCAGTGGTTGAAATCGGTGGAAACCAGGGGCTCGTCGCTGAAGGCCAGCACGCCGCTCAACTCGCCGTCGGCGGCGGCCTTCATGGCGGCGTCGATTTCGTCCACCGTGGTTGCCCGCGAGGCGCGGAACGTGAGATCGACCAGGGACACGTTGATCGTGGGAACGCGTACCGAAAAGCCGTCCAGCCGGCCGTCCAGTTCCGGCAGCACCAGCCCCACGGCGGCCGCGGCCCCGGTCTTGGTCGGAATCATCGACTGGGTGGCCGACCGGGCGCGCCGCAGGTCCTTGTGATAGACGTCGGTCAGGACCTGGTCGTTGGTGTAGCTGTGAATGGTGTTCATGATG
Organism: Gammaproteobacteria bacterium; assembly: GCA_009845905.1. Lineage (NCBI taxonomy): Bacteria > Pseudomonadati > Pseudomonadota > Gammaproteobacteria > Gammaproteobacteria bacterium. The sequence goes on along the minus strand of VXYS01000006.1, from coordinate 387,089 downwards.
CCCTGCTCGATGCCCACCGCCGCGTGCAGCACCTTGGCCATGGGCGCAAGGCAGTTGGTGGTGCAGGAAGCGTTGGAAACGATCGTGTGGCTCGAGCGCAGCACCTGGTGGTTGACGCCGTAAACCACCGTGGCGTCCACATCCCTGCCCGCGGGAGCGGAAATCACCACCCGTCCGGCCCCGGCGCTCAGATGCATTCCGGCCTTGTCTCGCGAGCGGAACAGTCCGGTGCATTCCAGCACCACGTCCACGCCGAGCTCCGCCCAGGGCAACTGCGCCGGATCGCGCTCCGCCAGCACCCGGATGCGATCTCCGTCCACCAGCATGTCGTCGCCCTCCATCGCGACCCCCGGGCCGAAACGCCCGTGAGCGGTGTCGTAGCGCGTCAGGTGCGCATTGGTATGGGTATCGCCCAGGTCATTGATGGCGACGACCTGCATCGCGCCTCGCTTCCCTTCTTCGTAAAGCGCGCGGAGGATGCAGCGCCCGATTCGTCCATACCCGTTGATTGCAATTCTTGCCGCCACTTCCCTACCTCATCTTGAAGCAAGTCCGCGCACTTCGGCGACGGACTCGCGGGCCAATGCCGCCACCGCTTCCGCGGTGAATCCATAATGTTCGAACAACTCGCCGCCCGGCGCCGATGCGCCGTAGCGGCTAATTCCCAGCACGCGTCCGTTGGGGCCGGTAATGCCGGGCCAGCCTCGGGGAACGCCCGCTTCGACCGCCACCCGCGCCCTCACGGCTTCCGGCAGCACCGACTCGCGGTAGCCGGGGTCCTGCTGCATGAACACGTAGACGCAAGGCATGGAAACCACCCGAGCGGCAATGCCCTCGCCCTGAAGTTCGGCTGCCGCGGCCATCGCCAGCTGCACTTCCGAGCCGGTCGCGACCAGCAGCACGTCGGGCGCGGCCGCCGCTTCCCGCTGCAGCACGTAACCGCCGCGGGCCACCTGGGCCAGCTGCTCGTCGCTGCGCTTCTGGGCCGGCAGCCCCTGGCGCGTAAGCACCAGGCTCGTTGGGCCGTCGCGGCGCTCGATCGCCGCGCGCCAGGCCACCGCCGTCTCTACCGAGTCGCACGGCCGCCATACGCGCATGTTGGGAATGATGCGCAGCGATTCCAGGTGCTCGATCGGCTGGTGCGTAGGACCGTCTTCGCCCAGGCCGATCGAATCGTGCGTGAAAACGAATATGCAGGGCTGGCGCATCAGCGCGGCCATGCGGATGGCGTTGCGCTGGTAATCGGAAAACGTAAGAAAGGTGCCGCCGTACGGTATGAAGCCTCCGTGCAGCGCCAGGCCGTTGAGCATGGCGCCCATCGCGAACTCGCGAACGCCGAAGTAGACGTAGTTGCCGCCGCCTTCGGCCGTGATGTCCACGGACCCGGAATGGCGCGTGCAGTTGGACCCGGTCAGGTCCGCCGAACCGCCCACCATTTCCGGCAGCATCGGCGCGAACGCCTCCAGGGCCCCCAGCGACGCCTTGCGCGTGGCCTGGGTCTTGTGCTCCGCCGCGATGTTCCCGATCGCCCGTGCCGCCGACGCCTGCCAGTCGTCCGGCAGGCGGCCGTCCATGCGCCGCTCGAACTCCGCGGCCTCCGCCGGAAAAGCCGCGCGATAGGCGGCAAATTTCTCGTTCCAGCCAACCACCCGCCGCTCGCCGCGATCGCTAATGTTCCAGCCGCGGCGGATGTCTTCCGGCACCTCGAACGGCGCATGCGGCCAGTTCAGCTCCTTGCGCGCGGCCTCGATCTCGGCCTCCCCCAGAGGTGCGCCATGCGTATCCGCCGTGCCCTGCTTGTTGGGCGCCCCGAAACCGATAACGGTCCGGGCGCACACCAGGCTGGGCCGGTTCGCGTCCGCACACGCTTGGTCCAGCGCCCCGCGCAGTGCCTCCGGATCATGGCCGTCGACATCGCGAACCACGTGCCAGCCGTAGGCCTCGAACCTGCCGGGCGTATCGTCGCGGAACCACCCGTTCACTTCCCCGTCGATCGAAATGCCGTTGTCGTCGTATATGCAGATCAGCTTGCCCAGGCCCAGCACGCCCGCCAGCGAACAGGCCTCGTGCGAGATGCCTTCCATCAGGCAGCCGTCGCCCAGCAGAACCCAGGTCCTGTGGTCGACGATTTCATGCTCCGGGCGGTTGAATTCGGATGCCAGCAACCGTTCGGCAAGCGCCATTCCCACCGCGTTGGCCAGACCCTGACCCAGTGGCCCCGTCGTGGTCTCGATGCCGATCTCGACGTTGAGTTCCGGGTGGCCGGCCGTGTGCGAGCCAAGCTGTCGGAAGGCCTTGAGCTGGTCGATGTCCAGGGCGTAGCCGGCCAGGTGCGCGGCGCCGTACAAAAGCATGGAACCGTGCCCGTTGGACAGTACCAGCCGGTCGCGGTCCACCCAGTGAGGCTGCCTCGGCGCCACCTTCAGGTAGTCCGAGTACAGCAACTCCGCAATGTCCGCCATGCCCATGGGCATGCCGGGATGGCCGGAGTTGGCGCGCTGCACGGCGTCCATGGCCAGTGCGCGCAGGGCGTTTGCGCGCTCCCGGCGCGCGCCGGGTGTCACTGGCCGCGCCACTTGATGGAGCAGCCCTGGCTGGAATTCTGGCTGCGCGGGCCCTGTCCCGTCCTTGCGATTTGGACCATGGCATCGAACAGTTCGCGCGGCGCGTCCGGGGGACCGGCGCGCGACGTGCTGGAATCCAGCCGCCCGCGGTACTGCAGTTCAAGATCGGCGTTGTAGCCGAAGAAGTCCGGCGTGCATACCGCACCGTAGCTGCTCGCCACTTCCTGCGATTCGTCATAGAGATACGGAAAATCGAAGCCGGCCTGCTCGGCAAGGGCGGCCATTCGCGGCGGAGAATCCGCCGGATAGCGAACCACGTCATTGGGCATGATCGCGACGCTGCCGATGCCATGCTCGCGCAACTCGGCGGTGTCGCGCGACAGTTTGCCGAGGATGGCCTGCACGTACGGGCAATGATTGCAGATGAACATCACCAGCGTGCCGTTCTCGCCGGCGCAGTCCTCGAGACTGAACTCGCGCCCGGACGGGTCCGGCAGGTTAAAACGCGGCGCGGGGACGCCGAAATCGCAGGGAGGCGGACCCATCAGCATGAAATGCTCCTTCGTAGCGGCCGGGAGAGGGAAAAGCTGGATGGCAAAGCGGTGACGGATCAGGACCTGAGTCAAGGCGGTTTGAACTGGCCGCCGGAAGCTTCCACGAAAGGCCGGAAGTTTATCACGCAGGCCGTTTCCGATAAACGCCGAACGGGTGTTTCCGGAGCCGGTCGGCATATTATTGGCGCATGCGCACCGGCACCCCGCTGTTTCCCCTGCCCACGGTCCTTTTTCCGGAAGGCCCGCTGCCCTTGCGGGTGTTCGAGCCCCGTTACGTGGACATGGTCGGAAGGTGTATGCGCGACGACGAACCGTTTGGCGTAATCCGGATCGAGGAAAACGGCAAGTCGTCTTCGGAGACGCAGCTTTGCAGGATAGGAACGCTTGCAATCATTGCCGACTGGTTCCAGAGCGACGGCGGCCTGCTGGGTATACTGGCCATCGGCTCGCTCAGGTTCCAGCTCCACGCGACGGCCCGGCAGCCAGATGGATTGCGGGTCGGCGACATCGAGGAACTCCCGCCGGAACCCCGGGTTCCCCTGCCGCCGGAGTTCGTTTCCATGAGTTCCGCGCTGCAGCACCTGATTCAGAAGCTGGACCGCCTGTACCAGGGCATCGAAACCCGATTCGACGACGCCAGCTGGGTCAGTCTGCGGCTTGCCGAGATTCTGCCCATCGGCCTGGAGCACAAGCAGCATTGCCTGGAGCTTGAGGACCCGCTGGAGCGCCTGCGGTATCTCCGCCCCCTGGTGCGACTGAGCCGCTAGCACACCGAATCGTGTCAACCGAAATGCTTCTGGTGCAAGAATGCGAGGGTGGCCTGCTGCGCCTGACGCTCAATCGCCCGCGGCAGCACAACGCACTGAGCTTCGCGCTGCTGGAGCAATTACGAGAAACGCTCGAAAGCTACGCACGGGACGCGACGCTCAAGTGCGTAATCGTGACCGGCGCCGGCGACAAGTCGTTTTGCGCCGGGGGCGATCTGCACGAACTCGACTCGATGCGGTCGCTGGAGGACGCCCGCGAAATCTCCCGTATCGGGCGCCGGGCGCTGGATGCGGTGCGCTATTTTCCGGTGCCGGTGGCCGCGGCGCTGAACGGTGACGCGCTGGGAGGCGGCGCCGAACTGGCTCTGGCCTGCGACTGGTGTCTGGCCGCCAGGCATGCGCGACTGGGCTTTCTGCAGGCGCGGCTCAACCTCATGACCGCATGGGGCGGGGCCGCGGACGTCCTGGCACGCTGCGGCAGCGCGAGAGGCATGATGCTGTTGCTCAAGGCGAAGCGGCTGGGCGCCGGCGAAGCGCTTCAGGCGGGTCTCCTGGACGAAGTGTGCGACGAAGGACAGGGCGTGGACGAATTGGGGCAGGCCTGGAGCGCCGCGATGACGGAGCGCAGCCGCGCGGTGCTGCGCGGACAGAAAGCACTGGCGGTCGTGATGCGCAGAAGCATGCAGGAGGCTCTGTCCGAGGCCGAAGAGCAGCACATGGCCAACGCCTGGACCGATCCCGCGCACTGGGAAGCCGTGCGGCGGAGTTTCTCCGGCAAGAAGGAGTCGCGCAGGACATGAATACGGGCTTTCGCTGGCCGGGCGGCGCCGGCCTTGCACTTTCGGTCGTGCTCAACATCGAGGAGGGCGCCGAGGCCAGCCCCAGGGACGGCGATCCGCGCCCGGACCCAGTGGATGAGCTCGGCATTGCACTGCGCGGCTCAAGCCGCAATCTGCCCAACGAGAGCAACTACCGCTACGGCGTGCGGGCGGGAGCGCCCCGCCTGCTCGACATCATGGACCGCTACGGCGTCCCATGCACGGTGGCGGCCGCGGCGCTGGCGCTCGAGCGCGCACCGCGGCTCGCAGAGAAACTGGCGCAAAGCCATCACGAGGTCTGCGCGCACGGGTTTCGCTGGGCCTTCCAGCACCGCATGGAGGAAGCCGAGGAGCGCGAATTCATCCGCAAGGCCGCCGACAGCATCGAGTCCTCCGTCGGTCGCCGTCCGCAGGGCTGGCTGTCGCGCTACCTGTTTACGGAAAACACGCGGCGGCTTCTCGCCGAGGAGGGCTACGGCTATCACATGGACGATTTCAGCGACGACCTGCCCTGGTGGGACGTTGACGGACCACAGCCATTGCTTGTGTTGCCCTATGCGCTGGACACCAACGACATGAAGATGTGGAATGCGCCTGCCTACACGGCGCGGGCCTGGCTCGATTACCTGAACGACAGCCTCGACCTGCTTCTGAAGGAGAGCCGCAGCGAACCCAGGATGATGTCGGTGGGGATCCATGCTCGCATTGCCGGGCGCCCCGGACGGGCCGCGGCCTTCGATTCCTTCCTTGCGCGGGCCGTCACGCGGCCCGGCGTATGGGCTGCCACCCGATTGCAGATCGCCGAGGCCTGGAGGGACGCCCACCCGCCGCCCGGCTGAGCGTTACTGCACTAGGGGATGAGGACCGCGGCGCCGTTCAGGCGGCCGCCGCGAAGGTCCGCCAGGGCCGCGTTGGCTTCCGCGAGGGGATAGTTCCTCACGCTCGTGCTGATCGGCATCGCCGCGGCCAGCGACATGAACTCGTCGGCGTCGGCGCGGGTCAGGTTGGCTACCGAACGCAACACGCGCTCGCCCCACAGCAGTTCGTAGGGAAATGCCGGAATCTCGCTCATGTGGATTCCGCCGCACACTACGGTTCCGCCCTTGCGAACCGCCGAGAGGGCCGCGGGAACCAGGCCGCCCACCGGCGCGAAGATCAGCGCCGCGTCGAGTTTCCGGGGCGGATGCCGGTCCGAAGGTCCGGCCCACACCGCGCCGAGTTCGCGGGCGAACGCTTCGCCCTGCCGGTCTCCGGGACGGACAAAGGCATAGACTTCCTGGTTCCGCGCCAGCGCCACCTGCGCGACGATGTGGGCCGCCGCACCGAACCCGTAAATTCCGAGGCGGTCGGCCGTCCCGGCCAGCTTCCAGCTGCGATAGCCGATCAGGCCGGCGCACAGCAACGGAGCGGCATGTTCGTCGGAGTAACTCTCCGGGATCGGTACGCAGTAGCGTGCATCGGCGAGGATGCCCTCCGCATAGCCGCCGTGGCGGTGAAAACCGGTGAACTGCGCGCTCCCGCAAAGGTTTTCCCGGCCTTCGCGGCAATAGCGGCACTCACCGCATGTCCAGCCCAACCACGGCACGCCGAAACGCTGCCCGGGCCGGACACGTTCGACACTGCTTCCCACTTCTTCGGCTATCGCCACCGCCTCGTGTCCCGGGACGATCGGGAAGCTTGTGTCGGGCAGTTCGCCGTCGACGAGGTGCAGGTCGGTGCGGCAAACGCCGCAGGCCAGAACGCGGCCCCGTACCTCGCCTGCGGCAGGCGCCGGCAGGTCCAGTGTTTCGGAACGCAGGCCGCCGCGCGGACTGCTGAGAATCATCGCGCGCATGGCGCGATTGTGGCATGAGAACCTGCCGACCGCCTTGCCGGGAGGGCTCAGGCGGGCCGGCAGGGTTTGAGTACCTGCCGACCGCCTTGCTGGGAGGGCTCAGGCGGGCCGGCAGGGTTTGGGGGTAGGGTCAGCTCGTATTGACCTTGATCTGGCGTGACGGCGGCTCGACCTCTTCGGTTTTCGGCAGCAAGATCGCCAGCACTCCGTTCTTCAGGCGGGCCTGGATCTGGTCCTGGTCCACGTCGTCCGGCAGGCTGAAGGAACGCTTGAAGGCGCCGAAACCGCGTTCGCTCAGGTAAACGCTGCGCCCGTCACTCTCCTGCTCGTAACTGCGCTCGCCGGTGATCGTCAGGACATCGTTGGATACGGAAATGTCCACGTCCTTGTCCCGCAGTCCGGGCAGGTCCGCGCTCAGTTCGTAGCCCTTTTCTGTTTCCGCGATGTCCATTCTCGGCGTGAGCGTCAGGCCCCGCTCCAGGCTTTCGCCGTTCGAAACGCTGAATGCCCGGTCCATCCAGTTCTCCAGTTGCCGGTGCATGGAATCGAGGGTCCACGGCGTGACAAAAGTCCGCGGACGGGTTCTTACAACAAGGCTTCTCATTGCTCTGCTCCTCTTTTGGCTCTTACTTGTTCGCTCCCTTCATTGCGGGAGCCTCTTCTGCTCTGGAAATGGGGATTTCAGGCCGGGATTTCAAGCCCGTTTCGCGGTCCTTGCGGACCGGCCGCGGCGCGTCAGGGCGTCAGCGTGCGGGCAACGCGAAATCCGATGTCGTTGCTGCGCCCCCGGCTGGACAAGGGCGTCCGAAAAGCAGCGCGAAGGGACTCGGGTTCATAGGCGAATGCGCCGCCCCGCAGCACGCGCATCGAGCAGTCGCCCTCCAGCCGGGCGGCGCCGTCCCTGGGTGCGCGCCGATAGTGATCGTTCCAGCAATCCTGAACCCATTCCCAGACGTTGCCGTGCATGTCATAAAGGCCGAACCCGTTGGGCAAATAGCTCCCCACGACGGCTGTTTTCCTGCCTACGCCGTCGGAACAGAAGCTGTTGCGCCATTCGTAGTCCGTTTCCGCGTCCGCGTGATTCGCGTACCGGCACAACTGGGTGCTGTCGTTGCCGAAATGGTATTTCCCTTCCGAGCCGGCGCGTGCGGCATATTCCCATTCCGCCTCGCTCAGGAGCCGATAGTTTTCGCCGGTTTCCCGCGACAGCCATTGCGCGTACCGAACCGCGTCATCCCAGCTTACGTTGATTACCGGTCGGCGCTCCCGTCCCCAGCCTTCGTCTGCCGGACGGTTCGAACCGGAGAAACGGTCATAATCCTCAAACGTGACCGCGTAGCGCGAAACGGCAATGGGGTCGTCAAAGAAGACCCGGTGCACCGGGCGTTCATCCGGGAAACAGCCGCTGCGGGTAACGCAACCCATGCGGAAGCGCCCGGCCGGTATGACTACCATCTCCGGCCCCGAATCCCCCGAAGTCAGCACGTCGGCGAACGTGCTTCCCGGCTGGAAAGGCGCCGCCGAGACGGAGGGCAATACGGACGGACGCGCTTCGCCCCGCGGCTGCGCCGAAGCTGTGCGCTGCGGCCGCGGTTCCGCCGCGACCGGGGTTGCGGGCCCGGGCGCCGGAGGCGGATCGGTCGATGGCTGCCCTGCCGCTTCCGCTGAAGCGGATGGCTCCGTTACCGGCTGCGGTTGCGACGCCGGTTTCGGCTCCGCAGCCGCCGTCGGCGCTTCAGTTGTGCTCTTTCTTGTCATGGCCGCCACGACGCTTGCATCCACTCCGGCCCTGGAGAGCATGATGAGTTGCTCCACGGTGGTATCGAAGTCCGAGCGGGTGGATTCGATCTTGATCAGGATCACCTCGGCAGGAACTCCAGCTTCGGTGAGCGCGATGATGTCCGCGTTGGTCAGCACCTCCTCCTGTTCCTGACCCGGTGCGCACGGCGCCAGGCAGAGCACGGCCAGGAACACGAATGTGACAAATCCTGCCGACTGTTTCATGGATGCTGTTCGGATACCGGGGAACCCGATTATTTCACCTTTTAGCCGGCGTCGCACGCGGAGGAGTGGGGAACGGGCGTCCTGTAGAATCGGCCGGCAATGTCCGAGCGGCTCGCCAACAAGATCATGCTCGTCAGCGGCGCGGGGCCGGTAGTGTCTTCCGCCGTGGCGCGCCGTGCAATGGATTGTGGCGCCGAGGCCGTTCTGGTCGCCCACGATCCCGGCTCAAGGGACGCCGCCGAATCGGCACTGGCGGGAACCGGGGCGCACCTGGTGGCGCACAATCGCGCCGACCCGCGCGCCTGGCCGGAACTTTACGACCGCCTGGAATCGGAGTCGCGGCTGCCCGACGTTTTGGTGAACGGTTGTTACGCGCACCATGCCGGCGCCCTGGCCGAGACTTCGCTCGAGCAGTTCAGTCAGGCGCTGCAAAGCAACCTGACCGCCGCCTTTTTCGGAACGCAGACGGCCGTGGTGCGCTTGCGGGCGGCGGGACGCAAGGGCGCGATCATCAACATGAGTTCGGTCTTCGCGGACCGCGCGCTGGCGGGCACCGCCGCCTATGCCGCCAGCGCCGGCGGCATCCGGTCGCTCAGCAAGTCCGCGGCGCTGGCCTGCGCCGAGGCGGGCGACGGCATTCACATACACACCGTGTTGACCGGGCACTACGAAGGCGGCCCGGACCTGCCGAACGGCGGAAACCCGTTGCTTGACGGCGGGATCAGCGTCGGGGAAGTCGCGGCCCTGGTCGTGCAGCTGGCGGGCGACGGCGCCACCTATACGCACGGCTCGGCCGTCATGCTGGACGGAGGCCTATGGATTTCCTGAACGACACGGCCGGGCACGGCGAACCCGGCCGGCTGGCCGGCAAGCGGGTGCTGATTACCGGCGCCACTTCCGGAATCGGGCGCGGCTGCGCCATGCACATGGCCGAGGAAGGCGCGCGTCTGATCTTTACCGGCCGCAACGAGGAGGGAGCGGCCGAGACCCTGCGCATGGTCCGGGAGGTGGCGCCCGAAGCCGAGATCGAATTCATACGACAGGACGTGACTCTGGAAGCGGACTGGACGCGACTGTATGACCGGGTGCGCGAGGTCTGGGGCGCAATGGACGTGCTGTTCAGCAATGCCGGCGACGCAAAGCTGGGGCCGCTGGAGGACGTTACGCCCGAGGACCTGGATTTTCTTTACAAGGTCAACGTGGAAGGCCAGTTCATCGGCCTGCGCGACGGCCTGCCGCTGATGGCGCCTGGGGGAAGCATCATCGTCATGTCGTCGCGGGCGGGACTGCGCGGCTTCCCGCACGGCACCGCCTACACTTCGGCCAAGGGCGCGCTGACCGCCCTGACCAAGGTCGTTGCCGCCGAGGCTGCCGCCCTGGGCACCGGGATACGGGTAAACTCGGTGCATCCGGGTCTCGTCTGGACGGAAAGCGTGGAACGCGTGCTGAAGGGACGCGTGGAGGAGTTGCGTCCCAAGATGGAAGCCACCGTGCCGATGCACAAGATCGGGCATCCGCGCGATGTCGGCGATCTGGTCTGCTACCTGTCCAGCGACGATTCCCGCCACATTACGGGAGCCGAGCTGTCCATAGACGGGGGAATGGCGGCTCAATAGCGCCCCGGGGAGAGGAACCATGCCTTTGATGCAAGTAGATACAAGCCAGGCGCTGAAGCGGCAAAACGCTACCATCCTGCCGGAACTTGCCAGCCGCGAGGACGAAAGTTACCTGGATTTCGTGGAAAGCCTGCGGTCCTTCGTGCTGGACGGCATGCAATTCGACCAGCAACTCGCGACCCGCACGGGGCACCTTGAGGACACCTCCGAACCGCCCGAAGAACGCCTCGAAAAAGTGCGTGAGATCGCCGGCGACATGCCGGTCGCCCGGGTGCGCGACCGCCTGATGCGCTCGCAGCAGGAAATGAAGTGGCGGCGCATCGTAAGCTCGCTGGATGCGCGCCGCGACATTCACCTCGACCGGCTTGAGGCCGCCGAGGGCCGCGGACCGGCCCAACTGGAGCTGAATCCGGACTTCGAGCAGCCGGAATATGCCAACGTGCACTTTCACCTGCAGCCCGACGGATACCACAAGGATCCGCTGGCGGGATTCCGCTACCACTACGGGACAAAAGTATTCTTCGTCGGCGACAACGACAAGGACCAGTTGCACGCCTCGCTGGTGAACAATCATCTGCCGCTGCCGGCGGACGGCCGCGTCGAGCGGATTCTCGACCTGGCCTGCTCGGTCGGGCAAAGCACCACCGCCTTGAAGCAGAGATTTCCGCAGGCGGACGTAACCGGCATCGACCACTCCGAGCCGATGCTGCGCTGCGCCCACCACCGCGCCGTGGAGCTGGGCATCGACGTGTGCTTTGCCCAGCGGCTGGTCGAGAACACCGGCTATGACGACGACAGCTTCGACATGGTCTTCTCCTTCATCCTGTTCCACGAGATTCCTATGCGGATCATTCGCGAGACCCTGGCCGAAGTGAACCGGGTGCTGCGTCCGGGCGGGATGTTCGCGGTCTACGACTTCATGATGGCCAGCGGCATGACGCCGGCCCAGCTTTACCACCGCCATTTCGACTCGCGTCACAACGGCGAAGCGTACGGCGACGACTTCTGCTATACGGATTTCGACGGACTGCTGAAGGAATTCGGCTTCGCCGAGGCGGCGCCCGGCAAGCACCTGGGCACGACCCAGGTCTGGTACGCGACCCTGCCCGGCTAGGTCCGGTGAGCAAAGGCCCCTCAGGGCAGACGCCGGAAGGCGGTGCGCCGCTGGTCGGCGACTACCCGGTCTATTTCAACGACCCGGTGCAGGATGCGATGATGAACATGATCCTGGAACTGAGCGCCCAGCTCTGGATGAGCATGGACCGCATGTATGCGCTGGAGGACCTGCTCGCCCGCCAGGGCATAGTGACCGCTGCCGCCCTGGATGGGTACCGGCCCGACGCGGAGCGGGCGAAGGCCCTTAGGGCGCGGCGCGAGCGCTTCACCCACGACATCCTGCGCGACCTCAAGTCGCTTACGGAAGGGGCGGCGTCCGCTCCGGCGGGACCGGGCACGGAGTAGGAACCGTGGCTCGCCTGCCCTCGCTGCCCGAAAAGGCCGACCTTGCCGATGTATTCCGCCGCTTCCCGCTGGGCGTGAAGTCGCTTTGCGAATACACCGACGACCTGCTGCGCGGACCGTCGCCGTTCACCGTGGGCGAGCGCGAATTCATCGCTGCCTACGTGTCCGGGGTCAACGCTTGCAGCTACTGCCATGGCGCCCACAGCATCATCGCGGAGCTGCACGGCATCGACGCGGACTTGCTCGAGAACGTGCTTGCCGACCCTTCCGACGCCGGAGTGGAGCCGAAGATGCTGCCGGTGCTCGATTACGTCCGCAAGCTCACCGAGGCCCCTGCGCGGCTGACCGACGCCGACGCGCAACGGGTCCTCGACGCCGGCTGGAGCGAAGAGGCGCTGTATCACGCGATCTCGGTCTGCGCGATCTTCAATTTCATGAACCGCATCGTCGAGGGTTGCGGAGTCGAGTCCAACCCGTCCATCCGCGACACTCAGAAGGAGCGGCACGCCGCCATGCGCGACGAGCCGCGGCCCTACACGCTGTTCGCACGCACGATCGGCGCTGTCGACTGACCCTGGGAGAGAGGGCGTCCCACCCAGGGAAATTACTCGGGCGGCGGCTGGTCGAAGAAGTAGTTTGCGATCGCCGCGAGATCGGCGTTGCTCATATAGCGCGTTCCGTGTTGCACCAGTTCCGACATGGAGCTGCCGAAGGCATCGCCGTCCGGCATGATCCCACTGCGCAGCGACCATGCCAGGTCGCCTTCGTTCCAGCCGTTCGCCTCGAGCGTGGCGGTCGTGATGTCCGGCCCGTTTGAGCCGACCTTCTCCACGCCCCCCTGGTAACGGCGGGACAGGTCGCGCCCACCCATGGCCCCGCGCGGCGTGTGGCAGGCGCCGCAGTGCGCCGGGCCCGCGGCCAGGTAACGGCCGCGGCTCCACTGTTCCGACTTGCCTTCAACCGGGACCAGTTCACCGCGCTCGAAAAACCGGTTCTTCCAGGCGCCGACCGCGCCGCGCATTCGATAGAACAGCCTGAGCCTGTGTCCGGGAGCGCGGCCCGCCACAGGCGGAACGGACTTCACCGCTTCCCAGAGGTCCATGATGTCCTGGCTCGTCATGTGCGTGTAGAACGGGTAGGGATAGACCGGAAAATAATGCCTGCCTTCGGGATCCAGGCCTTCGGTCAGCGAGCGCGCGAAATCCTCGAAAGTCCAGCTGCCGATGCCGTCCTCGGGGTGCGGCGTGATGTTGGGAACGACGTAGGTGCCCGCCCTGGACTCGATCTGCAGGCCTCCGGAAAACAGCGACCCGCTTTCGTCGGTGGCCCGGTGACAGGTGACGCAGCCGGCCACCCGTGCGACGTAGAAACCGCGATTCGCGTCGCCGCTCAGCCCCGAATAGTCACGGGAAACCGCTTCACCCGACTCCTGCGCGGCAACGATGCCGCCGGCGAGAACGGCCAGGGCGCCCAGGGCCAGGCGCCTAGCCGGGAGAAAGCGCGGACACGCGCTCAGCTATCGTCCTCCTTGCGGAAGTCGTCGTGGCAGGCGCCGCAACTCATGCCGAGCTGGACCAGGGCCATGCCGGCATCCATGGCCTGGGGTTCGCCACCCCCGGCCGCGGGATCGGGCGGCCCGGCGCTCGGAGGCCCCGGAGGATTGTCGGCGGCCGCCGCCATCGCGTTGGCCGCGTCGACGAGGTTGCCGGCCAGCGTCACGAATCGGTCCCAGTCCTTCCAGATCGCCGGCAGGGCTTCGCCGGCGGGATCGTAGCTGCCCTCGGGGAACAGGGAAGTCAGCGTATCGCCTCCCGAATTGGCGATCGTTGCAGCCAGCTCGCGCATCCTGTCGGCGTCGTACGGCTGGACGCCGCGGACCATGTCGGCCATCGGCCCGATCGCACCGGCCAGTCCCTCCATCAGATCATGGCGCTCCTTGGCAACGCCCGTGAGGTGCTCGTCGGCATGGGCCCCGCCCAAGGCAAACCCGCCCGCCGACAGCGCCAGAGCCACAGCCAACGACAACATCCGCTTCATATCATTTCCCCTAATGTGGACAGCATCAGGCGCACATTGTAGGCCAGCCGGGGGGAGGATCGGGATTGCTAGGCAATCAGTCCGATGCCTGCGAGAATCCCGACAGCAGCGAGAATGGCCAGCAGCACCGAATTCTTGGCCTTCACGATCTCTGTCATGAACTTCCCCGCGAGCCGCGCTTCGAGCGCGGCCAGATCCGCTCTTGTCGCCAAGTCTTCGCCGCGGCGGCGAATCGCCTGGGCGATCGCTTCGGCCTGGACGCGATCCAGGCCGGAAGCTTCAATGTCGCGGGCGGCCTGCAGGGTGTCGAAGGCGGCGGTGGCCATGGGGGAATAATAGCGAAATGGAAACTTTCGCACAGAAAAATATTCCCGCGTATCGGGGCGTATTGCGAGATTCCCTCCAAATCGGGCATTCCAGGAAAGATAAATGAGTAGCTCCGCTTTCCCTGCACTGCACAAGAGGAATATGGGGATCGCCCTGGTCGAGGGAGTTGCGCGGTATTCCTACGCGGCGCTCGACTCGCGTATTGAGGCGCTGGCGCGGGGCCTGCTGGGTGAGAAGGACGATCTTGATCGGGAGCGGGTTGCAGTTCTGATGCCGGCGGGCCGGAACTATGTCACGGCGCTGCACGGTATCTGGAGAGCCGGGGGGATTGCAGTGCCGCTAAACGTCGGCGCGACGGCGCCGGAGATTGAGTATCACTTCAGAAAGGCAGGCGTAACGCGCGTCATTGCGAGTCGGCAGCAGCTGATTGTCACCGACCCCCTATGCAGGCGGCTCGGTATCGAAGTGCTGGAAGTGAATGACTTGTTGGGCCCAGGCCGGCAACAGCAGCCGCTCCCGGCTGTTGAACGGTCAAGGCCCGCGATGATCGTTTTCACCAGCGGCACTACCAGCAAGCCAAAAGGCGCGGTGATTACACACAAGGCGATTCACACGCAGGTCACCACGCTGATAAATGCCTGGCGATGGACGCGCGAAGACAGCATTCCGCTTTTTCTGCCGCTGCATCACCTGCACGGCATCATCAACGTCTTGAGTTGCGCACTGTGGTGCGGCGCCACCGTGCATGCCTCCCCAAAGCTGGATGTGGCCCGGTTGTGTGAACAGGCCGGCAGCGGGGCCTTTTCCGTGTTCATGGCGGTGCCAACGGTTTATGTGAAACTGATCGAACACATCGAATCGCTTGCCACGCTGCAGCGCAAGGCTGTGTGCCGCGGATTCGGCCGGATGCGGCTGAATGTGTCCGGTTCGGCCGCTTGCCCGGTCGGGGTTTTTGAACGATGGAAACAGCTGACCGGCCAGGCGCTTTTGGAACGTTACGGCGCCACGGAAACCGGTATGACCATTTCCAATCCCTACGACGGCGAGCGGCGCGCCGGATTCGTGGGCCAAGTGCTCCCGGGGGTCACGGCGCAGCTTTTCGACGATAACCATCGGCCCGTTCGGAACGACGCCACGCCTGGAGAAATCCGCATCCGGAGCGACGGCGTCTTTCAGGGCTACTGGGACGACGAACGGGCCAATAGGGCCAGCTTTCACGACGGCTGGTTCCGAACCGGCGATGTCGCCGTCGTCGAAGACGGCTACTATCGGATCCTGGGGCGCTCGTCGATCGACATCATCAAGTCCGGAGGCTACAAGCTGTCGGCGCTGGAGATCGAAGGCGTTCTGCTGGACCACGAGGCGATTGGGGAGGCCGCAGTGATCGGCCTGCCCGACGCTACCTGGGGCGAGATCGTGGCCGCCGCCGTAACGCTGAAGGATGGAGCAAGCCTTGATCTTGCCGGCCTGAAGGAATGGTGCGCCGGGAGGATATCCGGATACAAGGTGCCCAGGCGCCTGAAGGTCATGCGGGACCTGCCTCGAAACGCAATGGGCAAGGTCGTCAAGACCGCCCTGCGCGACCTCCTCTAACCCCCGCCCTGGGCCTTGCGGTCCGGTCCGTAGTACTCCTCGAGGTAATCGAGCACCTTCACGCGGACGTCCGGTTGCAGCGGGACCATTTCGTGGTCCCGAACCATTTCCACCAGCACCTGTTCCCACACGGGGCGCGACAGGCCCTGCTGCAGCACCAGGTCGATGGTATGACAGGACCCGCAAAAGCCGAATACCTGCAGCCGGCCGTCATCATCCGGCATGCCGCGGAACAGGGCCTGTTCCTGTTCGCTTTCCGGGTCGGTCTCCGAGTCGCCGTCCGCCCAGGCCATCATCCCCAGGTGCGCGGCAATGACGGCAATCGGGAGCGCGGCCCGCGCCGGACTACGCGCCGCCATTGCAGTCAGGCGACGCGCACCGAAACCTGGTGCAATGAGTTGTTCAGATAGCCCTTGGGGTTCCAGGGCGGCGTGAACGGCTGGCTCACGCCGTTGCCGTCGGTGGCGCGCGCCCAGACCTGGTAATAACCCGGCTCCGAAAATCGAACGTTTACGGAAAACCGCTGCCAGGCGTGCGGATTGTGCGGCGGCGCCAGTTCGGCCGCCTGCCAGGTGGCGCCGTAGTCGGTGGACACGTCCACCCGGGCCACCTCGGTGTCGCCGGCCCAGGCGTGGCCCGCCACCTCAAGCTCGCGCGTATCGATTGACAGGCCGCTCTGCGGTCTCGTGATCAGCGACTTGACCGGCATCGCGTGGATGATCCGCATGTCCTCTTCCGGAACAAACTCGCCCGGCGCGACCGGATAGGGCGGAACACGGTAGGAGGAGCCTGTCATCTTGGGCCCGTCGTGCACCACGTCGCGCAGCCAGATCCGCGTCAGCCACTTCTGCGAACAGGAGCCCGGCCAGCCTGGAATCACGAGGCGTAGCGGCGCCCCGTTCATCGGATGCAGCGGGCCGCCGTTCATTTCGAACGCGATCAGGTTGTAGGGATCCATGGCCTTTTTCAGCGGCACGCCGCGCGAAATCGGCAGTTTGCCCGGCGTTCCGGACAGGTGCAGGTCGGCGCCCTCGTGGGCCGTGTAGATTGCCGTTTCCTTCAAGCCCGCGGCCTTCAGGACATCGGCCAGGCGCACACCGGTCCATTCGGAGCACCCCACCGCGCCATGGGTCCACTGGTTGCCCCTCGCGGGCGGTTCGAATCCCGCCCGGCCGTTGCCGCCGCATTCGATGACCAGCCGGTAGCTCACGACCTCGAACCGTTGGCGCAACTCTTCAATGCCGAGCGTCATCGGACGCTCCACCAGACCGTCGATCCTGAGCGTCCAGGCATCGGGGTCCATGTCCGTCGGCACGATGCCGTTGTTGCGGATGAAATGCCGCGCCACCGGCGTGACCTCATCATCAAGCAGGTGTGCAGGAGTCTCGGCAGTCAGGGGGCGGTCGCCCAGCACCGTCAGACCTTCCTTGCCCTCCAATGGCAGTCCTTGGGCGGAGGCCGTGGAAATGAAGCCGTAACGCGACCAGCGGTCAAGCGGGAGGGCGCTGCCCGCCATCGCGCCGGCGGCGGCCATCCCGGCCCCTTTCAGAAACTGGCGGCGCTTCGTGAAGTCCATCGTGGCCCCGTATTTTAGAATACGGTCGCTCATGCAACAGGTTCCCGCACTCCAGGATCAGCTCCTGCTCAGAACCACGTCCTACGTGGACGGCGCCTGGGAGTCCGGCGAAGCACGTGAGGTCTTGACCGTAAGCAATCCCGCGACCGGCGCGACGATCGCGAATGTCCGAACGGCCAATGCGTCCGACACGAGGCGCGCCATTGAGGCCGCCTACCGCGCCTTCGGGGAATGGCGCCGAACCACGGTCAAGGAACGCGCAAGCATTCTGCGGCGCTGGTACGAACTGACGATCGAGGCGGCCGAGGACCTCGCGGTGTTGATGACCGCCGAGCAGGGCAAGGCGCTGTTCGAGTCCCGCGGCGAAATCCAGTACGGCGCCTCGTTCATCGAGTGGTTCGCCGAACAGGCCAAGCGCGCCGACGGCGACGTGTTCTCAGGTGCAACGCCGCATACACGCGCCGTCTGCATACGCCAGCCGGTAGGCGTGGTCGCGGCCATCACGCCCTGGAACTTTCCCAACGCGATGATCGCGCGCAAGGTCGCGCCGGCGCTGGCCGCCGGCTGCACCGTCGTGGTCAAGCCGGCCGAAGACACGCCGCTGTCGGCACTGGCGATGGCTGAACTGGCCGAGCGCGCGGGCTTTCCGGCGGGTTGCTTCAACGTGGTGGTGGGCGACCCAGTGGAAATCGGAGCGGAACTGACCGGCAACCCGCTGGTGCGCAAGCTCAGCTTCACCGGCAGCACCGAGGTGGGCAAGCTGCTGGAGGAACAATGTGCTCCCACGCTCAAGCGCACGACCATGGAACTGGGCGGCAACGCGCCCTTCATCGTGTTCGACGACGCCGATCTGGACGACGCCATTGCCGGCGCCCTGCTATCGAAATACCGCAACAGCGGCCAGACCTGCGTATGCGCCAACCGCTTCCTGGTCCAGGACAGCATCTACGACGAGTTCAGCGAGCGCCTGGTGGCCGCCACCGGCGAGCTGGTGCTGGGCAACGGGGCGGACGAAGGCGTGACGCAGGGGCCGCTGATCAACACTGCGGCGATCGAGAAAGTCACCGGATTGGTCGATGCGTCCATCGAGGCGGGCGCGGACTGCGTGATGGGCGGCAACCGCGCCGATCTCGGCGAGTGCTTCTATCCGCACACGGTCCTTCGTGACGTGACGCCGGAAATGCCGGTGTTCCGCAACGAGATCTTCGGCCCGGTCGCGGCATTGACCCGCTTCAAGGACGAAGCCGAAGCCATCGCGCTGGCCAACGACACCGATGCCGGCTTGTGCGCCTACGTATACAGCCGCGACATCGGGCGCGTCTGGCGGGTAGCCGAGGCGCTCGAATACGGGATGGTGGGCATGAACGAAGGCATCATTTCCAGCGAAATGGCGCCCTTCGGCGGCGTCAAGGCCAGCGGCTGGGGCCGCGAAGGCTCACGCTACGGCATGGACGACTACATGGACATCAAGTACCTCTGCGTGGGCGGCCTTGACCGATGACCCTGGGAGCGAGGGCGTCCCGCCCTCAATCTGCTGCTCTGAATAACCGACACCCATCGGCTTCCCTGGCCATTCCTGCCCTACTCCTTGCCGCGGTCCTCGCCCCCGCTCAGGAAGTCCCCGCCACAAAACCCGAACATTCCACCGACTGGCGCCACTACGCCGGCGACCAGGGCACGCAACGCTACGCCCCCCTGCCCGCACTCACCCGCGATAACTTCTCCTCTCTGATCTCCGCCTGGCTCTTCACCTCGCCCGATGTTCGCATCCCCGGCGCGGGCAGCGACGAACTCTGGGCCGGCAAGCACGAATCCACGCCCATCATGGCCGCCGGCGTGCTCTACAACAGCACCTCCTTCAGTCAGGCCTACGCGCTGGACGCCGCCACCGGCAAGCTGCTCTGGGTTCACGATCCCGGCAGCTACCGGGCCGGCACGCCGCCGAATTTCGGCTTCATCAATCGCGGCCTGGCGCTCTGGTCGAATGTCAGCGAGCGGCGGATCTTCCTCGCAACCGGCGACAGCCGCCTGATCGCGCTGAATGCCGAAGACGGTCGGCCGATCGAGGACTGGGGTGATGGCGGCCAGGTCAACCTGCTGGAGGGTCTGGGCCAGGAAGTGTCGAACGACCTGTACGGCGTCTCCTCCCCACCCCTCGTGTGCGGCGAAGCCATCGCGGTCGGCTCTTCCATCCTCGAGTTCCCGCCTCGCCCGGATACGCCGCCCGGCGACGTGCGCGCCTTCAACGCCCGCACCGGCGAATTGATGTGGCACTTCCACAGCATTCCGAAGGATGGAGAATACGGCGCCGATACCTGGGAGGACGGCTCCAATAACCGCAATGGGGCAGCCAATGTCTGGACCTACATGAGCTGCGACGAGGAAGCGGGCCTTGCGTACCTGCCGTTCGGCTCGCCGATGAATGACTCGTGGGGCGGCAACCGCCCCGGCGACAACCTGTTCGGTGAAACGCTGGTGGCCGTGGACATGAATACCGGCGAGCGCCGCTGGCATTTCCAGATAACGCGGCACGGCCTGTGGGACTACGACCTGCCATCGGCCCCGGTGCTGCTCGACGCGCCGGACGGCCGGAAGCTGGCGGCACAGCCCACCAAGCAGGCGATGCTGTTTGTGTTCGATCGGATCACCGGCGAACCTGTGTGGCCCATCAGGGACACTCCGGTTCCGCCCTCCGACGTGCCCGGCGAGCGCGCCGCAGCTACGCAACCGATTCCGTCCAAACCTGCACCGTTCGACCGTCAGGACGCAACCGAAGCGAACCTCAACGATCTGACGCCGGAACTGCTTGCGGAAGCCAAGGAGATTTTTGGTTCGCTCGACAGCGGGCCAATGTATTCGCCCCCGTCCGTCCGCGGCCGGCTGGCGCTGCCCGGCGTTGCCGCTTCCTGGTCCGGCGGCGCTTATGATCCGACTCGCGGATACCTCTATGTGCCGTCCATCACGCTGGCAATGGTCCTGAAGGTCATGCCCTTCGGCGGCGATCAGAAATTCTGGCTTGGCACCACTTCAACGCCGGCCCCGGTCCTGTCCAACGGCATGCCGATTTTCAAGCCCCCTTACGGTCGCATAACCGCGATCGACATGCAGACGGGAGAACACGCCTGGATGACACCCGTGGGCCGGCGATACGAGCAGCTTCCGCAGTTCAAGGGCCGGGATATGCCGCCTATGGGCATCCCAAGCCGCACATATGTCGCCGCGACCTCCGAAATGCTGCTGGCGGTGCAGGAGGGCGTCAACACCGTTGTGGGCGTTTCACCGCAGTACAACGCCGCTCGCTACCAGGCCAGTCCCTACATGCCCTCACTGAAGGCGTTCGACCTCGACACCGGCGAACTGATCGGCGAAGTTCCACTGCCCGGCAATGCCACCGGCGCCTTGATGGCTTATGAACTGGACGGCAAGCCGTACGTCGTCATCCCCATAGGCGGCGCCGGCCTCCCCGCCCGGCTCGTCGCCCTCACCCTGCCCTAGCAGGCTAAAATTGCGTCCCGCTGCCGGTCACTTCCTGACCGCAGCCGCCATGGGGCCGTAGCTCAGTTGGGAGAGCGTCGCGTTCGCAATGCGAAGGTCGTGGGTTCGAATCCCATCGGCTCCACACCTGACGTTCGGGAGAATGCATGGGATTCGTGACTGACGTCGTTCTGCCGCTGGCGCTTGCCTTCATCATGCTGGCGCTTGGGCTGGGGCTTACCTTCGACGATTTCGTGCGGGTGGCGCGTCGCCCGCGGGATTTCGCGGTCGGCGCAATATCCCAGATCATCGTGCTGCCCGTAGTTGCCTTCCTCCTTGCCAGCGTCTGGCCCATGGCGCCGGAACTCGCCCTGGGAATGATGATCATTGCCGCCGCCCCGGGCGGCGTGACCTCCAATCTCCTGACGTCATTTGCGCGTGGCGACGTCGCGCTGTCGATCTCGCTGACCGCGGTGATCAGCCTGCTGAGCGTAATCACGGTCCCATTCGTGGTGGTATTCGCCTACGGCCATTTCATCGGCGAGCAGGCAATGCAGGACGTTACGGTCGCCGAAACGGCGATCAGCGTTTTCCTGATCGTCACCGTCCCGGTCTCGATCGGCCTGCTGGTCCGTCGTTACGCCGAGCGTTTTGCACTGCGGGTCGAACCGATGGCCCGCACCGTGTCCGCCGTGCTGTTCGTGCTGGTGCTCGCGGGAGCGATCTACCAGGAACTCGATAACCTCGCCACCTATTACGCCCAGGCCGGATTGGCCACTTTGGCGCTGAACCTGCTGATGATGGTGATTGCTTACCTGTTGGCGCGGTGGTTCGCCACCGGAGCGAAACAAAGAACGGCCATCGCGATCGAATGCGGTCTGCAGAACGGGACGCTGGCCATCGCCATCGCCGTGCTCTTGTTCGGCGGCGGGCTTGCGACGGTGCCGGCTGCAACCTACAGCCTGACCATGTTCGCTACCGCGCTGATTTATGTCGCGATACTGCGGCGCGCCCACCGCACAGGCGCCTGACGCGCGGAACTTCCTGTCCTTTCCAGGGCCGCGGACCTAACGTGATCAGTGGAACTGAACGATTCCGGCGAGGCATTTGGGGGCGATGGTCACGCGGGCGAGGATGTCGCCATCCGCAAGCGACAGCTTGACCACCTCGCCGGTGAACCAGTTGGCGGCATAGGCGGTCTCTCCGTTGAGGCCCGGCGCAACGAGCGCCCAGCCGAATCCCTCCAGGGGAAAACTGGCGACCTCCTCGCCGGACTCCCTTAGCACGGTGACTCTGGTGCCGAGGGGCAAAACAAGCCGGTCGTCCTCCAGGTGCTCCACGTCAAACATCATGGCCGGCGGCGCGCCGGGCGGCGCTTCGGGGAGGGTCATCAGATCGGAGAGCTGGGCGCCGGCCCGCAGGTCGAAACGCATGAGCCTCGGGCCGGTCTCGGATGTATAGACCAGGGTGTGGCCGTCGGAAGCCAGCGTGGTGTGGGTGGCGCCCATGCTGCCGCTGACACCGCCGTGCACCTCGGGCACGAACTTTCGCACCAGATTTTCCCCGGCGTCGTATTCGTAGATTTCTCCATGTCCGACACTGGCCGGATCGTCGGGCAGATAGGGATAACGGGTCGTGAGCTGTTCAGGTTGGGCGCTGCCCTTTAGGTATTCGATCAGCACGAAATGGCCGTCGTCGAGAAACTGCACCGAGCCGAACGGCCGGTCGGCGAATTTCTTCGTCGGCAACAGCCTGCCGTCGGGCTTTACCCGCACCACCAGCCAGGCGAAGTTGTCGAACGCCCAGAGCGTATTGTCGGGTCCGAAGGTGAGACCCCCGATCAAGTGGGTGGTGTCCTCTATCCAGAGAACGCCCCTGAGCTTGAGGTCCGCATCGAACTGCAGGATGCGGCCGCGGCCGGCGTGATCGTCGTCGGGGTCGTTCAGCAGCGTCGCACCGATGAACACATCGCCCCGCGCGAACGGTTGCAGCGTCGATTCAGCCGGCGCGAAGTCGTTTGCGGACTGCCCTTCACTCACCGCCACGCTCCCTGCGCAAACCGCGCACGCGAGCACCAAGCGCAGCACTCTCATGCCGATGTGGAGTCATCCATGTCCCGGGTAGCGGAAATGATGCGGAAGACCCGGTCGAGCATGGCCGCGCGCCAGGCTTCCCGTTCGTCTTCCACATCTTCGTCCGGCGCGTAGTTTTCGATTTCTTCCGCCGTGGCGACCTTTCCCTGGGCCGCAAGCCGTTCATGGGTGTCGAGCCGTTCCTTGACGACGGACACCTCCCCGACCAGGGCCACGATCATGGCCAGCAACTTGTCGGAGTCGGGCGAATCCAGGAAGAAGGGCCTGCGCCCCTTGGCCACCCGTTGCCTCGGTTTTCCTTTTCCGTCCGCCAGCTTACGCCCCCTTGCCCTGTTGACCGGGTTCTTTCCCGCATTTTTTGGAGGGGGTAGTATAGGTCGATAATTCTTACCAGGCCAGGCACCCGCCTCGGAGAGCACTGATGCGCAACAACTCGGACCACGCCATGTTTCCGGAAGCCACTCACGACGAACAGTCGGCCCAGAGTTTCGTCAAGACCCTGAGGGTTTTCACCACCAACAACTTTCATGCCGGCAACACCGCGATCCTTGCCGACAATCCCCTTTCCCGACGCCCGGACGGCTCGTGTCCCTCGCGCAAGGAACTGCGCGAAGCCCTGGAAGTCGAGCCCCAGAACAAGTGGTGGAGCTCCATGATGCGGACCACGCAGGAAGTGCTTTACGACACGGTGGGACCCAGCATCGAACGGCAGCTGCCGGAACTCATCGACAGGGCCAATTCCTTGAAAGGCACGCTGGGATCGCTGACCCTGGACGACAGCGTCGAAATGCCGCCGTACCTCGCGGCCGTGGACGTTCACTGCAAACCCGGCAGTTACCAGCAGGAAATGACCGACGACGATGTCTTTGCCGGGGCCGAGTTCGACCGCACCTACCGCCTCTATTCCATGGGCCGCCTGGGCCCCAACCTGGATGGTATGGGCCGGACGCTGGTTGCCTGGCTGAAGGATCATTTCAGCGACGCGGGTCCCCGGCGGATCCTCGATATGGGCTGCACGGTAGGCCACTCCACCCTGGCTTACTGCGATCATTTCCCGGATGCGGAAATTCACGCGATCGACGTGGCGGCCACCTGCCTCCGCTATGGGCATGCCCGCGCCGTCGCCATGGGCAAGGAAATCCATTTCTCCCAACAGAACGCGGAGCACACCAACTTCGACGACGGGAGTTTCGATCTCATCGTGTCAACCGCCCTCCTGCACGAAACCTCGCGCAAGGCGATCCGGGCCATTCACAAGGAATGCCATCGCCTGCTGGCGCCCGGCGGCCTGATGATCCACATGG
The DNA here is from genome assembly GCA_009845905.1 of Gammaproteobacteria bacterium. NCBI lineage: Bacteria > Pseudomonadati > Pseudomonadota > Gammaproteobacteria > Gammaproteobacteria bacterium. Next base: position 363,067 of record VXYS01000006.1, on the reverse strand, counting down.
ACAACATCGTGCCGGACAAGGCTCTTGAAAAATACTATTGCGACTGGATGGCAAGGTTCAACAACGAGCCCTACATGGGTGCGCTGCAGGACGAGGACATGGCCCAGATCTGTGTTGAGGCCGGGTTCGACCGGGACAAGATCCAGCTGGGTGAAGGGATTCCCCGGTTCCAGGACGAGTGCCTGGCGGAAAACAGGGCCTACGGAAACCTGATGGTCTGCGCCCGGAAATAGTTTCGGGAACGAGCTACCAACGGCAACATAGACAAAACGCCTCCGATCAGGCAATACCAGGGGCAAGAAATGTCCGTAATGCCGCGACCCACCAGGCAACCAGGATCGCCCGGTTCAGGGCGCCAAAGTCACGCATCGAGGAACCCGGGGGCTAGCGCAATCAGTAGAAGCTGTAGGTAACGCTAACGCCCCAGGTGCGCGGATTGTTCCAGTGCGCCTGCAGGGAAGCGAGGTCCGTCGTTCCGCCCGGATTGAACACAACGACACGGTTCAAGACCGCTTCGTCCTCCACATTGAGCACGAAGGCCTGGGCCTGAATCCGGCTGTTTGCTGAGGTCCAGATGAGCCGCAGGTCGGACTTGGTGTGCGCGCCCTGATCCACGCCCGGCACGTTCACGTCGTGAGCGTAGTACTTACCCGTGTAGGTCGTCTGCAGGAAAGGCGTCAGCACGCTGCCGTTACCCAGAACGACGTCATAGCTGACCTGCAAACCCGTGGAAAACTCCGGACTCAGCGCGGGCGCCCAGCCTTCCAGAGAAAGCAGCGGCCTTTGCGGGTCATTCAGGTCCTGCCGCCCGCCAGCGGTCCCCAGCCCGGCCAGCCTTGAAACGTTGTACTCGCCGAACTCGGCGTCCAGGAAAGACACCCACCCGGTGACGTCCCAGTTCTCCGCAGGCAGCCATTTCACCTCCACCTCGAGGCCCTGGGCATCCAGTTCGCCGCCGTTTTCCGTGAATTCGGAAACGCCGCCCCCGCCCAGATAAATGAACGACTGCGCATGCATGTCACGGTACTGGTTTGCGAACGCAGCAGCGTTCACTACCAGCCGGCCGTCCTGTAGAGTGCTCTTCAGACCCGCTTCGAACGCCGTCACTTCCTCGGGCGCATAAGACAGGGGGACATTCGGCGCGATGAAGTTGATGCCTCCGGCGCGGTAACCCGTGGAAGCCACGCCGTAGACCATGACGTCCGGGGTCAGGTCATATTCGATGCCGGCCTTCCACAGTGTCTTGTCCCACTCGCCCCTTTCTCCCTCGCCGGGCCTGGGAACGGGAGGCCAGACACTCCAGTCGAGCGGGTCGCGCTGTCCCTTGGTGTCTTCCGCGTACCGGACGCCCCCGATAAATCGGAGCCGGTCCGTCAGGCTGTAGCTGCCGTTTGCGAAATAGCCGACTGAATCGGAAACATAATCCCCCTGCCGATCCCAGTTCGGCTCAATCCACTGACCGTTCTCGAGCGCGTTCCAGTTCCAGTTGGCCGTAAGTTCGTAGTAGTAGTAACCAAGCAACCACTCAAGCGGACCCTCTCCGCTCGAAACGAGCTGCACCTCGGCGGACCAGGTTTCCTGCGCGGAGTCCCACCCCGTGAACCCGTTGTTCAATGGATCGCCGCCATCGCTGTAGTCCGAATCGTACTGTTGCTGACCTTCGAAATCGGTGAAGTTGTAAATCACCTTCAAGGTCGCAAAATTCCAGTCCCAGTTGAGGGACAGCGTGGTGGATATCGATTCGACATCCGCAAGCGACTCCAGGTTCCGGCTCACCTTCCATGGGCCCTGGTCGAAATGGTCGCTCGCGTCCGCGGGAGCATACTGGTGCCCCTGCCGATAAACGCCGCCCACGTAGCCGCCGATCTGCTGGTAGCCCCAAATGGCCGAACCGTTGCTGTCCACGGTCGAAGAAGCGACTCGAAGGGAGGCGTCAAACGCGTCCGTGGGCTGCCACCTGAGCGTGGCGCGGAAAAACTGCATGTCCTTGTCGTTCAGGTCGTCTGCGGTCCCGGGCTGATTGGTGTTCTCGATGTAGCCGTCGTGCGTGTCGGAGAGCGCTGCCAGCCGCACTGCAAAAGTGTCGCCGAGGGGAAGATTCAGCATGCCTTCCACGCGATACCGGGAGTAGGCTCCCACCAGTCCGCTTACGTTGTATTCGACATTCTCGAACGACGGCTCGTTGGTAATGATGTTGATCGTGCCGCCAAAGGTGTTCCGTCCGTAGAGCGTGCCCTGCGGCCCACGCAATACCTCGATGCGCTCGACATCCACGTATGCCCCCAGGGCCTGGGTCGTGGTTGGGACATAGACCCCATCCTCGAATATGCCGACCACCTGTTCCGCTTCCGTGCCGACATTGTTGGTGCGGGTTCCCCGCATCGCCAGCCGCACCTCGTGGCCCGACTGACCGAACCGCAGGCCCGGGACCATGTGCTCAAGGCGGGAGACATCCTCTATGCCGCCAAGTTTCAGGTCGTCTTCATTGAACGCGCTTACGGAAGTGGACACGTCCTGAATGCTCTGCGACCGCTTGGAAGCCGTCACAACGATTTCTTCTAGCGCCAGGTCCTGCGCCAACACGGAATGACCGAACAAAACGGCACCGCCTGCCAGAACCACGTTGCGCAGGCACTTGCCTGGATTTCTCATGTCTGTCCTCCTCCCCCCGGCCTGGATCACACGAGTCTTTAAGAGGACGCTGCGATGCGCCTCGCCCCGTAACGTCAAGAAATCTACTTCGCGTGCAATTCGCAGTCAAGCTGCGGCAACGCCAGCCGGCGTCTAGAACCGCTTTTGGCCGCCTTTCGCGCCGCGGAACGCCGAGTACACGCGGTTGCGAAAGTCCGTCTGAATGGAGAATTCGGGATGACTCCCTCTCACCTGCGTGAATATCAGGGCGACCAGTTCGTTTGAAGGGTCGATCCAGAAGGAAGTGTTGGCCGCTCCGCTCCAATAGACATTGTTCCTGACTTCCGTTCGCTCGGACTTGGACGGTTCGACGACTATGGCAATACTCAGCCCCCATTCCGCACCTGGAATCCAAGCGTCCCCCTCGTCCACATTCGGCTGCGGCGCAAACAGTAGCTCGACGCTCTCGGGCGACAGGATGCGCGCTTCGCCATACGCGCCGCCGCGACGAAGCGCTTCGGCAAATCGCCAATAGTCGGAAATGGTGCCGACAAGCCCGCCGCTCAGTGAATTCAGGGCTGCGGGGCACTCGTAGGCCGTTTGTTCGCCTCCCTCGACCCGGCTCAGATTCCCGACTTCGTCATACGTATAGAGCGAGGCAAATCGAGCGAGATCCTGTCCGGATACGCAGAAGGACGTCTCGCGCATGCCCAATGGATCGAACAACCTCGACCTGAGTATCGAAGCCACGTCGGAGCCCCCCGCCCGTTCCGCGAGCACTCCCTGCACGTCGTTCGATACGCCGTAGGTTCTGCGGGTCCCGGGATCGTGGAGCAACGGCAACGCCCTTATGCGCCGATAGAAATCCGACAGGGAAGACGGGGTATTTTCATACTCGTTCGGGAAGTGCTCGATGACCCCATGCTCCTCATAAATCCTTGCAACCGCATCGTCGTTCCACACGGCGGTAAACCCGGCGGTGTGAGTCAGCAAGTGCTGAACGGTCATTCGGGATCGGCTTTTTCGCGGCCCCGTTTCCGGGTCAAACACCAGCGGCTCGGAAAACTCCGGCAGGAAGGTGCCGACCGCCGTGTCTAGACCGTACAGCCCTGCTTCAATCTGCTGCAGCGCCAACACCGCAGCGATCGGCTTGGTCATGGAATACAACCGGAAGAGATGATCAAAAGAAAGCGCCGCACGATCTTCCCGGTCGGCAAAACCGATCGAAGCCCTGAGCACCGCCTGTCCCCGGCGCGAGATCATCAGATTGGCGCCCGGCAGTTTGCCGTCGCGGACATCCTGAACGTATGAATCAAGCAGAGCGCCCAGTTCCTTCTCGTCAAATCCCAGATCCAATGCGTCGGGCGACGTCCAGGAGAGCGCGACCGGCACATCCGGCTCGCTTGCAAGGCCCATATTGGCGGTGGCTGCCAGGATCAGCCCAAAGGCCAATGCGTTCCTTCCCGCGAATGTCACCACTTGAGTCCGTAAATCAGTGCTGGCGGCGCTGGGGCAGGAATCCGGTCGCCAGGAAGATAACGACGAAGACTACGAGCACGGTCCACATCGCCGCCGAGTACTCCAGCGGCTTGAGCCAGACCTCGTCGTAGAACCCGTAGCGCGGCGCCAGTTCGCCGAAGGGGACCCAGAAGACGGCCTTGGTGGGAATGGCGTAACGGATGGCCGCCATCACCCGGGTGAATTTCATCAGCCGCCAAAGCAGCCAGCATCCCCAGACCGCCAGGACGGCGGCGATGCCGTAGGTCACGGGATGGCCGTAGCCGAGGAAGCGGGCGTCGCCGAGAAACAGCGAGGCGCCGTAGAAGAACCAGGTTACATAGAGCGTTTCCAGGAAGGTAATACGGCAGATATTGCGCCCCTGCCCCGGCTCGCGTTCGCCGAGATTTAGGCGGCCCTTCTTTTGAATCCAGTAAAAGGCGTTGCAGCGGGTGTTCTTGTTGAACACGAAGAACAGCAGCGTCGCCACGCAGATGCCGAAGGACCCCTGGATGTAGAGCAGATGCGCGGGCCACTTCACACCGGGCCCCACCTCCGGCATGGGCAGATTGAGCGATACCTCGTTGAACTTGAAGGAATACGAAGCCCAGCCGATCCAGATCAGCATTCCGGCAGCGAACCCGAGCAGAGTGCCGCTGACTTCGTCGTTGCGCTTGATTCCGATCAGCAGGAGCGCCGCGGCAACGGCGCCCACGCCGATAAACAGTCCGCCGGCGTTCTCGTAGCCGATCAGGTCCCGCACCAGGATCACGAAGGAGTGGGCCAGCGGCAATGCCAGCAGAACGGCGAAAAAGGCGATCACGCCGATAAACGGCGGGCGGTAATAGCGCCTCCAGAACGGTCGTCTCGCGTCGGCGGATCGGGTATCAGCCATCGTTCGCCTCCTCGGGAAAGCGCCGCAGTATTCTGTCGCCCAGCAGGCGTCCGGCTCCGACCAGAAAACAGCCCAGATATTGCAACTTGCTCAGCACCACCCGTTCCGCCAGCGGGTCGCGACGGCGCAGTTCGGCGCAAAGCTTGTCGGCGATGGCCACGATCGCCGCTGCTTCCATGGCGAAGCGACGGTCGTGAAGCTGTCCGGGCAGCGTCCTGGCCAGCACCAGCAGTTCGCCGGTTGCATCCAGGCACCGGTCCATTACCTGTCTCAGCGCCGGGCCGGAGCGGGTTCCGGCGAGATCCTCAATCGAACTCCCTGCCTCGTTCATCCAGCGCTGCGGCAGGTACACGCGGTTCAGGGCCTTGTAGTCATCCGCGCAGTCCTGCAGATGATTGAGCACCTGCAACGCGTTGCAGAGGGCGTCGGACGCCGGGTACGCGCTGGCCGGCTGACCGTGCAGGTCCACCAGGTAGCGACCCACGGGGGCCGCCGAGAAATTGCAGTAGCCCATCAGTTCGTCCCAGTCGTCATAGCGCAATTGGGTGGCGTCCTGCTTGAACGCGCGCGTCAGGTCCACGCAATGCCGGTGCGTGACTCCGGTCGCCCTCAGGCTGCGGCGGATGTCGTGCGCCTTCCGTAAAGCGGGATCGTCCGTATCGGCGCCCGCTACAGCCTGCGCAAAACGGTCCAGGCGGCTTACTTTCTCCTGCGGCTGAAGGCCGGGATCGTCGGCGATATCGTCTATGGCGCGCGCATAGGCATAAAAGGAAGCAATGTGCCGGCGCAGCCGTGCGGGCAGCAGCCACGAGCCGACCGGGAAGTTCTCGTCGCCCGCGCCCTTGCCCGAGGGACGCTCGACGGCTGACACCCGATGCAGTTCTTTCTCCCGATTCAGACCGGTGCGCATGGCGGATTGCTAGTATAGGCTCGGCAAGTCTGGCGAGATGCCGGTATGATCGTGAATATAATGTGTTCTCAATCGACAAACGGGCCGTACAAGCTAAGGGGGTAAGCTTGAACCGAGTCAGGATCGCACATCAATCGATGACTAGGCCTGCCGACCCGGTGCTGGAGAAAATATCGCCTGCCGCGCACGCAAGTCGCGTTGTCAGGCAGTCGGGCACTTCGTTCTTCTGGGCCATGAGGTTGTTGCCGGCGGAAAGGCGGCAGGCCATGTACGCAGTCTACGCCTTTTGCCGCGAGGTTGACGATATCGTCGATTCGCCCGGCGAACCCGCGGAAAAGTTGCGCGCGCTCGAGCGTTGGCGGGAAGAAATCGACCTGCTTTACAGGGGACAACCCGAGTGGCTTACTTCCCGGGCCCTGCTGGAGCCCGTAGATCAATTCGACCTGCCGCAAGAGGAGTTTCAGGCCATTATCGATGGCATGGAAATCGATGCGGCCCCCAGGGTTCGCATACGTTCAGTGGATGGCCTGCTCGACTACTGCCGGAAAGTCGCGGGCGCCGTGGGCATGCTCTCGATCCGGGTATTCGGCATGCCTCAGAAGCCGGGCCCGCGAATCGCCGTGGCCCTCGGCAACGCCTTGCAGCTCACCAATATCCTGCGGGACGTCAAGTCGGATGCGGCCAGGAATCGGCTTTACATTCCTTCGGAGGTGCTGCAAAAGTACAGTGTGGACGAAAGATCGCTGTCCCGCATCATCGTTCATCCCTCCTTCGCCGGCGCCTGCCTGGAGTTGTCGAGACTGGCCCGACGTTACTATCTCGAAACGGAGTGGTTGCTGAAAGGTCTGCGACGGGGCCTGATGCGCCCTGCCGTAATCATGATGGAAACCTACCAGGAAACCCTGAATCTGCTCGATACGCGCGGCTGGAAGAAGATCGCGGATCCGGTGTCGCTCAAGAGTTGGCGAAAGGTCTGGCTGGCGCTGCGGCATGGGCTCTTCTAGCGGCCATTCGGGCGCGGTACATGTTGTCGGTGCAGGACTTGCCGGACTTTCAACGGCAGTTGCCCTGGCGGCCGGCGGACGGCAGGTCAGGATGTACGAGGCCGCCGCACAGGCCGGCGGGCGCTGCCGTTCCTACGAGGATGCCCGGCTTGGATGCCGGATCGACAACGGCAATCACCTGCTGCTCAGCGGCAATACGGCAACCCGGCGCTACCTGAACGCAACCGGCGCCGGCGGCGCCCTGATCGGGCCTGACCGGGCCTGTTTTCCCTTTCTCGACGTACGCACCGGCCGGCGCTGGTCCTTTCGGCCGGGCGGCGGAAGAATTCCGTGGTGGATCTTCGATAAACGCCGGCGAATACCGGACGCGCCGGCCTGGCGCTATCTTTCGGCGCTTCGCTTCGTTTTCGCCGGGCCGGAGAGCACCGTTCGGGAAACGGTAGGGAACAGCGGCGTTCTGTTCGAAAGACTGTGGGAACCGCTGGCGGTTGCGGCGCTGAATACGTCCGCCGGCACGGGGGCCGCGCGCCTTCTGTGGCCGGTATTGCGCGAAACCTTTGCCCGGGGCGAGGCCGACTGCCGGCCACTGGTGGCGAGGGATGGCCTGTCCGAGGCGTTTGTGGAACCCGCGCTTCACATGTTGCGCGGAAAGGGCGCGGACATACGGTTCAAGATGCGGTTGCAGGCAATCGATTACCGGGAAGGCCTCGCGCGCGAACTGCGCTTCGGCGCCGAAACGGCCGCACTGAAGGATGGCGACAGCGTCGTTCTGGCGGTGCCGCCCGCGGTGGCGGCCGCGCTGGTTCCGGGATTGACCGTGCCCGAACAAAGCAACCCCATCGTCAACGTCCATTTTCTGCTGTCGCGCCCCGCCGGTCTGGCGCCGGAAATTCCATTTATTGGCCTGATCGGCGGAACGGCCCAGTGGCTATTCGCTCGCGGCCGGATCGCGTCCGTAACGGTCAGCGCCGGCAGCGACCTGGTGCACGAAAGCGCCGAGGTGCTTGCCGAAAGGACCTGGCGCGACGTGGCGAAAGCACTGACACTGGATCCGAAGGCCATGCCCCGCTACCGCGTGGTCAAGGAGAAGCGGGCCACGATGGCGCAAACGCCCTCGCAGGTCCGGCGCCGGCCCGCCACGGAATGCGGCTACCGCAACCTCTTCCTGGCCGGAGACTGGATCGACACCGGGCTGCCGGCCACAATCGAAAGCGCCATCCGCTCCGGCGAAAGCGCAGCGCGCGCCGCGTGCGCACGGAGCCCTGTCAAGGTTTGACCCATCATCGGGGTACGGTCGTAACATAGGGCCGCCATGGGCAAGCGACCCGCAATCTTTTCACTTGTGGTCTGCGCAGGCTTGATCGCCGGCGCGGGCGCAATCGCGCAGACGGCCTGGTACGAAGGCGAGGACCGCGAGCATTACGTCGGCAACGCCGGATCCTTCTATCCCCAGTTCGACATCGGCAGCACCGCGCCGCCGGAAGTGACGTCGGCGATCGAGTCGCTGGTGACGGACTTCGCCGGCCGCTGGCGCGCGGGAACCTGGACGACGGTCAAGGACCTGTTCAATCCCGGCGACGAACCGTACGTTCTGCTCGCTCATCAACCGGACTGGCTGGTCGGATGGGACGAGATCAACGGCTATTTCTCCAGCAAGCCGACAATGCCCGAGAAGAACATTCCCGCCGAGGCGCCGCCGGGACTGCGGGAAATCGAGGCCAGCCATTACGAATACCGCGCCGAAAGCGAGCTGGCGGAAATGATGTACACCCCGGACCGCATCCGTGTGCGCATGATCGACGGCGACCTCGCCCTGGCAATCTGGTACGTGGATTTCCAGTTCAAGCCGCGGTTCGGGTCGGCCAAGGGCGAACATTTCAAGGCCAATGCCATATTCCGCAACACCGCCGACGGCTGGAAGTTCATTCACTACGGCGAAGCCCCCATGTCCGCCATCATGTACATGGAGCGGCTGTACCGCAGCCAGGTCAGCCAGGAGTTTCTCGACCTGTTGTCCGACGGGGAGCGCCAACGATGAGACCGGCCTTGCTCGTTCTGCTTGCGGCGGTTCTACCGGCGACCCTGTCTGCCCAGTCCATCCTGCATGAAGAGACCACCGCCCCGCCCGAAGTGGCCGGCGCCATCGAAGAGCTCGTGCTCGAATGGGCCGACAAGTTCAACCGGGGCGACTGGGTCCGGATCCACGACACCTGGGATCCCGACGAAGAAGCGCCCTATTACCTCGGCGAGGAACGGGACCGCTGGATCATGGGCAAGGAGGGCCTCTACAGCTATTTCAATCCGCCCGCCTTTGCTCTCTCGTTGATGGAAAGCGTCAAGATCGTGCCGTACCGGCTGCGGGTGCGGCAGGTCTCGGACTCCATCGTTATCGCCACATGGGACAACCGGCTCGACCTCAAGGCGCGCACCCGCCCCGCGATCAACGACGACTACCGGGTGAATGCGGTTTTCCGCAGGAAGCCCGAGGGGTGGATGTTCATTCACTACGCCGAACTGGCCTGGTCTGCGCTAATCTACATGGAACACCTGTACCGCAAGTCGGTCTCGCCCGGCTTCCCGGAAAACGCCATGCCGTACGACCGCAGGCGGCTCCCCGCGCGCGAAGAATCGACCCGGAACAGTGAATTGCCTGATTAGGCAATGCTCCGCCTTTACGACAACCGCACGTCCGGCAACGGCTACAAGCCCAGGCTGCTGCTCGCCCATCTGGGTATCGACTACGAACACGTCGAGATCGATATCCTGAAGGGAGAATCCCGGACCCCGGCTTTCCTGGCCAAAAACCCCAACGGGCGCATACCGGTACTGGAGTTCGAAGACGGCGCCTGCCTGGCGGAGTCCAACGCGATATTGTTTTACCTGGCCGAAGGTACTCGCTTCATGCCTTCCGAACGGCTGGCCCGCGCATTCACTCTGCAATGGATGTTTTTCGAGCAGTACAGCCACGAACCCTTTATCGCAGTCGCGCGCCACTGGATCCAGCATATGGAAATGACCGACGAGCAACGCGCCCAGCTTCCCGCCAGGCAGGAAGGCGGGCACGCGGCGCTTTCCGTCATGGAGGGCCATCTCGGTGGAGCCGACTGGTTCGGAGGCGAATCGATGACCATCGCCGACATCGCTCTTTACGCCTACACCCACGTTGCCGACGAAGGCGGGTTCGAGCTTGAGGACTACCCGGCCGTGCGTGCCTGGCTGGACCGTGTTGCAGCGCAGCCGGGGCATGTTTTGATGAATACCTGAGTCCCTTTTCCGGAATCAACAAGTCATGAGTGAATATTCATTGCATCCCGGCAACAAGGCCGGCATCTACAAGGCCCTGAGGGCGCTTGCCGCAGCCGAAGGGAAAGCGCTCGACGGGGCCGTGGAGCGCATTTATCACCCCGATGCCCGCTGGTACGGTTCCCATCCGATCAACGAGCTCGAGGGAACCGATGCCATCAAGGACGTCTGGCACAACGTTCGCCGTTCCTTTCCGGACATGGAGCGGCGCGACTCGATATTTCTCGTGGGCGAATCAGGCACGAAGCAATACGTCGCGACGATCGGGATCTACCAGTCCAACTTCGTGGCCGACTGGCTGGGCGTGCCCGCCACGCACGGCGTGGCGCACCTGCGTTACGGCGAAGCGCACGAACTGGTCGACGGCAGGATAATCCAGACGTATGCCCTGTGGGACCTCCTGGATCTGCTGCGGCAGGCGGCCATCTGGCCGATCGCACCCAGCCTGGGAGCCGAGGTGGCGTGGCCCGCGCCCGCCACGGGCGACGGCGTGCGGCTGGGCGAGGAAAACGCCGAACAAAGCGCCAGCAGCATCGGGCTGGTGCTGGCGATGCACCAGGGGCTGTTCCGATTTGACCAAAAGGACCTGGACAGCATGCAGCAGCATAAGTACTGGACCCGGAACTTTCTCTGGTACGGCCCCGCCGGCATCGGCACGGCCAGGGGAATGGAAGGATACAGAGCGCACCACCAGGCGCCGTTTCTGAGAGCGTTTCCCGACCGCAGCGGAGCGGGCCACTTCATCGACATGGGTTGCGGAAACTACGCGGTTACCGGCGGCTGGCCGAGCGTGCAGGCGACCCACGCCGGGCCGGACTGGCTGGGCCTGGCGGCCACGGGAAAGCGCGTGACCATGCGCGTCATGGACTTCTATCGCATCGAGAACGGCCTGATCGCGGAAAACTGGATTCCGATCGACATCATCGAGGCGCTGCTGCAGCTTGGCACGGACGTGCTGGGGCGCGTAGCGCACCTGCGGGGCAGGCCGAACGTCAGGGTCTGAAACTAAAGCTTGCGGCCGAGCTTCGCGGCAAGGCGCAGGCGCAGGGCGTTCAGGCGGATGAAGCCCGTTGCGTCGCCCTGGCTGTACGCGCCGCGGTCGTCCTCGAACGTCGCCATGCTTTCGTCGAACAGGCTGTCCGGCGAGCGCCGGCCGAGCACCGATACGGAACCCTTGTACAGCTTCAGTCGCACGAGGCCGTTGACGGGTTCCTGCGACTCGTCGATCAGGGCCTGCAGCGCCTTGCGTTCCGGCGACCACCAGTAGCCGTTGTAGATGAGATGGGCGTAGCGCGGCATCAGTTCGTCCTTGAGATGGGCCACCTCGCGGTCGAGCGTCACTGACTCGATCGCGCGGTGCGCTTTCAGCAGGATCGCACCGCCAGGGGTTTCGTAGCAGCCGCGCGACTTCATGCCCACGTAGCGATTCTCGACCAGGTCCTGGCGCCCCACCCCATGCGCTCCGCCCAGTTCGTTCAGGCGCGCCAGCAAGCCCGCCGGACTCAGCCGTTCGCCGTCCAGCGCCACCGGATCGCCGCGGGCGAATTCGATCTCCACAACCCGCGGCTCATCCGGCGCCGCTTCGGGAGACACGGTCCAGCGCCAGATGTTCTCGTCCGGTTCCTCCCAGGGATCCTCCAGGTCGCTGCCCTCGTAGGAAATGTGCAGCAGGTTGGCGTCCATGGAATATGGCGACTGATCCTGCTGCTCGAAGTCCACAGGTATGTCGTGTTCCCGGCAGTAGGCCAGCAGCTTCTCCCGCGAGTTCAGGTCCCACTCCCGCCAGGGCGCAATCACTTCGATGTCGGGATTCAGCGCATAGGCCCCCAGCTCGAAGCGCACCTGGTCGTTGCCCTTTCCGGTGGCGCCGTGGGCGATGGCGTCGGCGCCGGTTTCCTCCGCGATCTCCACCAGTCGCCTGGCGATCAGCGGTCGGGCGATGGCGGTGCCCAGCAGGTATTCCCCTTCGTACAGCGCATTGGCGCGGAACATGGGAAAAACGTAGTCGCGGACAAAAATCTCCCTGAGGTCTTCGACGTGTATTTCCTCCACGCCCATCGACTTCGCCTTGACGCGCGCCGGCTCAACCTCCTCGCCCTGGCCGATGTCGGCGGTAAAGGTCACCACCTCGGCGCCGCGGGACTCCTGCAGCCACCGGCAAATCACCGACGTATCCAGCCCCCCGGAATAGGCCAGCACAACCTTTTGCGCGCGCGCCATTGCCGAGTTCCAGCGACCGCCCGGTCAAAAGAAACGGCGATTCAGGCGGACTACCAGCGGGCCTTTTCCTTGAATTGCCGGTAAGCCTCGTCGAGTCCTTCCGGCAGGTAGTCCAGGAACGCGCCTGGTGCGTAGCGGGACTTGTAGCCGTCCAGCACGTGCGCGTAGAGCTCGGAGTGGAAGTCCGGAATCCGATGCCGGCTGCGGAAGTCGGCCATCGGGATTCGGTAATTGATCAGTTCCTCGTGATGGCCCTCCACCTCGGCAAGTATCTTTCCGTCCGGTCCGATGATGACGCTGCCGCCACCGCCCGCGGTCTCGAAAAAGCTCTTGTTGCCCGGCGATACGGCGTTGTTCGACAGCGCGCCGTACACCTTGTTCGACTGGCAGACGTTGCGCATGTCGAGGTGGTTGTATCCGCCCGTGGAAGTCCGGATGATGATCTCGGCGCCCTTGATCGCCATGGCCCGGTAAAGTTCCGGCTCCATCTTGCAGGGCGAGATGCAGACATTGCCCACCGAGGTCCGCGCCACGGGAATCACGGCGTCCCAGCCGTACATTTCCACGTAGCGCTCCAGCACCTCGTAGACGGAAGTGGTGAATAGCTCGAAGCCCACGAACACGCCATGGATGTTGCGGGCCTTCCACTGCTCGGAAACGATCTTCCCGTCCGGCCCGATCACCACCGCCACGCTCATGATGTGGCGCGGCCAGTCCTTGTACTGCGCGTAGGTTCCGAAGGAGATGTAGCAGTTGTGCTCGCGGGCCTTGGCGCCGATGGCTTCGGTCTCCTCGCCCGGCAGTTCCGGTGCGAAGCTCAGTATTTCCGAGCGCGTCCACCGGTCCCAGCCGGTCAGCGGAAACTCGTGAAAGGCCAGGAAGTCCTTGTGCCCGCCGTAGTACTGCGCCCGGTCGATCAGCCACAGCATGTGGTCGAGGTTCTTCTTCAGCGTCTGCTTCGTATTGGCGGCGTCCACGGGATGAACGCGCGACTGCACGACGCCGAAGTTCACGGTGTCGCTGCGCAGCGGCGCGGTGGGATAGGTGCCGTCCGTCGAACCGGCTGTTTCGGCCGCCGAAGATTTCGAAGCGGTCAGCGCCGGCAGTGCGGCCATCCCGGCCAGGGCGCCTGCGCCGCCCGACAGCAGGTTGCGGCGTGTTATCTGGTTTGTCATGGTTTTTCCTCCATTTGCCTGGCGCGTTTATCGTCCACGTACTTCCTGAATTCCTCGTAGAAGGATGTAGTGTCTTGTGTGACCTCCTCCGGAGACCTCAGGTATTCGGGGTCGTTCTTCTCCATGTAGCCGAGTATGTCGGCGGGCAGGTCGGTGACCATCGTGAGCTTCTTGCCGCGGGTCGAAATCACCATGCCGCCCGCCCAGCTTCCCATCTCCATCCACGGCGCCCACTGGCGGTTGGAGATCCAGGACACGATCGCCGGCGCCGCGCCCAGGTCGAGGTTCTCCAGATCGTCGCGCCGGACGTGGTGGTTATAGACCGAAGCGCCCTGGTAGTACGGGCTGCCGACGTAGGCCGGATAGTCCTCCATGCTCAGCGGCGATGGACCGAAGAACATGAGGTCCGAATAGAAAGTCACATCGCCCATGTGTTCCATGTAGGTCTGAAGGGCCGGCCTGTTCCCGCCCCCGTAGTCGAACCGGCTGTTGACGTGGATGTTGCGGATGTGAAAGACCTGCACTTCCTGTTCCGTGAAGGGGTTGGTCCAGGTATCGATGACCTCGCCCGTATCCGGGTCCTGGAAATACAGGCACTCGCGGTTCAGCCAGGTATATCCGCCGTCGTCCCTGACCGTCCTGGAGATGGCCAGGCCGGTGGTCCTGAACAGCAGCTTGCTGCGCTGGCCCGGTATGTAACTCCAGGCCTGACCGGTGCTCCACAGCGGCGCGTCGGCGCCCGATACGTCGGAGCGGGCCTTGATGTAGGCGTCCAGGTTGTCGCGGGGATCCTCCAGATCGAGCGGCCGCCGATTCGCGCTCTCGGCCGTCGCCGCCGAGGCGGCCACGCCTGCGGCGACCGCCGACGTAATGAAAGCACGTCGATTAGTCGTGGGCGTTCCCATCTTCAATCCCTCCTGCCTTTGTCAATAGGCCAATGGATTCCCGGGCGATTCGATGAACCTGCCGCTTTCCTCCAGCGTCAGGCGGGCGACCAGCCCGCGGAAATCGCGGATCGCGGGCGTCAGTTCCAGCTTCGCGAATTCGCCGCCCATGCGGGTCTTCACCCATCCGGGGCAGATGCTCACGACGGTGATGCCGCGGTCGGCCAGGTCCCCGGAAAGCAGACGCGTGACCATGTTCAGCGCGGCCTTGCTGCTGCGGTAGGCGTAGAGGTCGCGCTGCGCCCGGCTGATCGAGCCCTCGATGGACGAAAGCGCGACAAACTTGCGCTGCTCGCTACGAGCGATGTGCTCCACGAAGGACTCGGCGCATTTCAGCGGGGCGAGCGCGTTGACGGTCAGGACATCGCGCACGATCCCGTAATCGATGTGCCCGAACGATTGCCTGAGATCGGACTCCGCGCCGGGCTTGGGTCCGAACAGGCCGGCGTTGCTCAGGAACACGTCGATCGTTTCGTCGTGCAGATCTTCCGCCAGCGCCGCGATGGCGTCGAAGTCCGAAACGTCCAGCCTGAAGGCCTGCACATTGTCCTGCTGCGCCAGCTCCAGCAATTCGCCCGCCACGTCCGGATTGCGGTAGGTGGCCAGCACCCGCCATCCGTCAGCCGCATACTGCCGCGCGAACTCCAGGCCCAATCCGCGATTGGCGCCGGTGACCATTACGGTTGACGACATCTGTTTCTCCCAACCCGCCTTCCGGGAGTCGAATCGTACACCTGCAAGCCGATTTCCGGAAACCCGGGCCGCTGATAAAGTACCGCTAATGAGCGAGATCCTGCAACCGCCCGGCTGGCCGCGCCCCAAAGGCTACTCCAACGGAGTCTCGGCACGGGGCAGGCTGGTCTTCACGGCCGGCCAGATCGGCTGGGACACCCACGGCAATTTTTCCGACACGCTGGCGGGTCAGGTGGAACTGGCGCTCGGGAACGTCACGGCGGTGCTGGCCGAGGCCGGCGCCGGACCGGAACACCTGGTCAGGCTTACCTGGTTCATTACCGACCGGCAGGCGTACCTGGACGCGCAGTCCGAGATCGGCGCGGCCTACCGGAGGGTGCTGGGCGGGCACTACCCGGCCATGAGCCTGGTTGAGGTTTCAGCGTTGGTCGAATCGAAAGCGCTGGTGGAGATCGAAGCCACCGCCGTGATCCCGGACTAGCCGGCGAGGGAGAAACCCCGTGGCAATGTGGCGTCCGGCCGAGCGCATCAAGTATGTGGCCGAACCCGGACGCTGGCCGACCCGCGAGGAAGCGCGTCAGTCACGCTTGTTTCAGCCGCTCGCGTTGGGGCGCAACGGCCAGTGCCGGCTTAACGAACGCACCTGGGTACCGGCGATGGTGCCCTGGCGCGCCACCGAAGACGGCATTGTCACGCCCGACATTCTCGACTGGTACCGGCGCTTCGCGGAGGGACGCCCCGGAGCCATCGTGGTCGAGGCTACGGGCATCCGCGACATCCCCTCGGGACCGCTGCTGCGGATCGGCCACGACCGGTTTTTGCCCGGGCTGCGCACACTGACCGAGACCGTTCGAAAAGCCAGCGGCGGTTACACGCGCCTGTTCATACAGGTCATCGACTTCCTTAGCATACGCAGGCGCCCCAAGCGCGAAAGATACCTAAAAGAATATCTTAAGATAACGTCTCATCATATTGATATATTAAGATTATCAGAATCCACTCCGGAGGCGGATATCCGTGCCGCCCTGGTCGAAATGTCCGATGAGGAGCTCATCGAGGTGCTGGACGAGCGCGAATGGGAAGCGCTGCAATACGGCGCACGCGAGCGCGTTACCGACACGGAACTGCCGCACATCCGCGACCTTCCCCGGAAGCTTCCCGGCCTGTTTGCGGACGCGGCCGAGCGGGCAAGCGAGGCCGGCTTCGACGGCGTCGAACTGCACTATGCGCACGCTTACACGATGGCCTCTTTTCTGTCCTCGATCAACACCCGCGACGACGGTTACGGCGGCGGCATGGAAGGCCGGGTGCGCCTGCCCGTTGAAGTGCTCCAGGCCGTGCGACGCCGTGTGGGCGACGACTACGTCGTTGGCTGTCGGATGCTTACCGAGGACTGCCTGAACGGCGGCATGGAAACCGATGAGGCCGCATTTTTCGCCGGCCGCCTGGCGGCGCAGGGAATGGACTTCATCTCGCTGTCGCGCGGGGGCAAGTTCGAGGACGCCAAACAACCGAAGGTCGGCTGGGCCGCCTACCCCTACACCGGACCCAGCGGCTACGAATGCATGCCTTCGTACTACTCCGACGCGAAGGGGCCGTTCGGCCGCAATCTTCAGCCGGCGGGACAGGTGCGCGCCGCGATACGGGCGGCGGGTCTGGACACGCCCACGGTCGCGGTCGGCGGCCTGCACAATTTCGAGCAGGCCGAGAAGGTGCTGGCCGACGGCGAAGGCGATATCGCCGGCCTGGCCCGCCAGGCGCTGGCGGATCCCGACTGGTTCGATAAGGTCCGCTCAGGCCGCGGCGATGAAGTGCGGCTGTGCCTCTACACCAACTACTGCGAGGCGCTCGACCAGCGCCACCGCCAGGTCACCTGCGAACTGTGGGACCGCGAAAACCTGCAGGAAAAGGAAATCGCCATGTCGAGGGACGGAAAGCGCCGGCTGGTCGCCCCCCGCTGGAAGAAATAGAACGGCATCGCATCGTTTCGACAGGCCCTCCATCCTTGACCTGAAATCATTCGGGCCTATACTCACCGGCCCCGCATCGTTACCTCGTGGCCGACATGCCCCTCGTGGCGCACAACAATCTGCCCTCTTTCGACAGGCTGCGCGAGCAGGGCTACGACGTGCTGTCCGCCGGGAGCAGCCTCTCCCTGGCCCCGCGCGAACTGCATGTCGGGGTGCTGAACATGATGCCGGACGCCGCGCTGGAGAGTACCGAGCGGCAATTCCTGCGCCTGATCGCCAACTGCAGTCAGGCCGTGCAGTTTCACGCGCACTTCTTTTCCGTCGGATGCCTGCCGCGCAGCGGCGCCGCGCAAGCGCATATCGCCGAACACTACACAGCCTTCGAGCGTTTACGCGAGGAGCCGCTGGACGCATTGATCATATCCGGCGCCAACGTAAGCGAACCCGCCCTGGACAGGGAGCCGTTCTGGAACCCGCTCCGGGAGATCATCGACTGGGCGCAGGAGAACGTGCAGAGCATCCTCTGCTCCTGCCTGGCGACCCACGCGCTGGTAAAGCAGTTCTACGGCATCGATCGTCGCCCGCTGAACCGCAAGAAGTGGGGCGTTTACAGCCACCGCGCCACCGACCGCCGCCACCCTTTGCTGCAGGGGATCAATACGCGCTTTGACGTACCGCATTCCCGCTTCAACGAGATTACGCGCGAACAGTTCGAATCCAAGGGCCTGCACGTTCTTGCGGAGAGCGATGAGGCCGGCGTGCATCTGGCCGTAAGCCCCGATCACTCCCGGCTCGTGTTCTTTCAGGGCCACCCGGAGTACGACCACAACAGCCTGTTGAAAGAATACAAGCGCGAAATTCTTCGCTATCTCGCTGGTGAGACCGGCGAGCGTCCGCCCTACCCGGACAACTACTTTTCCTCCCATGCCGCGGAACTCGTGGAGTCTTTCCTGGACCAGGCAACCCGCGCCAGGGCGCGAGGCGATTCGGCGCCCGCGTTTCCCGAGGGAGGAATGGAGCCGCACCTCGACAACACATGGGGTGACACCGGCAAGGCCCTGTTCAGCAACTGGATAGGGCTGGTGTGCCGCTTGGCTCATTCGGAACGCTGTATGCCCTTCATGCAGGGAGTCGACCGCAAGGTCGCTTTCGGCATGCGGGACTGCGCGTCCTGATCTTTCTCCAAACCCCACCCCCCAACTACAACTGCAACCACAAGGAGCGCTTCAATGCGACAGGAAACTATTGCGATTCACGGCGGCTACGAGCCCGACCCCACCACCAAGGCCATCGCCGTGCCCATCTACCAGACCGTGGCCTACGAATTCGACAACGCCCAGCATGGCGCGGACCTGTTCAACCTGGCCGTGCCGGGGAACATCTACACCCGCATCATGAACCCGACCAACGACGTGCTGGAAAAGCGCCTGGCGGCCATGGAGGGCGGCGTCGCGGCGCTGGCCGTGAGTTCCGGAAGCGCGGCCATCAACTACTCGATCCTGAACATCGCCGAAGCGGGCGACAACATCGTTTCGGTGCCGTTGCTTTACGGCGGCACCTACACGCTGTTCACGCACATGCTTCCGAAGCAGGGCATCGACGTCCGGCTGGCCGAGGACGACAGTCCCGCCGCGCTGGAACGGCTTATCGACGAGAAGACTGTCGCGGTGTTCGCGGAAACGATCGGCAATCCCGCCAGCAACATCGCGGACATCGAAGCGATCGCGGAAATAGCTCACGGCCATGGCGTCCCGCTGATCGTCGACAGCACGGTCACGCCGCCGCCCCTGCTCAAGCCGTTCGAGTTCGGCGCCGATATCGTGGTCCACTCGCTCACCAAGTACATCGGCGGCCACGGCAACTCCATGGGCGGCGCAATCATTGACAGCGGCAACTTTTCATGGACGGACCATGCCGACCGCTACCCCGGACTGACCCGGCCCGAACCCTCCTATCACGGCGTCGTCTACAGCGAAGCCCTGGGGCCGGAAGCCTATATCGGCCGCGCCCGTACCGTGCCACTGCGGAATACGGGATCGGCCCTGAGTCCGCTGAATGCCTTTCTGATCCTTCAAGGCGTCGAAACGCTGTCACTGCGCCTGGAGCGGCACATCGACAATGCCTTCGCCGTGGCCAACTACCTCAAGGAACACCCGCGGGTGGAGTGGGTCCACTACGCGGGCCTCCCGGAGTCACCGTACTATGACCTTGCGCAGAAGTACACGAACGGGCGCCCATCGGCCCTGCTGAGTTTCGGCGTGAAGGGCGGCTTCGAGGCCGGCGTGAAGTTCTACGACTCGCTCAAGCTGTTCCGGCGGCTGGTCAATATCGGCGACGCCAAGTCGCTGGCCGCGCATCCCGCCTCGACCACGCACCGGCAACTCAGCGACGAAGAGCAGGCGGGAGCCGGCGTGACGCCCGACATGATCCGGCTGTGCGTCGGAATCGAGCACATTGACGACATTCTCGAAGACCTGGACCAGGCCCTGGCGGCAAGTTGATCAAGGGGGTTGGCGCTTGGGGGCAGGCAGGCCCGCCGCAGCGGCGGGCCGAAAGCCCCTCAACCTTCCGCGTCCCCGAGCGCGCCCCGCAGATACACGGGCCGGGCGTCCTCCGGGCGCAGCAGGCGGCCGTCGGCGTATTCCCGCTTGGCGAGGCGAAGCACGGCGCGGGCGCAGGGAGCGGCGCCGTCCGCGACCCCGGCTATCCGGCCTGCGTTCGCAGCCTGCAGGGCCTCGTCCTCGGACCAGACCTTGCCGGCGGCGATGAAACGCGCGGTCCCCGGGACGCGGAACCGGGCCGCATCGGCGAGCCAGTCGTCGGCGTCGGCCGTTACCAGGCCTGATTCGCCGAGCCGGTACCAGCCAAGGTAGACCTGGTCCCGACCCGCCGGCAGCGCGGGCGCAATCCATGTGCCTGCCGGTGCGCGATCCTCCCCGGGAGAGAGGGCACCGCCCTCTCGGCCGTCCCGCCCTCCAGGAGGCCTGGGACGGCCTCCGTCCCAGGCCTCCTGAGCCAGGGCGGCGAGGCTGGAAACCGCGCACAAGCGGATTCCCAGTCCGGTCGCCAGACCCTGGGCCGCGGCCGCCGCCACGCGCAGCCCCGTGAATGCGCCCGGGCCGCGCCCGAAGGCGATGCAATCGAGGCCCTCAAGCGAGAGACCGACCTGGCCCAGCACCTCATCCATCGTTTCATACAGGACGGCCGCGAGCCTTGCGCCGCCGGGCAAATGTGTCTCGAAATGCCGGTCACCGTAGCAGGCGGCAATCGACGGCGGGCGCACGCCGGTCTCCAGCGCCAGGCAGCGAAAACCGCTCATGCCGCTTCCCGGCGATGCTCGCCGGCAACGCGGGCCATGAAACGCAGGGCTTCGCCGGGGTCGCGGGTCAGCGGCATCGGCGGCAGGCTGGCCAGAAAGCGGTGGCCGTAGCCCCTGGTCAGCAGGCGCTGATCGCAGATCATCACGACGCCCTTGTCGCTCTCGCCGCGCACCAGCCTGCCCACGCCCTGTTTCAGCGCAAGCACCGCCTCGGGTAGCGATATCTCGTTGAAGGGATCGCCGCCGCGCGCCCGGACGGCGTGCTGACGGGCCCGGTAAACGGGGTTTACGGGCGCCTCGAACGGCAGGCGGTCTATGACCACGAGTATCAGGTCGCTACCGCGCACGTCCACGCCCTGCCAGAAGCTCCGGGTGCCCAGGAGGATGCAATCCTTGCGGCTCCTGAATTCCTCCAGCAGCAGGCTGCGCGGCCTGCCCGCGCCCTGGGCGACGAACCGGTCCTTCCATGCGGGATCATCGCCGAGCATTTCCCGCGCCTCGTCCAGCGCCCGGTAACTGGTAAACAGAAAAAACGCTCTTCCGCCGGCAGCGGAGGCCACCGGCAGGGCCGCCTCCAGAACTGCCTTGGTGAACCCCTCCGCCGTGCGTCCCGGCACCGGAACTTCCTGCGGAACATACAGCAGGGTGTTGCGCCGATAGTCGTACGGGCTTGACACCAGCAGTTCGCGCGCGTCCTCGAATCCCAGGCGCCGCGCGAAATGCGAGAAATCGCCATCGATGCTCAGCGTCGCCGAGGAAAAGATCCACGACGCCTCGGCCTCGGCCACCAGGCGCTGGAATTCCCCGGCGATTTCCACCGGGGTCAGATTCAGACTGACCTGGCTGCGCGTGGTGCGGATCCAGCCGGCGCGGAGGTTCCCCGGCACGGCCGGGTCTGCGTCGAAATCGGCGTCCGGGTACGCGTGGTCCGCATATTCGAACTCCTGGTCCCGGCGCAATTCATCGAGGGCTCCGCACATGGTTTCGAGGCGTTCGCGCATGTCCCGCAGGCCAACGGTGGCGAGAACCAGGGCATCCTCCTCCTCTTCGGCGACGTCCTCGCAACACTCGATCAACTGCTCCATCGAGAAATCAAGCATCTCGATTTCGCGGCGGAGCATTTCCGGCGCCCAGTCGCTCTCTCCCGGATCCCGCGGGCAGGCCAGACGAAGGTCGCGCACGGCATTGCGCAGCGCATCGTGCTCCTCCTCCACTTCCGCCCAGACGCCCGCGGCAAGCGCCTCGCGCTGGACGTCCCTCAAGGCATCCAGGATCTGTCCGGTGCCCAGGCTCACCGCAAGGCTCTCCCGCGCCACCTCCGGCAATGCGTGGGCTTCGTCCACAACCAGGCAGTCGAACTTCGGCAGCAACCCGTCCGCGCCAGCCGCCTTGAGTAGCAGATCGGCCATCAGCACATGGTGATTCACCACCACGATCCGTGCCTGCATGGCCTGTTCACGGGCCCGAAAAACGTGGCAGGACTCGAAATCCGGACATTCCTTGCCGAGACAGTTCTCGCGCGTAGAGGTAACCCTTCTCAGGATCGGGGCGTTCTCCGGCACTTCTTCGCACCGGGCCAGGTCCCCCGACACGGTGTGCGCGGCCCAGGCCCGGACGCTTTCCAGGTTAACGCGTTCCCTGCCGTCAAGTTCGCCCGGCTTTTCGGCGGCCAGGGCGAGACGGTAGCGGCACAGGTAGTTGGCGCGGCCCTTCAGCATGCGCACCTTCACCGGCCGTCCCAACGCCTCGCCCACCTGCGGGAGGTCGCGCAGGAACAATTGGTCCTGCAGATTGCGCGAGTGTGTGGAAATGACGGCGCGGCGACCGGCGAGCAAGGCCGGAACGAGATAGGCCAGGGTTTTCCCGGCGCCCGGTCCGGCCTCGGCGATCAGGCAACCGCCGTCGGCCAGCGTTTCGGCCACGGCAAGCGCCATCTCGCGTTGACCTTCGCGCGCGACAAAACCCTCGATTACGGACGAAAGCGGTCCGTCCGGAGCGAGAGCTTCCAGCACCCGATCGGCCGTATTACTGATTTCGCCCTCCCCTGCCTGAGGCAACTTGCGATGTTCGCTGGCGTTGCTGTGCGGCCCTTCCGGGAGTATGTGAGCCAGGGATGGCGGAACCAAGCTCCATGGATGAATTGATGCGTCTCCAGGAAGGGCCGCATAGCAGCGCCAGCGCGCCGCCGCTTTAGGGCCCGATGTTAACGGGCCCTAATACTCGACGGAAGGAGCCGGTGGCAACTCTTCCTCGGCGTCGCCGGGCTGCAGGTCGCGAAAGCGCATGCAGGCGCTTTCGAAGTACACCTCGCATTCGCCGGTGGGCCCATTGCGCTGCTTGGCCACGTGCAGCACACGCTTGTTGACATGGTAGAGATCCTGTTTCTCCTGACTCTCCGGCAATGTAACAAAGGCAACGACATCGGCATCCTGCTCGATGGCCCCGGAATCGCGCAGGTCGGAAAGCTGCACGCGCCGGTCCGGTCGTCGCTCCACCTCGCGGTTCAACTGCGACAGGACCACGACGGGCACGTCCAGTTCGCGCGCCAGGGCCTTGAGGGACTTGGAAATGGCGCCAAGCTCTATGGCCCGGTTGACGTCGCGCCGTTCGGACGGCGACGCGTCGATCAGTTGCAGGTAGTCCACCAGGACCAGGCCCAGCCTGCGCCCTGCGCGCGACTCGGAACGCGATACCCGCCGGGCCCTCGAGCGGATCCGGTCGGGAGTCAGCAACTGGGAATCGTCGATCAGAAGCGGCGCTTCCTTCAGCATGTTCAGTGCGCTGTTGACCTTGCTCCAGTTACGCCCGATCTTCCCTATGCGAAGATCGGCATGGTCGATTTCCCCCAGCGAGGATAGCAGCCGCAGCGCGATCTGCTTCTTGGGCATCTCAAGGCTGAACAGCAGGGCCGATACGGGCTTCTGGCTCAACACGGCCGATTGCGCAATCGTCAGGGCCAGGGACGTCTTGCCCAGTGACGGACGCCCGGCCAGTATGACCAGGTCGCCGTTCTGAAGCCCGGCCGTAAGGTTGTCGAAGTCGGTCAGCCCGGTGGCCACGCCGGTCACCGCCTCGCCGCTTTTCTCCCGCTCGCGTAGCCAGTTGACCAGTTCGGCGCGAAACGCCTCGCCCATGCCCAGGTCGTCGAGGTCGCCCTTGTAGCTCTGCTCGTTGATCCGGAAAATTTCCTGCTCGGCTTCCTCCAGAAGTTCCTCGGCTTCCCGACCGCCGGTCTTCAGCACCCGCCCGGTAATCCGCCTCCCCGCCCGCGCCAGCTGGCGCAGTATCGACATGTCGCGAACGATCCGGGCGTAGGTCTCGACGTTGGCCGCGCTGGGCGTGCCGAGCAGCAGATTCCCTACATATCCGGCGCCGCCGGCATCGTCCAGCTGTTCGCGCGAGCGGAGATGCTCGCAGACGGTCAGGTTGTCGCAGTGCTTGCCGCCGTTGATGAGATCGCTTATCGCGCCGAAAATCAGGCGGTGGTCGTCACGGGAGAAATCGCCGCCCGCCAGCAGGTCCGCCACCTCGTCCCAGGACTCGTTATCCAGCATCAGGCCGCCAAGCAGGGCGCGCTCGGCGTCAACCGAAGAGGGAAGAAGATCGCCGTTCTCAGCCATCTCCGGTGGAATCCGCGGCCTGATCCTGCGGCTCGGTCCCGGCAGTGTCCTCAATCGCCTCTTCGCCCGCCGGTTCCGGTTCCAGACCTTCTCCGGCAGTTTCCGCGGCCGCGTCCCCGTCCGTCGGCAACATCTCTTCCGCTTCCTCGTCCCCGTCCGTCGGCAACATCTCTTCCGCTTCCTCGTCCTCGTCCGCCGGCAATGGCTCGGCCCCCGGCAAAACCTCGGTCTCGCCGGCCTGTCCGACCACGCGGATCGTGGCCTCCTGCTGCACGTCGGCATGCAGCTTCAGAGTAACGTGGTGCTCGCCCAGCTCCTTGATCGGGCCCTCGGGCATCTGCACTTCCGAACGCGACACTTCCACGCCGGCTTCCTCGAAACCGGCGGAAATCTCCGCCGGGCCCACCGAACCGTACAGCTTGCCCACCGGGCCGGCGTTGGCGATGATGGTGAGCGGCAGCACTGCCTGCACCTGCACCGCCCGCGCCGTGGTGGCGGCCATGCGTTCCCTTTCCATTGCCATCAACTCGGCGCGTCGTTCTTCGAACGCGGCGATCTGCTCTTCGGTGGCGGGCGCCGCCTTGCCCTGCGGCAGCAGGTAGTTGCGCCCGTAGCCCGCGCGCACGTCCACGATGTCCCCGATACCGCCGAGGCTCTCGACACTTTCCAGGAGAATGATCCGCATGACGGCTCTACTTCTGCTGGTCAGTGTAAGGCAGCAGGGCGAGATAGCGGGCCCGCTTCACGGCCAGCGCGAGCTGCCTCTGATATTTCGCTGAGGTTCCGGTGGTGCGGGCCGGAATGATCTTGCCCGTCTCGGTAACGAACTGCCGAAGCAGTCCCACGTCCTTGTAGTCGATCTCCTTTATGCCCTCGGCCGTGAACTTGCAGTAGCGGCGGCGGCGGTTGTAGCGGTTCATTCCTTCTCCTCCTTCGGGTCCTCGTCGTCCCCGGCGGCGACATCGGCGGCCGGCGCATCGCTTTCCCCGGATTCGTCCCCGGTCTGATCGTCCGTTTCCGCGGCGGGCTCATCCGCGGAAGTATCCGTCGCCTCCTCCTCTGCAGCCTCAGGGTCTTCCGCGGCCTGATCGTCTTCCGCGGCCTGATCGTCTTCTGCCGCCTCGGCCGGCTTTTCCGCCGCTTCAGCGGGCTCGTCCGACGATTCCGGCGTCACATCGGCGGCCGGCT
Source organism: Gammaproteobacteria bacterium (assembly GCA_009845905.1). Lineage (NCBI taxonomy): Bacteria > Pseudomonadati > Pseudomonadota > Gammaproteobacteria > Gammaproteobacteria bacterium. The sequence goes on along the minus strand of VXYS01000006.1, from coordinate 337,698 downwards.
CAGCCCCGTCCGTCCCGGCGGCCTCGGCTTCCGGGGCCGCGTCGGCCTCGGACGCGTCTTCGGAGGCAGGCGCGTCTTCAGACGCTGCCTTCGCCTTGTCATCCGACTCGCCGGCTTCCTCGCGCTTGCCGCGCCGTCCGTGGGCGAGTTCCTTGTCGTACGGAAACTCGCGGCTCTCCCGCGCCGCTTCCTTCTCGGCCGCCCTCGCCAGAACCGATTTGTCGGTGACCGCCTCTTCGCGGCGCACGACCAGGTGGCGCAGGACCGCGTCGCTGAAGTGCAACGCGCCCACCAGCTCGTCCAGGGTGTCCTGCCCGCACTCCACGTTCAGCAGCATGTAGTGCGCCTTCTGCACCTTGGCGATGGGATAGGCCAGCATGCGCCTTCCCAGGTCCTCGTTGCGATGGACCTGGCCCTGGCCGCCTTCGATGATTCCCACGTAACGATCCATCATTACGCGGGCCCGCTCACTCTGATCCGGATGGATCAGAAGCATGATTTCGTAGTGTCGCAATGGAACTCCTCAATGGTCTTCGGCCGCCCGCCGGCGCGGTGCGGCTAAGGAGAAAACGCAGGCCGAAGCCTGCAGCGTGGGGGAGGGATTATACGGGAACCATCAACCGGCGAGCAGGTCCAGATCCAGGTGCCCCCGGTCTTCGTCCACTCGGGCAACGCGCACGAGCACCTGCTGACCCAGGGTAAAGCCGTGCAGGCCCTGTCCACCCCTCCGGTCGCGGGCGCGGCGGCGGCCGTGCCGGGCCGGGAGGCGCCAACGCGGGATCAGTCCTTTCATGCCGACCTCCGGCACCTGCACGAAAAGTCCCTTGCCGCTTGCATGCGACACGATGGCGTCAAGGGTGTCGCCCAGGCAGCCGGACAGATAGCGCAGCTTGTAGGCCTTTACGGCCGTCCGCATTGCCTTCTCCGCCAGGCGTTCCTTTTCGGAACAATCCGAGCCCGTTCGAGCCAGCTCGTTGCCGCGCAGCGGCGCTGTCTCGCCCCGGCCGCCGTCGATCAGGTGCTTGATCGCACGGTGCGCCAGCAGATCGGGGTAGCGGCGAATCGGCGAGGTGAAGTGCGCATAGGACTTCAGCGCCAGGCCGTAGTGGCCGATATTGGCCGGCTGGTAACAGGCCTGCTGCATGCACTTGAGCGTAGCCACTGCGATCGCTTCGTACGCGGGTTGGCCTCGAAGCGCCCGCAACGCCCGGCTGATCTCATCGGGATTGCGCGCGGCCGCCTCGGAGAGCGGATGTCCGGCGCCGGCGTAAAGGTGGCGGAGCTCTTCGAAACCATCAGCGTCGGGCGGAGAGTGCACGCGGTACAGCGCGGGCATCCGCGCCCGTCCCAGGAATCGTGCGGTGGCGACATTGGCGGTGATCATCAGTTCCTCGATCACCCTGTGGGCGTTGTAACGCTCGGCCTGCTCCATCGCACGCACTTCTCCGTCCGGTCCCAGGCGCACGCGGGTTTCCGGCAGGTCCACTTCCAGCGCACCGCGGCGGCGGCGGCCAACGGCCAGCACGCGCCAGACCGCGTAGAGCCGTTCCACCGCTTCCAGCAGCGCGCCCAGCTCGCGGCGAGCCTTCGTGTCGCCTGCCTCGATCGCACCGTGCACGCCCGAATACGTGAGCCTGGCGGCCGACCGCATGACGGCGCGGAAGAACCGCCAGGACTTGACATGTCCGCGGGCGTCCAGACGCATTTCGCAGGCCAGGCAAAGGCGGTCCACGCCGGGCTTGAGGGAACACAGATCGTTGGAAAGCACTTCGGGAAGCATCGGCAGCACCGAGCCCGGGAAATACACCGACACTCCGCGCCGGGCGGCCTCCCGGTCCAGCGGATCCGCCGGACGCACGTAGTGCGATACGTCCGCGATCGCCACTATGACGCGCCAGCCGGAGCCCGCGGGCTCGGCGAAAACTGCGTCGTCGAAATCGCGGGCGTTGGCGCCGTCGATGGTCACCAGCGGCAGCTCCCGCAGGTCTTCCCGCTCACCGGCGGAAGGAGGACGCGCGGCGATTCTGCCTGCATGCCCGCGAACGCGGTCGGGCCAGAACGCCCGAAGCCCGGTCTCAGAGATTACGAGTTGTTCGATCGCGGTCGGCATGTTCGTAATGTGGGGGAATCATTGACATATGGAGCGGTAAAACGCAAAATCCCGGCCTGTTCCAGGCGCCTTGGCGCCCCGGCGTCAGCTAACCGCGCCGGGCTCGCAAGGCAACATCGTGCCGAGGTGGCGGAATTGGCAGACGCGCTGGCTTCAGGTGCCAGTGGGGGCAACCCCGTGGAGGTTCGAGTCCTCTTCTCGGCACCAATCCACAGATGAGCAAGACCGAACTTGAAGTGGCGCAGGCCACTGCCCGGCTCATGTGGGCCAATGAGCGCGCATCGAAGGAAATGGGCCTGGAACTCGGAGAAGTGACGCCGGGCGAGGCCTCCGTGCACCTCACCGTCAGGCCCGGCATGCTCAACAGCCACGGCGTGTGCCATGGCGGATTCATATTCGCCATGGCCGACACGGCCTTCGCCTTCGCCTGCAACAGCCTGAACCGGCGGGCGGTGACCATGCACTGCTCGATCTCCTTCATCGACAGGGTCGCGGCGGGAGCCCGACTCAGCGCGCATGCGTCCGCCCGCGCCGTCTATGGTCGCAACGGCATCTTCGACGTGACCGTAACGGATGATCAAGGCGCGAAGGTAGCGGAGTTTCGGGGCTACAGCCGAACGATCGGCGGCGAGTGGGTCGAATAAGCCGCGATTGTCAGGAATCGAAGGGATGACGGCGCACGATCGTTTCCTCGCGCGCCGGTCCGGTTGACACAATGCAGGCCTCCAGGCCCACCAGGGCTTCCAGCTTCTCAATATAGGCGCGCGCGCCGTTGGGGAGGTCTTCCCAGCGGGCGACGCCGCGTGTGCTTCCGCTCCATCCGTCCATCTGCTCGTAGCAGGGTTTGCACTCCGCGTACCGGCTCATGAGCGTCGGGCGCGTATCGATCGCTCCTCCGTCCGTTCGGTATCCGGTGCAGATCCGAAGCGGATGCACTCCGTCGAGCACGTCCAGCTTGGTGATGCAAAGACTGCCGATCGAACCCCTCTGTGCGGCCGAGCGCACCGCCACGGCGTCGAACCAGCCGCAACGGCGCGCGCGTCCGGTGGTCGCGCCCCATTCCGCACCCTCGCGGGCCAGGCGTTCGCCCACCTCGTCGTGCAGTTCGGTAGGAAAAGGTCCTTCGCCCACCCGTGTCGTGTAGGCCTTTACGACACCCACGACCTCCCTGAGTTGCGCAATATGGGCGCCGGAACCGGCCAGGGCCCCGGCAGCCACGGTGCTCGAGGAAGTCACGTACGGATAAGTACCGTGGTCGATGTCCAGCATCACGCCCTGGGCGCCTTCGAAGAGTACCGCCTTAGCCTCGGCGTTCAGCCTTTCGAGACGGCCGGCAACATCAACAACCAGGGGGCGCAGTTCCTCCGCCAGCGCCAGCCATTCCTCCGCTACGCGGTCCGCGTCCACCGGCTCCACCTCGTAGTAGTTTTCCAGCATGAAATTGTGCAGGTCCAGGGCTGCTCCCAGCCGCCGCCGGAACGCGTCTGGAGCAAACAATTCGCCGACGCGAACCGCCCGGCGCGCCGCCTTGTCCTCGTATGCCGGACCGATCCCGCGGCCGGTCGTCCCTATCCGCCCCCGGCCGGCATGTCGTTCGCGCGCCTGGTCCAGCGCCATGTGCGAGGGAAGAATCAGCGGGCAGTCCGGACTCACGAACAGCCGGCCGGCCGGGTCCACGCCACGCTCCCTGATCGACGCAAGCTCCTTGAAGAGCTGCGGCAGATACAGCGCCACGCCGTTCCCGATCAGGCATTCCACGCGGGGGTTCAGGATGCCGCTGGGCAGCAGATGCAGCACCAGCGTGTCACCACCGTGAATGACCGTGTGCCCGGCGTTATGGCCTCCCTGAAAGCGAACGACAGCGTCGCATCGCCCGGCAATCAGGTCCACCACCTTGCCCTTGCCCTCATCGCCCCATTGGGCACCGATCAGGACAACGCCGCGGGCAGAGTTTGAGGCATCAGACATAGATTGCGAGTCCGAGGGCAGGACGCCGCGAGGGACATGCCCTCGCTCCCGGGGGACGGCGGAAGGCGGGGCTATTCCTGGCTTTCCGACTCGTTCAGATACCGGAAGAAATCGCTTTCGCTGTCCAGCACCAGCAGGTCGCCGCCGTTGCCGAAGGAATTGCGGTACGCGTTGATGCTGCGGTAGAAAGAATAGAACTCCCGGTCCTTGTTGTAGGCGCCGGCGTAAGTCTCGGCCGCCTTCGCGTCACCCTCACCCCGAAGGATTTCCGCATCGCGGTAGGCCTCGGCCAGAATTACCGTGCGTTGCCGGTCGGCGTCGGCGCGAATCTGCTCGGCCGTCTCGGCCCCCTCGGCGCGCAACTCCGAGGCCACGCGGGCCCGCTCCTGGCGCATCCGCTGAAACACGGACTCGCTGACCTCATCGCGGAACTCGATGCGCTTTACGCGCACGTCCACGACATCGATCCCCAGCGTCGCGGCGGCGTTGCGCGCGTTGTTCAGCATGTCGAACATGAGTTCCCGGCGTTCCGCCGAAACCACTTCCGGTACCGTGCGCTTGGCAAACTCGGCGCGGATGTCGTCCTTGATGATTTCCAGCAAACGCTGCTGGGCGCGAAGCTCGTTGCCGCCGTCGTTGGAGGTGTAGTACCTGCCGATGTCCACGATGCGCCACTTGACGAAGAAGTCCACCAGCAGGTTCTTCTTCTCCGCGGTCAGAAAAGCTTCCTGCGGGTTGTTGATCGTAAGAATCCTGTCCGGGTAAAACTCGACGTTATTGACGATCGGCAGTTTGAAATACAACCCGGCATCGGCATAGGTCTGAACGATCTCGCCGAACCGGAACCGCACCGCGTGCTCGCGTTCGTCCACCACGAACAGGCTGCTGTTCACGAGGAGGACGGCCAGCACCGCCAAAGGAAACAAGGCCTTGAATTTCATGATCCCGAACCTCCCCTGCGCATGCGCGCGTCTTCCATTTCCGTAACCGTGGGTTCCTGCTCGGGCAAAGTGCCGGTCTGCTGTCCCGAACTTCCACGCTTCATCAACTGGTCGACCGGCAGATACAGCAGATTGCCGCTGCCCTCGGCCTCCAGCAGGACCTTGTTGGCGCCGCCGTAGAACGCCTCCAGCGCCTCAATGTAAAGGCGCTCCCGGGTCACTTCCGGCGCTTTCAGGTATTCCGCCAGCAGCTTCTCGAAGCGCTGCGCCTCACCCTCGGCGTCGGCAATGACGCGGGCCTTGTAGGCTTCCGCGTCCTGCAAGCGCCGGGCCCTTTCACCGCGAGCCCTGGGGACAACGTCGTTGGCGTAGGCCTGGGCCTCGAAGGCCAGCCGCTCCTTGTCCTCGCGCGCCTTGATGGCGTCCTGCACCGCCGCTTCCACCTGCTGCGGATAGTTGGCGTCGCGCAGGTTCACCTGGGTCACGCCGATGCCCGTGCGGTAGTCGTCCAGCGTATTCTGTATCAGGTCCTCGGTGCGCTGGGCGATATCGCTGCGCCCTTCGCCCAGGATGTAATCCATCTGGTTCTTGCCGATGATTTCGCGGATGGCGCTTTCGCTCACCTCGCCGATCGTTTCTTCCGGATCGCGCACGTTGAACAGGAAATCTTCCGGATCGCTGCGCTGGTACTGAACCACCAGGTCCACGACCACGATGTTCTCGTCGGCAGTCAGCATGCGGGTCTGCTGGCTGAAGTTGTCGACCGCCGAGACGTTCACCTTTTCCACGGATTCGATCGGCCAGGGCATGTGCCAGCGCAGGCCGGCGCCCGTGGTCCGGGCATGTTCGCCGAACAGCAGCACAACCGCCCGCTCGGCTTCGTCCACGCGGTAGAGGCCGGTAAAGGCCCAAATTGCCACCAGGATTCCAAGTGCCCAACTCAGCGTCTGCCGAAAAGACCGCTTGCCTCCGCCGCCGAGTCCGCCGAAGAGCTTTTTCAGCGTATCGCGGACGACGTCTTCCAGGTCGGGTTGCTGGCGGCCGCCCCGATTCCATGAACCGTTACCACCGCCCGGTTCGTTCCAAGCCATATCAGATTTTCCGTGTTGTGCTCGTCAATAAGCGCCTAGGCCGCACCGATGTCCTCGCGGCTGGCCAGTTTTTCGTAAGCTCGGCTAGTCATTTCCAAGTCCAGTGTCCAACCTCCGCCGGGCAACAGTCGTTCGCGGAGTACGCGGCCGCGGCGATAGAGCAATGCCCGGAGCCTTCCCTGACCTGCGCTTAGCCGTACCGTGCGGCGCAGCCGCCCCGCCGACAAACGCTGTGCAACCTTTGCAAGCAACTCTTCAACACCGGCGCCGCAGAGCGCCGAGATCCAGGCCGCGCCGCAGTCGCCATCGACCGCTTGCAACCCTCCGGGAATTATATCCGCCTTATTGAATACGCGAAGCAGCGGCGTGTCGCCCGCTCCGATTTCTTCCAGCACCCTTTCCACTTCGTCGATCCGCTCCACCTGGTCGGAGGCGGAAGCGTCTATCACGTGCAGGATCAGATCGGCGGAGGCGATCTCCTCCAGCGTGGAATTGAACGCCGCGATCAGCTCGTGCGGCAGGTCGCGGATAAAGCCCACCGTGTCGGAAAGCAAGACTTCCTGACCGTGCGGGAGCGCAATCCGGCGTATCGTGGGATCGAGGGTATCGAAGGGCCGGTCATGGGCGGTTACAGAGGCGCCGGCCAGTCGGTTGAAGAGTGTCGATTTGCCGACGTTGGTGTATCCGGCCAGGGAAACGAGCGCGGAGTCGGATCGCCTGCGGCGGGCCCTTCCCAGGCGCCGACGCGCCATGACGCCGTCGAGCTGTGTTTCCAGGCGCCGGATCCGCTGGGACACCAGGCGGCGGTCGGTCTCAAGCTGGGTTTCGCCGGGGCCGCGCAGTCCGATACCGCCCTTTTGCCGCTCAAGGTGGGTCCAGCCGCCCACGAGGCGCGTTGACAGGTGCCTGAGCTGGGCCAGTTCCACCTGCAGCTTGCCTTCCCGGCTGCGCGCCCGCAACGCGAAAATGTCGAGTATCAGGCTGGTGCGGTCCACAACGCGGCAGTTCAGCGCGCGCTCAAGGTTGCGCTCCTGCGAAGGACTCAGCGCGAAGTCCACGACCAGCAGCGCAGGCGCGAATTCCGCGCAACGGGTCCGGAGTTCTTCCAGCTTGCCGCTGCGGATCAGGGTGCGCGGATCGGGTCGGCGCAGTTGCGCGGTAACGGTGTCCGCGACCCGGGCGCCTGCCGATGCGGCCAGCGATTCGAATTCCAGCCTTCGGGCGTCATCGCCCGAGGGCACCAGCAGGACGGCCCGCTGGTCAGGCAGGTTCTCGATCAAACGACCAAGGCCCTACGCCTTCTCCTCGCGCAGAATGCTGTCCAGATCCTGCTGGCGAACGGGGACGATGGCGGATATGGCGTGCTTGTACACGATCTGGCTAACGCCATTGTGCAGCAGGATCACGAACATATCAAAGCCTCCAATCACGCCCTTGAGCTTGATTCCATTGACCAGGAACACGTAAACGCGCGCCCGGCTTCGGCGAAGTGCGTTCAGGAACCGGTTCTGCAGGTCTTGGCGGGTTTCCATGGGAGACTCCTTGGCGGACTCCCGACGCCCGGCTCGCGAGCCGCGGCCTTCGGGGCATTGTTTTGCGGATCAAGGCAAGAATGAAGCAAGACCAGCGCTGCGCCAATGTCGAAATTCGGCGGTTTTGACGAGTTTTTCCGCATCGCGCCATCGGTGCCCGGATGCCTCTCATTTGCAATCCTCTCCAGGCGCGGCCAGACCCTCGCGAATACGCCAATGCGAGTGGATTTCCTCCTCCAGTCTCGCGGCGCATCGGGGAATTCCCTCGAAAAGGCGGACGATGTCCCGCTCGGCCCGCAACCAGGTCAATTGCCGCCTTCCCAGCGCCTTGGTGGCCCGGATTCCGCGCACTTTGGCCTCGTCCAGCGAGAACTGCCCGTCGAGATGTTCCAGCAACTGCCGGTAGCCGGCAATCCGCGCGGCCGGCAGGCCGGGATCGATTCCGAGCGCATGCAAGGCCCGCACTTCATCCAGCCAGCCCCTCTTCATCATGTCGTCGAAACGCTCCTCGATACGCCGGCGCCATGCGCCGCGGTCTTCGGGAATCAGCGCGAATTTCAGATAACCCGGCGGCGCTGCTCCGGAGGCGTCAAGCCAGAGTTCGCTGATCGGCCGCCCCGTCAACCGCAACACTTCCAGCGCCCGCTCGATGCGGGCGCCGTCGTTGGGCGAAATGCGGGCGGCAGCCGCGGGGTCAAGCTGCCTGAGCTGCTCATGCAGGGCCGGCCAGCCCTCCCGCCCGGCGCGCGCCTGAATCGCCTTTCGCAGCGCGGCGTCGGCGCCTGGCAAATCCGCAAGTCCCTGCTCCAGCGCCCGGAAATACAGCATCGTACCGCCCACCAGCACCGGCACCTGACCGAGTTCCCGCGCCCGCGCGATCTCCCGGCGGGCATCCTCCGCAAACCGCGCCGCGGAATAGCGCTCGTGCGGAGAGCACAGGTCTGTCAGGTAATGCGGAGCAATGCGCCGCTCCTCCGGCCCGGGCTTGGCCGTGCCGATATCCAGCCCCCGGTACACGCAGGCCGAGTCCACGCTGATCACCCTGAGCGGCAGCCGCTTCGCCAAATCCACGACGAGCCGCGTCTTGCCCACGCAAGTGGGCCCCTTCAGGAGCACCGCCTCCACCCGCTCTCCCGCTACTGGCCGCGCAGGAAGATGCGGTCCAGTTCCTGGATGCGGAAGGCCCGCCAGGTCGGCCGTCCGTGATTGCACTGGTCGGCGCGCGGCGTCTTCTCCATGTCGCGCAGCAACGCATTCATTTCCTCCAGCGTGAGCCGCCGATTGGCCCGCACCGAAGTGTGGCAGGCCATCGTCGCGAGGATATGGTGAATCCGCCCCGTCAACTCTTCGGCCGAGTCCTCGGTCCCGGCTTCCTGCCGCGCCTGCGCTCCCGAAAGCAGGTCTCGCAGCATGGCCTCCGCGTCGCCGCCGGCCAACAGCGCCGGGACTTCCCGAACCGCCAGCGTCTCCGGACCCACCTGGTCCACCACGAATCCCAGCCTTTTCCAGGTTTCGCGCTGCCGCGTGGCCGTGTCCATGTCGTCGCGGCCGACCCGCAGGCGGACCGGTTCCAGCAGGAGCTGCGAGCCCAGACCCTGGTCGTCGAGCTGGGCCTTCATCCGCTCGTAGACCACCCGCTCGTGGGCCGCGTGCGCGTCCACGATGATCAGGCCTTCGCTGTTCTCGGCCAGGATGTAGATACCCGCCAGTTGGGCCAGCGCGAATCCCAGGGGCGGCATTTCCCCCTCGGATGCCCCGGCCAGGGGTTCACGCACGGGCGCGTGTGCCTGGCCGTGACTCAGGGGGAGCGGCGAGGCGCCCAGCAGCGTAGCGAGCGCACCGGCGCCGCCCGGTCCTCCGCCAACGCGTTCCGCCGGACCGCGAAAGCCGGCTCCGCCTCGTCCATCCTCCAGCGCCACGTCCCCGCTCGCTTCGCCGGGCCGGGTGCCCGCCAGAACGGCTTCCAGCGTACGCCGGACCACGTCATGGACCTTGCGCCCTTCGCGAAAGCGAACTTCGAGCTTGGACGGATGCGCATTGACATCCACCAGCGCGGGATCCATTTCCAGGTACAGGAGCCACGCCGGGTGGCGGCCGTGAAACATCACGTCCTCATAAGCCTGACGCACGGCGTGTGCCACCGTGCGATCGAAAATTCCCCGCCCGTTCAGGAACAGGTGCTGCATGTCGCCCTGGCTGCGGGAGTATTTCGGGCGCGCCAGCCATCCGCGCAGGTGTATGTCCTGGCGACGTTCTTCGAAGTACAGGGCGTTTTCGATGAACTGCGGCCCCAAAAGCTTCGCAATCCGCTCCTCCTCCTGCTCGCGGGTTTGCGCGGGCGGAAGGTCGTAGCTCAGGCGGCCGTCCTTTTCGTAACGCACGCCGGTCGAGTAACGGCTGAGCGCCATTCGCAGCAGCGCCCGGTCGATGTGCCTCGTTTCCGTGACCGGTTTGCGCAGGAAACTGCGCCGCGCCGGCGTGTTGTAGAACAGGTCGCGCACTTCAACCGTCGTGCCTTGCGGGTGTGCCGCCGGCTGCGGCCCGGAGGTGCTGCCGCCGGAACTGCTCACTGTCCAGCCGCTGCGCTCGCCGGCAACGTGGGATGTCAGGGTGAGCCTCGCCACGGCGGCAATGCTGGGCAGCGCCTCGCCGCGGAATCCCAGCGTGGCGACGGTGCGCAGGTCTTCCAGGCTGGCGATCTTGCTGGTGGCGTGCCGGGTGAGCGCCACCGACAGCTCGTCCGCGGCGATACCCACGCCGTCATCGCGCACACGGCACAGCCGGGAACCGCCTTTCTCGATCTGCACGACGACCCGTCGCGCGCCCGCGTCCAGGCTGTTTTCCACCAGTTCCTTGACTACCGACGCCGGGCGTTCCACGACCTCCCCCGCGGCGATCTGGTTGACCAGGTGGTCCGGCAGCAGTTGTATCGTCATCGCATGGCCGCGAACACCTTGCGGGTGTTCAGCGGCTTCCCCTCCAGATAGAAATCAATCGCCGTTTTCAGGAGCCGGCGCGCCGCGCGGCGTATGTCACGGCTGCCCCAGTCCCCGCGCGCCATGCCCAGAAGCTCGGCGCCGGAAAAATTCATCGCCTCACCGGTCCGCGCGCCGTTCGGCAAGGCCTCGGCGCCTTGTTCCATACGATAGCAATAGGCTGCATTCGGGGCCAGGTCCCGACCCTCGATGTCGTGCCTGAGGTTCAGTCCGAAGCCCAGCGAAACCAACAGGTCCAGTTCGAAGCGCCGAAGGATCGGCTCCATCGGCCCGGCCGCGCACAGTTCGCCCAGCGCCTGCGAATAGTGGTCGAACAGTTCCGGATGAGGGTCTTCGCGCCGGGTAAGGCGCAGCACCAGTTCGTTCAGATACATCGCGGCAAGAAGCCTTTCCCCGGCCGGAGGGGCCAAGGCGGAATGCTGCGGCGCGCTCTCCGCAGCGGTCAGCGTTGCGAGCTCGCCCCTGCCGGTCCACGAAAGCAGCAACAGCCGAAAGGGCCGTGCGGCGAGGGCCAGTGCCGAACGCGGCCTGCGCCCGCCCCGCGCGACCAGGCCCATGCGACCGAATTCCCTTGAGAAGGCCTCCACGATCAGGCTCGTCTCGCGAAACGGACGGCAGTGAAGAACCCACGATTCGGCCAGTTCCACGCGCCGGACCGTGTTCATCGACAGTACCGCGGATTGTTGAACCAGTTCTTGCGCACCCGCACCTGGGCCCGCAAATGGAACGGGCGCTTGAAAATGCGCTGAAGTTCCATGCGCGCCTGGCGGCCCGCCGCCTTCAGCCGCAAGCCGCCGCGGCCGATCACGATGCCGCGCTGCGAGGCGCGGTTGACGCGCACCTCGAGCTCCGCGACCACCGCCCTTCCCCGCGTATCCAGGGACGTCACGGCGACATCCAGATCGTACGGGACCTCGCGATGCGTATTCAGGGTCAGTTTCTCGCGCAGCATCTCGGCGATTCGAAAGCTAAGGTCACGGTCCGTTACCGCTTCGGGCGGATACAGCGGATCGCCCTCGGGCAGATATTGCGCCACGACCTCGCCCAGACGGTCCAGGTTCTCGCCGTGCAGCGCCGAGATCGGCACGATCTCGGCGAACTCGCCTCTCTCGGCGCACTCCTTGAGAAAGGGAAAGAGCTCTTCGCGGCTCTTCAGGCGATCGATCTTGTTGACGATCAGTATGCACGTCAGGCCCGACTTCCTTATTTCCTCCAGGACCCGCTTGTCGCCCGCCAGCCACCGGCCGGCCTCGACCATCATCAGGACCACGTCGGCGCCGGCTACCGAACCCAGCGCGGCGCGGTTCATGCTGCGCGACAGCAGCCGGGAGCCGGGCGCGTGCAGCCCGGGCGTGTCCACCAACACCAGCTGCGACTCGTCCGTGTGGCGCACTCCGGTAATCGCGTGCCGGGTGGTTTGCGGCTTGCGCGTCTCGATACTGACCTTTTCTTTCAGCAGGCGGTTCAGCAGCGTGGACTTGCCCACGTTGGGCCGGCCGAGAATGGGCGCCAGCCCGGCGCGGAAACTCATGGCGACTCGCCGACGGCGGCCAGCACGGACGCCGCCGCCTCGACTTCCGACGCCTGTATCGTTCGCCCCTCGCCTTCGGCGCTAAGGGACAGTTCCGGCACCTTGCACACGGAACGGAAGGACGGCGCCTGGGGATCTTCGCGGGAACCGGCCAGCCGGTATTCCGGCGGTTTGAATCCCCGCCCCTGCAAATACTCCTGGAGCACGCTCTTGGCGTCGCGCGGCAGGTCCGCGACGGACTTCAGCCTCTGGGCAAACAGCTTTTCGAACACGGCCGCCGCCGGCTCGATGCCCCCGTCCAGCCAGACCGCGGCGAACACCGCTTCCAGCGCATCCGCCAGCATAGCTTCATGCGCCGGTCCGTCCGGCGCCAGGTCCGCGCCCTTGTAGCGCAGGTGTTTTGCAAGGTTCATTTCCCTGGCGACGGAAGCCAGCGTGGCCCGCTGCACCAGGCGCTGGCGCAACTGGGTCAGTCCGCCCTCCAGGGCTTCCCGGTGGCGCTTGTAGAGGTAATCCGAAGCGACCAGTTCCAGGACGGCATCACCGAGATACTCGAGGCGGCGGTTGTTCCATTCGTCGGCGCTGGGATGGGTCAGCGCCTGTTTCAACAATTCGGGACGGGCAAAGTCATGCCCTAGCGTACGGCCGGCCCACCGGGAAAGCTGCCGGCCGCCGGTCAATTAATCGCGTCGCCGATACGGCCCCATTCGGGCATGCTGCCAATCTCCCAATTGAACCAGATGCGCTCAGCGCGGCCTACAAGGCGATCCTCCGGAATATAGCCGACTCCCGGGTAGCGGCTGTCCCTGCTGTTGTCCCGGTTGTCTCCCATCACGAAATAATGGCCTGCGGGAACCCTGAAACTGCCTTCCCTGCTGATCCGGCCGGGCATGAAATGTACGTCATGGCTGGCCTGACCCAGAACCTCCACGGCCTTGCGCACCGAATACGGCGACGCCGGGTTCAGCGGAACCGGCTCGCTCACCTCGATGGGCTCGCCGTTGATGTGCAGCCGCTTGTTCCGATACTCGATGACATCGCCCGGCAGACCCACCATACGCTTGATGAAATTGGCCCGCGGGTCGGAGGGCAGCTTGAACACCACCACGTCTCCGCGTTTCGGCGTTCCCAACTCGACGACGGTGGTGTTGGTGACCGGCAAACGAAGTCCGTATGCGAACTTGTTGACGAAGATGAAATCGCCGATTTCAAGGGTCGGCTGCATCGAGCCCGAGGGAATGCGATAGGGTTCGTACAGGAAAGACCGGATGCACAGCACCACCAGGAGCACGGGGAGAAAAGCCGCGGCGTATTCGAAAATCTTCGCTCTGGGCGGCAAATCTCCGCCTTCCCCGGCAGCGCGCCTGGCCCGCGGCGTCAGGATGAAGCGCTCGACCGCCCACAGCACCAGCGCCAGGCCCGTAATTCCAACCAGCCAGATTTCCATAGGCCCGCGATTTTACCCGTGGAGGGGACTCGTGCCGCTATGGATTTCGCAGCCGAACCTGCAACAGCCGCCAGTCGCGTTCGCCGAGCATTGCGGGAGTCAGCCACACCCGCACCGTTGAATCCCGGCGTCGCCCGGCAGCGGCGCGCCGCAACGTAAGCCCGATCAGGCGTCGCGAGACGAATCCACGCCGGCGCAACAATTCGGCCTTGTCCATTTCGCCGGTATCCAGCACCAGTCGCCAATCGCCCGCGGGCGTAAGCCAGACGGCTTCGATTCCGGGTGCGATTGCTGCGCGCCTGGCGCGCCGCCATTCAAGCACCGCTCCCGCGCAGGCACCCAAGGCCAGGACAACGCGGAGCCAGGCCGGCAGGTCCGCGATCAGCACCGCGACAACGGCAAGCAGAAGACCGGCTGCGAGCGCCGGTACGGCCCAGACCGGCCGGGCCGATCGAATCTCAACCGTGGCGGCGAATCCGCTCAATCACGCGCGCCTGCTGCGGCGACTCGGGCGCCAGCCGCCCGGTCAGCAGGTCCTCCAGTTCCGGATCGCTGCGCTCAAGCAACGCTACGAAGCCCGCACGCTCGGCAGCGTCCGCCTGCTCGTAGCGATCGTCCAGGTAGCGCTCAAGAAGCAGGTCCAGTTCCCGCCGCCCGCGGCGGCAACGCCATCGCAGTCTGGTGTGCTCTCCCATGAGCGGTCCGTCAGGCGCGTCGCTCCAGCAGCCTTTTCTTGGTCTCCGCGATGGCCCGGGCCGGGTTGAGGTCCTTGGGGCAGGCCTCGGTGCAATTCATGATCGTGTGGCAGCGGTACAGCCTGAACGGATCTTCGAGCTCGTCCAGACGCTCGCCGGCGGCCTCGTCACGGCTGTCCTCCAGCCACCTGTAAGCGGCGAGAAGCGCGGCCGGACCCAGGTAACGGTCGCCGTTCCACCAGTAGCTGGGGCAGCTGGTTGAACAGCAGGCGCAAAGGATGCAGGCGGCCGGCGTGTTGATCCTCTCCTGGTCCTCGCGCGACTGCAGCCGCTCGCGGTCCGGCGGCGGCGGAGTCTTGGTCTTCAGCCACGGCTCGACCGATGCGTACTGGGCGTAGAAATGAGTCAGATCGGGCACCAGGTCCTTTACCACCGGCAGGTGCGGCAGCGGATAGACCGCCACGTCCCCCTTGAGATCGCTGACCGCCTGGGTGCACGCCAGAGTGTTGATTCCATTGATGTTCATGGCGCAGGAACCGCAGATGCCCTCGCGGCAGGAGCGTCGGAAGGTCAGCGTGGAATCGACCTCGTCCTTGATGTGGATCAGCGCGTCCAGCACCATCGGGGCGCAGTTGTTCATGTCCACGTCGTAAGTGTCCACGCGCGGGTTCCCGTCCGAATCCGGATCGTAGCGGTAGACCTTGAAGCGGCGGCTACGACGCTCGCCGTTGGCCTCGGAGTCCGCGGGCAGCGGGTGATGCTGTCCGCGCCTTACCCGGGAGTTCTTGGGCAGCAGGAATTGCGCCATGCGGGGATCCTGTGTGATTGAGACAGCCGGCAGGGCCGGCATCGGGAAATGTTAGCAAAATCCGCCGGCCGATGCCTTGAATCGTACTGCTACACTCGTTCAAATGGCCGCGAGCGAGGCAACTGGCCGCGCGTTCCCTTACCGGAGGTCCCCCATGCGTGCTGATTCAAGATTTCCTGCAATGCTCGTCCTTTTGACCGGGCTTACCCTGGCCGCCTGCCAGGCGGACACCGAAGCGCCCGCGGCCCAATCAACGGCCGACGCGGACCAGTACCTGGCCATCGACTGGTATGACGGAACCGTGGAAGAGGCCTTCGCCGAGGCCGAGCGTTCGGCCAGACCGATGTTTCTTTATTGGGGCGCAATCTGGTGCCCGCCCTGCAACCTGATGAAGAGCACTCTTTTCCAGCAGCCGGAATTCATCGCCAAAACGCGCGATTTCGTGGCCGTCTACCTGGATGGCGACACGCAGCGCGCACAGGTCTGGGGCGAGAAGCACGACGCGGTGGGCTATCCGACGCTCATCGTGTTCGATTCCGCCGGCCGGCAGATGACCCGCCTTCCCAGCACGCTGACGCCGGAATCCTTCTTGGCAGCGCTGAACGACGCCTCTTCCGGCCTGGCGCCGGTGACCGAACTGGCGCAAGTTGCTCTGAGCGGAGAGCGGGCGTTGACGGCGGCCGAGTATCGCCGGCTCGCTTACCACTCTTGGTACGAAGACCGGCGAACGCTGGCGCCGGAACAATACCTGGCGCTGTTCGACCGCCTTGCCGGGCAGACTCCCGAAGACGACCCCGAGTTGAGCCGGCGCGTTCAGGCGCTGCGACTGTCCGAAGCGCTGGGCGCCTCCGAGCCGAAAGTGGACTCCGATCACTACGCGGGATTGATGAACGTGCTGGGGGCTGAGGAGCACGACCTCGACATCCTCATGATGTTCTCCGACAAGCTCTCCGCCGCCTTCGCCACGCTGGCGACCGAGCCGGCGCAGCAGGAAGAACTCCGCGGCGCCTTGGCCGGGGCGATCGAGTCGGTGCTTGCCAATCCGACGGGAAGCAAGTCCGCGCCGATCTTCTCGCTTGGACTGCTACTGGAACTGGAGCGCATTGATAACGCCGAAGCCCCGCCGTCACCGGAATTGCTCGCGCGCGTCGTGGCCGCGGCCGAGCAGGCCGATTCCGATGCCGGGACCCAGCAGGAACGCCAGAGCCTGATCTTCTACAGCTACAGCCTGCTGCGCGACGCCGGGGAGCTTGAGCGGGCGCGGGCGCTGCTGGAGAAGGAACTGGACATTTCCGAGGAGCCCTACTACTTCATGTCGCCGCTGGCCTCATTGAGCTTCGAGGCCGGCGACGTGGACGGAGGACTGCGCTGGATGGGCCGCTATTACCGCGAGGCGCGCGGTCCGGCCACGCGCTTTCAGCACGGCGCGAATTACGTCCGCGCGCTGACCGAGTGGACCCCGGAGGACACCGGGGCCATCATCGCCGCGTCGGAGGAAGTCCTGGCGGAGATGCGCGGGCAGCCCGACGCGCTGGCAAACCGCAACCTGCGCTCCTTCGGCTGGCTGGTCGACGCTCTGCAGGCATGGCGCAACGAGCACCATGCCGGCCTGTCGCTGGCCGCCCTGGACAGCGGCATCGCGGCGATCTGCGCGGAGCACGCGGGCGACGATTCCGTCGGCGCATGCACCGCGATGCAGCAACGCCTCGCCGACTCGACGCCGGGTATGTAGGAAAACTAGCCGCCCGCCTCGGGGCCGTCCAATAGTCCCGGGGGTTCGGAAGCTTCTTCCGGCGCGCCCTCCTCCGGCATTTCCGGGCTCTCGATGTCCTGAATGGTGATGCTGCTGATTTTGCCGGTGGCCGGGTCCAGACGTACCTCGCCCGTTATGAGCACATCCTTGAGCATGTTGCCCAGTACCGCTTCCTTGCGCTCCTCGTCCACCAGGCACTCGATCGGCTCGCCGTCAACGGGATGGATCCGGCATCGGGCCTCCTTGCCGGTGAAATCGACCATGAGCAGGCGGCCCTCGATCTTGCGGATATTGACGTTGGGCCGCGTCAGGCGCTCGCGGATGCGCTCCAGCGCCTCCGGGTTCAGCGCCGAACGTACGGCTCCCGAACTGTCGTTCAATGTGAATTCGATGGTCTCGACACCCTGACCCAGCAGCACGCCGGCATCCCGCCAGGCCCTGAGCACGCCGGGATCGATTCCGTTCGGCAACGCCTCGCCGGGGTCGCTGCTCCCGATCTCGCGCAAGCCGCCGATCGCGCTTTGCAGTACGTTGAGGCCGAAATCCATTTCCGGGAAGGACGTATTCTCCAGGCGGCGCTCCAGCCCCAGGCTGGTCGAATCGCCTTCACCGGCAAACGTGACCAGTTCGAACTCCAGTTCCGACCTGAGGTCCTGAGGCGGCTGACCCGGCCGGACGCTCCTGGTCTCGCCGCGCAAGACCCGCCCGGTCCGCTGCACCACCTTGCGCCAACTGTCCAGGAAATTCGCAAGGTGGGCCACCGGCAGCCTGCCACGCTCTATCGCCGGACCCCGGAAACGTATCTCCAGCAGACGCATCCGGCTAGTATAGGGTGGTATTGCCGAACTCAAGGGGGAATGCATGAAACGGAGAACATTTGTCAACGGAACGCTGGCGCTGACCGTGCTGAGCACCGCGCCCTGGCGCCTGCGCGCCGCCGGAAACGGGGAGAAACCGGTCATCGCACTGTTCGGCGCCACGGCCCGGTCCGGGCGCGAAATCATTCGCCAGGGTCTTCAACGGGGCCACACGATCAAGGGTTTCGCCCGCACGCCCTCCAAGCTCGGCATCGAACACGAGAACCTGACGCTGTTCAAGGGCGACATCTACGAGCGCGACACCATCGACCCGGTGCTGGAAGGCCACGAAGTGGTGGTGTCCATGATCGGCGTGCCCGCCCCCGAGGATCCCGCAGCCGAAATCGGCCCGGTCGACATCTACACGGTGATGGGCGAGCACCTCATCGACGCAATGAAGGAGAAAGGCAATACCCGGCTCATCATGGCCAGTTCCACCGGTGTGGAGCACCGCATGGACGTGAACGCCTCCCGGCCGCCGCCGGGGGACCTGACCGAACGCTGGCGCTGGCTCGCACGGCAACTCTACGACGACATGTGGAAGATGGAGGAAATGATCGCGAACAGCGGCCTGGACTTCATGCTGTTGCGGCCCGGCTTCATGGTGGAGGAACCGGCACGCCATGACATGAAGTTCAACACCACCGGCGATACGCCGGGCGCGCGCGTGATCACCTACGAGGACTTCGCCGCCTTCGTTCTGGACAACCTGGACGGCGGGGATTACTGGAACATGGCCCTGGGCATGTATTCGGACACCATCATGGACCCGGCGGCGGAGATCGAGAAATATCTTGCCGAGCAAAGAGCCCGGCAGGAAGCGGAACAACAGGAGGGAGAACAGGAATGACAAGGATTCCGGACAAGGCAGCCGCACTGCTGGGTGCGATCTTTCTGGCCGCCTGCGCAAGCGACGGGGCCGGCACGGATCAAGAAGGCTACGAAAAGCTCTACGGCCAGTTCTATGAGCACGACAATTCCTACGCCGAAGTGATCGCCCGCTCGGAGGAGCACTTCGAGAACATGAACGTCGAGGGCGCCATCCTCAGCCTGGATGACGATTTCACGATGTACGAGATCACTGACGAGGGCGCCGAGGAAATGGTGCGCGGCATCGAGCAGGTGCGGGCGGCCTTGAGCGGCGTGTTCGGCTCCGGCACCTGGCTCGGCGCCAATGTCTACAAGTGGGGGCTCACCGACAATACCCTGGTGCAGATCGAAGAGGACTTCTACAGCACCGAGGACGGCGGCACCCGGTCGGTCAAGTCCCTGGTGGTGGTCGAGTACCGCGACGGCAGGCGCTGGCGCGAATGGCGCTTCAAGCCCCAGGACCGGTAACCCCTTGAGAACGACTACCGGACTGGCAGCCGGCCTGCTGGGAGTTGTCGCGTTGGCGGCGTTCGTGGGCGACAGCCCGGGCAGCGCGGAAGAGGCATACGAAAGGCTTTACGGCCAGTTCTACGAGCGGGACAATCCCTACGCCGAAATAATCGCCCGCTCGGAGGAAAACTTCGACCCGCATGACGTCGAGAGCTCCATCGTCAGCCTGGATGACGACTTCACCTTGTACGAGATCACCGATCAGGGCGCCGAGGAAATCGTGCGCGGCATCGAGCAGGTGCGGGCTCAGTTCAGCGGGCTGTTGGGCTCGGGCGCCTGGCTTGGGGCCAACGTCTACAAGTGGGGGTTGACCGACAACACGCTGGTGCAGATCGAGGAGGACTTCTACCGCACGGAAGACGGCGGCACACGGGCCGTCAAGTCGCTGGTGGTGGTGGAGCACCGCGACGGCAAGCGCTGGCGCGAATGGCGCTTCAAGCCTGCGGAGAGGTAATTCCGGAGGGCTTTTGCCCGGTGGCGCGGAGGAAGTTGGCCAGCAGGGCGTGACCGTGCTCGGAGGCGATGCTCTCGGGGTGAAACTGGACGCCGAAGACGGGGCGCTCCCGATGCGCCAGACCCATGATGACGCCATGTTCGGTTTCCGCGTTCACTTGAAGAGTTTCCGGTAACGACTCGCGCTCGACCACCAGCGAGTGGTAGCGGGTGGCTTCGAAGCCTTGCGGCAGGCCCTGGAACAGGCCATCCCCGTCATGGCGGATCGAGCTGAGCTTGCCGTGCATGAGCCTGGGCGCGCGGACTATGCACCCGCCGAAGGCCTGCCCTATCGCCTGATGGCCCAGACACACGCCGAGTAGCGGGACGGTGTCGGCGGCCTTTTCCACGAGGTCCAGGCAGATGCCCGCGCTTTGCGGATAGCCGGGTCCGGGAGACAGCACGATGCCGTCAGGGTCCAGTGCGAGAACCTCTTCCACGGAAATGGCGTCGTTGCGGAAAACCCCGCAGTCCGCTCCCAACTCGCCGAGGTAGTGGACGAGGTTGTAGGTGAAGCTGTCGTAGTTGTCGATGATGACCAGCATTCCGGCGTCAAACTGCTGCAACCAGATCGGCAGCTTTCTCTCCAATCATGATAGCCGTGGGATTTGCCGGAGCCGCGGGGACTTCTTCGGACCATGCGGCAGCGCCACTTCGGTGGTTGAGAAATCCGAACAATTTCTCACTTTAAGCAATGCTTATAATGAAAATCAACATATGTCGGGTCAATCATGACTCGCATCGGTAATTCAGGGGGCGTCATGAAAAAATCGGTTTTTCTATCTTTTGTGATCAGCCCTCTCACGTTTGCCTCCGGCGCCGTGTTGATGAGCACGGCTGGCCCGGCGGCAGCACAGACCGCAACGCTGGACGAAATCGTCGTTACCGCGGAGCGGCGCGAGTCCAACCTGCAGACCACACCGGTTGCGGTGTCGGCGTTCACCAGCGAGGAGCTCGAGCAGCGCCAGGTGACGAAGACCGAGTACATTTCCGACTTCGTTCCCAACATGTACCTCGCGGACGGAACCAGCAGTCCATCGACTTTGAATGTCACCTTGCGTGGCCTTGGGACGGGCGGCGGCGGCATCATTACCGATGACCCTCCGGTCGCCTTCTATCTCGACGATGTGTATCAGGCACGCCTGTCGGCCACCAACAACGAGTTTGCCGATATAGAGCGTGTGGAAGTGCTGCGCGGCCCGCAGGGCACACTTTTCGGCCGCAACTCCATGACAGGCGCCGTGAACGTGATTTCGCGCACACCGGGCGACGAAACCTACGTCGACGTTGAAGCCAGCTACGGCAACTACAATACCGGCACCTTGAAAGCGGCGATCGGCGGCCCGCTTTCACCGGGAAGTCTGGCGGCCTCGCTTTCGGTTGCCTTTCGCGAACAAGGCGAAGGCGTCAAGGACAACATCGCCACCGGTGAAGATATCGACCAGAAGGACTACTTCGGTATCCGCGCCAAGGTTCACTACTACGGCTCGGACAACTTCGATGCCGTCCTGACGGCCTATTACAGCGACACGGAAAACGATGGTTTTGTTAC
This sequence comes from Gammaproteobacteria bacterium, assembly GCA_009845905.1. Classification (NCBI taxonomy): domain Bacteria; kingdom Pseudomonadati; phylum Pseudomonadota; class Gammaproteobacteria; species Gammaproteobacteria bacterium. The sequence goes on along the minus strand of VXYS01000006.1, from coordinate 316,545 downwards.
AACGGCGATTGATGAAGCCACCCTGCAACCGGTGACCGGCGATTACTTCGTCGTGCAAAGTCCCGTCGATACGTTTGGAGATTCGGAACAGATCGGCGTCAACTTCCGGTTCACCTACGACTTTGGTGCTGCGACGCTAAAGTCCATCACCGCTTATTCGGATCTCGATGACGGCTGGCGCTTCGATCTGGGCGGCGGCACGGAATTCATGCCGGGTGATTTCCGAGGCGTGTTCGACCGGACCAGCCGGATTCTCAACGATCAGCTCACTCAGGAAATCCAGGTTTACGGATCCGCGATGAATGATCGGCTGGACTACATCGTTGGCGGTTACTACTTCACCGAAGACAGCGCCCAGACCTTTACCGACTTCTTTTTCCTGAGTTTCCTCGGTTTCGCCATCCCCCTGCCGGTGACCGACTATACGGTCAATACGGACAGTTATGCCGTCTATGGCGAAATCAACTACGCCATCAACGACAGGACAACGGCCATCATCGGCGCCCGGTATACCGACGAAAACAAAGAGATTGCCGGGATCAAGGCCGTGCCTTTCGCCGACGAAACCAGTTATTCGGCGCTCACGCCGAAGTTCGGTCTGGAGTACGCGTTTAGCGACGACACGTTCCTGTACGCCACCATCAGCCGTGGCTTCCGGGCAGGTGGTTATCAGGGCCTTGGCGGTACGGCGGCCGTGATCGAGCAGCCTTTCGCAGAAGAAACCGTATGGGCTTATGAAGTCGGAGCGAAGCTTGATTTCGCCGACAATCGCGCACGCCTGAACCTGTCGGCGTTCTTCAACGATATGACCGATCTGCAGGGCCCCATACTCGACCCCGACTTCCCGGGCAACGCATTGACTCAGAACTCGATCGACATGGACCTGTATGGCTTCGAGGCGGAAATGACCGCCCTGCTTGCGGACGGTTTGACTGTCTTCGCCACCTTGGGACTGCAGGATGAGAAGTTCACCCGGATCGATCCCAATGCGGTGATAGCCGGAACAGGTGCAACGCGTCTTGCCGGGGTTCCCCATCAGACGGGGGCTCTTGGTTTCAGCTATGAAACCCCGGTTTCGGGCGTGAACGGCAGCATCTTCTTCGGAGCTGACTTTACTTACCGCGACTACTTCTTCTCTTTGCCCGACAACAGCGACATCTCGAAGGCATCGGTCATAACGCGTCTTAATGCGCGGGTCGGATACCGGTCAGGCAACGACCATTGGTCCGTCATATTGGCAGGGCGCAATCTGACCGACGATGTCGATTGGGTGAACGGCCTGTCGTTGGGTCTGCCGGTGGGCATTCGTCACACCCTGGATCCACTGATGTGGTCGCTGACCGTGAAGTACAGCCGATAAGTCGTCCGCTGGGGCCCGATCGGACTTAACGCGTCAATTCAACCTGACGCAAGAGTAGCTTCAACGGGTTTGTCGGTCGGCGGCACTGCCGGGCGGGGCCTTGTCCATGAGGGTCTCCTTGATCTATTGCGTCAGAGCAGTAGCGCGGCGCTCCAGGCGGCGGCGCAGGGCTTCGTGGACTCTCGGCGTTAGCGGGAAATTCCACATGATCAGGATTCCGATGAACGAACAGGCCAGGGGCACCAGGGTCGAGAAGTATCTGAGCGCCGTGATGGCCGACTCGGAATTGTCCGGCGCGCCGGGCTGAAAGCCGAACAGGCCCAGGGCGATGAGGGTCAGGCCGCCCATCGCGATTCCGATCTTGTTGGTGAGGAACAGAACAGCCAGATGCAGGCCCGCCTCCTGGCTGCCGTTCTTCCAGTGGTCATAGTCCGAGGCGTCGGAGGCCAGCCCGATGGGCAGCATCCACTTGCCGTCCGAGGCCGCTCCAAGGAGCAGGTAGGGAAGGATCGCGGCAGGCAGAGACTGCGGCGGAATCACGTTGAGAAGAAAGAAACCCAGCACCATGCATGCGCCCGCCAGGGCAAGCCCCCGGCCCCGGCCGAAGAGCCGGGCGACGACGCCCCAGGCCGGCACGGCGATCAGTGCGAAGCCCTGCATGATGACGATCAGCAGCAGGAAATTCTGCGGCATGCCCAGGATGTAGGTGAGATAGAAGGGCTGTGCGGCCACCCATAACTGGACGCTGATCTGCAGGAAGAAATTGCCGGCCACCATGCGGGCGAACGGTTTGTTGCGCTGAAACAGGCGCAGGGTCTGCGACCAGTCGATCGGCGCCGGCGCTCTCGACACTTCCCTTGCCGAACCCATGCACAGCGCGACGGAGATGGGCAGGAGCACGATTACGGTAATGGCGAGGAGGAACATGATGTCCTGGTACGGCACGTCGCCCTGTCCGCTGAAGGCCAGGATACGGGCGAGCGTCTCCGGAACATCCACCCTGCCGTCCATGGCCCATCCGAAAACCTTCTGCTTGAGCACGGCGCTCTGCGGACTCAGGAAAAAGAACGGAATGAGCAGGCAGAGGAAAACGCCCAGCGTGTTGAACAGGGCCAGAAACACGTTGATTCGCGTGCGCACGCCGTAGCGGTTGTTCAGCTCCGCCCCCCAGGCCTGGTGCGGAATGAACACCATGGTCCAGCTCAGATAGACCAGGATGATCCCGATTTGCAGGCCCAGCGAGCTGACTTCCTCGCGCGGAACGAACAGGTTCCATACCGCCAGCATCAGCAGCGGCGCGCCGATCAGGATCCAGGGACGGCGCCGGCCGAACCGCGAAGGCGTGCGGTCGGAAAGAAAACCGATCGTGGGATCGGATACCGCGTCCACGAGGCGCGCGACGATCAGCGCCGCGCCTACCGAAGCCACATCGAAACCGAGGATCTGGGCATAGAACCCCGGCAGCAGCAGCACCAGTGGAACGAAGGCGATCGTGCACGGCGTACACGGCGTGGCGAACGCCGCAAGCCGCCACAGGCTCGGGTTCTGCACGCCGGCCGGACCGCTCGCGGTCATTACCAGGGAACCGTTTCTCCGTTGAACATCCGGAAAGTGCCATTGTCCGCCATGGTCAGCCCGCCGATCAGGCCGCGCAGCGCCGACACCGACTGGTCGATCTCGAGCATCGCCTCGGGGCCGCCCAGCCGGGTCTTGACGTGCCCCGGGCACAGCGCCACCGTGGTGATGCCGTCGTTTTTCAGCACCATCGAAGTCTGCATGGCCACTTTCGTGGTCGTGCACTTGCTGGTCGTGTAGATCATCGGCACCGCCGGCGCCTTCCACGCCAGCCCTCCGGCGATGGAACCGGCTGAACTCGAAATGTAGACCACCTTCCTGCCTTCCCCGGCCTTGATGTTGCCGTGCAGCGCTTCAACGAGCTTCAACGGCGCCACGGCGTTGACCTTGATCGTGTCCACCATCGCCTCGTAGTCGACATTGCCGAACAACTGGTGTTCCAGGCGCTCGAACAGGTCCGTCGCCTCATCGTTGCGCGGTCCGAAGGCGCCGGCATTGTTGATCAGAATATCGATAGGACTGTTGTCGAGCCGCTCCGCCAGGGCGTCGATGGAACCGAAGTCCAGCAGGTCCAGCGGCTCGACCGTGATGGCGCCGGCATGCGCGTCGCGCAGGGCCTGGAGATCGTCCGCCGTGTCCGGATTGCGGCAACAGGCGATCACCCTGTCGCCGGCCTCGGCGTATTGCCGGACAAATTCCAGGCCGATGCCGCGATTGGTGCCGGTCACGAGTACGCATGCCATGGTGTTGCTCCGTTTCCGCGGTTCTTACGCAGCCCTGCTGAACGTGATGTGCAGGCTGGTCAGGCCCCGGAGAATGAAACTCGGCGCATGCGCGGGATGCGGATAAGCCTCGTCCAGGGCGATGTCCGTCATCCGCCTGAGAATCGCCCCGATGGCGATCTCCAGCTCCTTGCGCGCCAGCATCTGGCCGATGCACCTGTGGATGCCGTGGCTGAACGCCAGGTGCCGTATGGCGTTCCTGCGCCGGACATTGAGCGTTTCGGCCTGCGGAAACTTGCGGTCGTCGCGATTGGCTGCGCCGTAGGCAAGGTAAATCTTGGCGCCTTTCGGGATTGCGTAGCCGCCCAGTTCCGTATCCTCGGTCGTGACGCGGAACAGGCCCTGGACCGGGCTCTCCAGCCGCAGCGATTCCTCGACGAAATTGGGCACCAGCGAGAGGTCCTCGCGCAGGACCTGCTGCTGATCCGGGTTCTCGATAAGCAGCAGCACCGACTTGGCGAGGTGATTGCGGGTCGTTTCGTTACCGGCCACCAGCAATTGCTGCACCAGGGCAAGCGTTTCTTCGGTCGTCAACTCGCTGCCGTCGTCATGCCGCGCTGCCACCAGCCCGGACAGGATGTCGTCTTCGGGCCTGGATTTTTTCTCTTCGATACGCTCGACGAAGTAGTGCTGGTATTCGATGATCAGCCGCGTGCATTCGAGCTTGCGCTCCGGGCTCAGCATGATGCCGAGCGTCTCGATGAAGGCGTCGCTCCAGGTCTTGAACCGCGGCATGTCCTCCTTCGGGACGCCGAGCTGGTCCGCGATCACGCCCAGCGGCAGGGGGACGGCGAATTCATTGAAGAAGTCGCAGCGGCCCCGGTCGATGAAGCCGTCGATGAGCTGTTCCGTATGGCGCGTCAGGTAATCCTCCATGCGCCGCACGACCGGGCCGGTGAACGTGCGGTCGACGAGTTTCCGGAATATCGTGTGCCGCGGCGGATCCACCTGGCTCAGCACGTCGTGGACAACGTAGCCCTCCTTCTCGAACAGTGCGTCGCTTGGCGAGGCGTCCGGCCCGCCCACGTCCCTGCGCATGTCGATGGCCGAGGAAAAGACCTTCCAGTTGTTCAAGGCCTCCACCGCCAGTTCGTACGACGCGATCATCCACAGGTCGGTATTCGGGTCGTAGTGGACCGGCTCGCTTTGGTGCAGGGCCCGGTAGTAGTCGTAGGGGCATTCCTGCACCGCCGGATCGGCGATCGTGAAGTTATCCGGGCTTGCTGCGGACTCTCTCATGCGGCCTTGGCGGGTGGCGGCTTGAGGATACCCGATTCGGTCAGACGCTCGATCTGCCGGCGCACCAGTGGCGGACCTTCACTTGCATGCTCCATCGGCCTGTCGAGAAAACAGTCGAGCGGAAAGCCCGGAAACTCCCTGTAAGCCTGCACGACGGCGTCCGGGCGAAACCGGGCCAGGGCGTTTTCGGCCTTCGATGCACGGGCCCGCCGCAGCGCGCCGAGATCGATTCGGCCCATCTGCGGAATGACTCCGGGCCCGTCGGCGTGGGTCGCGAGTTCGCCGTTGAAATCGATCAGGCTGGAATGCCCGCGGTTCATGTGGGTGACGGGCGCATCCGGCGTGAACTGTTCGCTGCCCGCATTGGCGCACGCCACGTAATACATGTTCTCCGCCGCGTGGGCGCGCTTGGCCGACCACCAGTAGGGCACGCGGTCGCTGTGAATCTCCGATGTGGGATTGCAGACCACTTCCACGCCCTTCAGCGCCATGCCGCGCCATAGTTCCGGCCAGTTCGAATCGAAGCAGATGGCCGTGCCCAGCATGCCGATTTCGGTCTCGACCACCGGGATCAGCCCGTCGAAGCCGTACTTCTCCACGTACGCCGTGTAGATGTTCCCCGGCGTGGTGATGTTCAAAAGCCCGTTGAGGTCCGCGCACTGCAGTTTGCGGTAGCGAAGAACAATCTCGCCGCGGGGCGAAATGATGATGGATGTATTGAAATAGCGGCGCGGCCAGTCCTCGTCGTATTCCATCAGTTGCGCGCACAGATACACGTCCGTTTCCTTCGCGAATTCGGCCAGCGTATCCGTTTCGGGGCCTGGCACGCGGATGCCCATCTTCTCCCAGTAGTCCAGATCTCCGGGCGTGGACCCGGCCAGGAAGAACTCGGGGAATACCACCAGGCGCGTTTCCGGACGTGCACAGAACATGCGCGCCGCCCCGAGGCCGCGCCGCATGTTGTCGGCGATTACCCGGTCGCGGTCGTTCGGACCGGTGGCGAAAACCTCATGGCACTGCATCAGCAATACGTCGTAGACCGGCGCGTCGAGGGCCTGATCGTCATTCGCCGGCGGTCCGGGATCGGCCGCGGCTCGCGCGTACATTTCCGCGTACAGGTCGGAGCGCAGCTGCGCCGGGAAATTGATCCACGGCTCCGTTCTACGCCGGCGAAGCGCAGAAAGGTCGATCGTCGCCTGGGCCGGCGCGTCGCCTGACGATGCCAGAAGCGCCCCGCTGTGCTCCCATACCTCGGCCAGCCCCGTGACCGGCTCGCCCGGCAGGGCTGTCCCTGTCTCGTCGATGATGGCCGTCAGACCGGCGGTAACCAGCACGCAATGGTTCTCCCAGCAGCGGGCGGCCCGCGAACGATGGCGCGCACGGGCGCGGTGATCGGGAATCTCGATGCCGGGATTGAGGATCAGCTCCGCGCCCCTGAACAGGCAGGCTCGCACGTATTCCGGAAAGGTGACGTCGTCCCTGGGCAGACAGGCCATGTCGCCTATGGGCGTTGAAGCCACCGCATAGGAAACGTCGCCGCCCTGCTCGGCTACGGCCGTCTGCGTGAGCAGCAAGTCCCCGTTCGGACCGATCAGGAACGCCGTATGCCCGCATAGGAACCGGTCGGAGGCGGCGATATAGATTCCGTGCTCCCGGGCAGAGGCGGCCAGTTCGTCCAGAAGCGCGGTCTGCGGGTCCTTTGCCACTTCTCGGAAACCGCCGCTGAGAACGTACGCGGGAAGGACTACGATCCTGATTCCTTCGTTCACCGACAGCAGCGTCCGTACCGCCTGGCCGGCCCTGCGTGCGTTCAGCGCGACATGGTTATCGACCTGCCCGCCGAAGGCCTGCATGGGAAGGCCGGCCACCGTGTATCGCAATGTCATCTGGAAACGCCTTGCTCACGCCTGACTATGATCCGGGTCCGCCAGTCGGCAAACCCGCCCCCCGCCAAACTTTAGGTTGCCTCCGCCTACGTGTCCAGTGCGGCGAACCGCACCGCCTCCTCGGCGGCGCGAATCAGGGCGTTGGCCTTGTTCCGGCTTTCCTCGTATTCGGCCGCGGGGTCGCTGTCGGCCACGATGCCGCTTCCCGCCTGCACGTACATGGTTCCGTCCTTGACGATCGCGGTGCGCAAGGCGATGCAGGTGTCCATGCTGCCGTTGGCGGAAAAGTAGCCGATCGCACCCGCGTAAACGCCCCGCTTCTCCGGTTCGAGCTCGTCGATGATCTCCATGGCGCGGACCTTTGGCGCGCCGCTTACGGTGCCGGCCGGAAATGCCCCGCACAGCGCGTCCATCGCGCCGTAGCGATCGTCGATTTCGCCCTGCACGTTGGAGACGATGTGCATCACGTGCGAGTAGTGCTCGATGACCATTTGCTCGGTCACCTTCACGGAACCGATCCTGGCCACCCGTCCCACGTCATTGCGCCCGAGATCGAGCAACATGAGGTGCTCGGCGCGCTCCTTGGGATCGGCCAGGAGTTCGCGCGCCAGCGCCGCGTCCTCGCTGCGGTTCGCTCCCCGCCTGCGGGTTCCGGCAATCGGCCTCACCGTAACCGTGTCGTCCCGCAACCGCACCAGGATCTCGGGGCTCGATCCCACGATCGCAAATCCGTCGAAGTTGAGGAAATACATGAACGGCGAAGGATTGGTCCGGCGCAGCGCGCGGTAAAGGGCGAACGGCGGCAGTTCGAACGGCAGGCTGAACCGCTGCGAAAGCACGACCTGGAAGATGTCGCCGGCAGCAATGTATTCCTTTGCCTTGTCGACCATCCCGCAAAAGGCTTCGCGGCTCAGGTTGGACGAGGGCTCCGACGGCCCCGGCCTGGCCCCACGCCGGCCCTGTGCGTGGTATTGGCCCTGCTCGACGTCCGCTACCGCATCCGACAGCGTGTTCACGGCGCTGTCGTAGGCCGCATCAGCCGCGATCCCCTCGGCTGGGCGCACCGGTGTCACGAGCGTGACCAGGTCCCTGACGGAATCGAAGATCGCCATCACCGTCGGGCGGACGAACACGCCGTCGGGAAGTCCCAGCACGTCGGGATTGGGTCGAGGCAGTCGCTCCATCAGCCGAACGGTGTCGTACGACATGTAACCCACGAGGCCGGCAGCCATCGGCGGGAGCGATTCGGGCAGTTCGATGCGCGAGTCGTCGATCAGCCCGCGCAATTCGCTCAGCGCATCGCCGCTGCAGGGCTCAAAGGCGTCGGCGCGCGTCAGCGCGCTGCGGTTGATCTCGGCGCGGTTCCCGCGGCAGCGCCAGACGAGGTCGGGCTTCATTCCGATGATCGAATAGCGCCCGCGAACCTCGCCACCCTCCACCGACTCCAGCAGGAAGCTGTTCGGCGAATCCCCGGCCAGTTTCAGCAACACCGAAACCGGCGTATCGAGATCGGCTACCAGCGTCGTCCACATGACCTGGCTTTCGCCGGCCTCGTAACGGTGCGCGAATTCTTCAGGGTTCGGGAAGAGTTTCATCGCGAAAAAGGCTGGCGGTCCCGCTTCTCCGAGGGCGGGACGCCCTCGCTCCCAGGGTTCAGTAGACGCGCTGCTTGAGGGGTACGGTTTCCACCTCGTCGGTCATGGTCTCAAGCTGCACCGGGCGAAAGTCCAGGCGTGCCCTGCCTTTCTCGTCAACCCACGACAGCGTGTGCTTGAGCCAGTTTTCGTCATCGCGGCCCGGGAAGTCCTCGCGGGCGTGCGCGCCGCGGCTTTCCTCGCGGGCTGCGGCGGACGCGAGAGTCGCCATCGCCTGGCCCAGCAGGTTCTCGAGCTCCAGCGTCTCGACCAGGTCGGTGTTCCAGATCAGCGAGCGGTCGGCGATCTTCACGTCGGAAAAACTCTGCAGGGTATCGCGCAGCCGGTTCACGCCTTCTTCCAGCACTTCGCCGGTGCGGAAAACGGCCGCGTGGTCCTGCATCAGCCGCTGCATCTCCACGCGGATCTCCGCGGTGGGCCGCGACCCATCGGCGTGGCGGATCCGGTCCACATGGGCGATCGACTCGTCGCCGGCGCCGGCCGGAAGCGGCGGTGGCGGACCCTCACCTAGCAGCGTGTCGGCGCAGCGGCGCGCGGCGGCACGCCCGAACACCACCAGGTCGAGCAGGGAGTTGGAGCCCAGACGGTTGGCTCCGTGCACCGATACGCAGGCGGCCTCACCCACCGCCAGCAGTCCGGGCGCGATGTTGTCCCTGTCCTTCAGGGCCTCGCCGTGATAGTTAGTGGGTATGCCGCCCATGTTGTAGTGCACGGTCGGCACGACCGGCATGGGTTCCCTTGTGACGTCCACGTCGGCGAACACCCTGGCCGTTTCGGCGATGCCGGGCAGCCGCTCGGCGATCACCTCGGGATCGAGGTGCATGATGTTGAGATGCACGTATTCCTTGCGCGGACCGATCCCTCTCCCCTCGCGCAGTTCGATCGTGATCGCGCGGCTGACCACGTCGCGTGAGGCGAGGTCCTTCGCGGACGGCGCGTAGCGCTCCATGAAGCGCTCATCCTCGGAGTTGGTCAGGTAGCCGCCCTCGCCGCGCACGCCCTCCGAGATCAGGCAGCCGGCGCCCAAAATCCCGGTGGGATGGAATTGCACGAACTCCATGTCCATCAACGGCAACCCGGCACGCAGCACCATGCCGTTGCCGTCCCCGGTGCAGGTGTGCGCCGAAGTGCAGGAGTAGTAGGCGCGGCCGTAACCTCCGGTGGCGAGGATCACGCGATGGGCGTTGAAACGGTGCAGATGGCCGGTCTCCAGGTCGATCGCGACGACACCCCGGCACACCCCGTCGACCATGATCAGGTCGACGGCGAAATACTCGATGAAGAACTGCGCTTCGTGACGCAGCGATTGCTGATAGAGCGTATGCAGCATCGCGTGGCCTGTGCGGTCGGCGGCCGCGCAGGTGCGTACCGCCTGGCCCTCGCCGTAATGCGTGGTCATGCCGCCGAAGGCGCGCTGGTAGATGCGCCCGTCCTCGGTGCGCGAGAAAGGCAGTCCGTAATGTTCCAGCTCGATGACCGCGCGCGCCGCTTCCTTGCACATGTATTCGATCGCGTCCTGATCGCCCAGCCAGTCCGACCCCTTGACCGTGTCGTACATGTGCCAGCGCCAGTCGTCCTCGCCCATGTTGCCCAGCGCCGCGCTGATGCCGCCCTGGGCCGCCACGGTGTGGCTGCGGGTGGGAAAGACCTTGGTGATGCAGGCCGTGTCCAGCCCGGCCTCGGCCAACCCGAAGGTGGCGCGCAGGCCCGCACCGCCGGCGCCGACAACGACCACGTCGAAGGTGTGATCGACTACAGTGTAATCGCCCGGCATTCCCGTGGCCCCTCGCCGTTCAGACCTGGGTAACAATGCGCGCGATCGCCAGCAGGCCGGCCAGCGCCAGGACGACATGCGCCAGCCTGGAAATGATCAGTCCGGCCACCCGCAACCCGCCACCCACATAATCCTCGAGCACCACGCGGACGCCCAGCTCGGAGTGATACAGGAGCGCCAGCAGGAAGGCGGTCAGCAGGGTGGCGTTGCCCAGTCCCTGGAAGCAATGCAACAGGTCTTCGTATCGCAGGGTGGGCAGCGATGCCAACCGCCAAAGGAACCAAGGCGCCAGCGGCACAAGCGCCACGGCGCTGATCCTTTGCGCCCACCAGTGCCCGGTTCCATGACCGGCCGAGCCGAGTCCTTCCGCATGGCCCAGGGGAGTGCGCAAACTCACAGTATCCGTCCCTCGAACGGCCCCCACCACCAGTACGCCCCGGTTGCGGCCAGCGAGGCCAGGAACACGAACCAGCCGGAAAGCCGGGCGTGTCCGGGCTCGAATCCCCGGCCGATGTCCCAGACCAGGTGCCGAACGCCGTTGGCGAAGTGATAGAAGAGGCAGTACGTCCAGCCCAGTGCCGCCAGGCGCACGATCCGCAGGCCGAAAAAGCCTTCCAGGTTGCCGCCCCATTGCGGCCCCGACGCGAGCGCCAGAAGGCATCCCACCAACGCCACCGAGCCGATGGAGAGCACAACGCCGGTGAAGCGGTGCAGAATAGAAAGGGCCATGGTGTACTGCCAGCGATATACGGACAGGTGCGGCGAAAGCGGCCGGTTGGCGGCGGAAGGCATCGACTGAATCTTAGGGGAGGATGGTCTTGAGGGTGAGCAATTGTAGCCCGCATCCGTCCGGGCAATTGCGCCTGGAGGACTTTGCCGCATTGCGGGTCAGCGGCGAGGACCGCGTGGATTTCCTGCAGGGGCAGCTCAGCCAGGACATGGGCGGCGTCACGCCTGCGCAGGCCGCTCCGGCAGCCTGGTGCAACCGCCAGGGACGCGTGCTGTGCCTGATGGTGGCCGTCGACTGGCAGGATGCGATCTTCCTGATACTGCCGGCCGGGATGGCCCAAACATGCGCTGACGGCCTCGGCCGCTACATCCTGCGCGCGAAGGTTCGAATCGAACGCTGGGACCAGGCTCCAGGGAGCGAGGACGGGACGCTCTCGGCCCCAGGGGTATTCGGCTGCGCGGGGATCGAGGCACTGGGAGCAGAGGCCTGGGCCTGCAAGGTGGACGAAGCGTATTGCGCCGTACGGCTGCCGGGTACCGGTGACAGGGCCTTGCTCCTGGGAGAACCGCCGACGAATGTCGAAGGCGCTCCGGGTTCCGGCTGGACACTTGAGGACTGGCGGCTGGCCGACCTCGAAGCGGAACTGCCCTGGATCCATGAGGAAACCAGCGGCAAGTTCCTGGCGCACTCGCTGAACCTCGATCTGTCCGGCGCGGTCAGTTTCACCAAGGGCTGTTACGTCGGACAGGAGATCATCGCGCGCATGGAGCACCGGGGCAGGCCCAAGCGGCGCATGCGCCGTCTGCGGTTGCCGCCCGGTGTCGACATTCGCAACGGCGCCAGGGCGCAACACCCGGAGCTGGGTGCGATTATGGTCATTGGAGCCGCGCGTGCGGGAGAAGAGACTGAAGTCCTGGCCGAAGTGCGGCTGGCGCAAGACCTCACATAACTCCCGCAACAGCAATGAAATCGGTCCAGGACCAGATCAACAGCACGCCGATGAGCGGCTTCCAGGTGCTGGCGGTAACCGTGTGCCTGGCGATCAACATGCTCGACGGCTACGACGTACTGGTCATGTCCTTTACGGCGCCCTTCGTGGCGGAAGAGTGGGCGCTCAGCCAGACCGTTACGGGATGGCTGTTGTCCGCCAGTCTCATCGGCATGGCTCTCGGCTCCCTGTTCCTGGCGCCGTTGGCCGACCTCTACGGACGGCGCCGAATGACGCTTCTTTCGCTGACTGCGGTTACGGCGGGAATGCTGGCCTCGGCGGCGGCGGCGAACTACCCGCAACTGATCGCACTGCGCTTTTTCACGGGGCTCGGTATCGGCGCGATGCTTGCGAGCCTGACGGTCGTGGTGTCCGAATACTCCTCCGATCGCCGGCGCACGCTGGCATTGATCATCCTGCAGGCCGGCTTTCCGGCCGGTGCGATGGTCTGGGGCATGGTCGCCGCCCCGATCATTCTCGGCTACGGCTGGCGCTGGGCCTTTGTCTTCGGAGGAGTACTTTCGGGACTGATGATCCCGGTTGCGATGGCGTTCCTGCCCGAATCGCTGGATTATCTGCTGAGCAGCAGGCCGCCGAACACCCTGGAAAAAGTAAACCGCACGCTGAAGCGAATGGGCAAGACCATGGTCCGGGAACTGGGCGCCGTTACGCAAGCAAAGCCCGCCAGGGCGAAATTGAACAGCCTTTTCCGGCACGGGCGGGCGCGCAACACACTGCTGATCTGGGTCTGTTTCTTCTGCACGCTTCTGGCGTTCTATTTCTTCATGTCGTGGACGCCCAAGCTATTGATCGATGCGGGCCTTTCCGAAGGCGCCGGCCTTTCCGGCGGCATCCTCCTCAACGGGGGCGCGATCCTGGGCGGAATTGCGCTCGGACTCATGGCGTCGCGAATCCCGCTCAACTGGCTGCAATCAGGCTACGCCCTGATCGGCGGCCTGTTCATGGTTGCATTCGGCGCCCTCGCGGGAGATCTCTTTACCGCACTGGCGCTCGCCTTCCTGGTAGGGCTCTTCGGCACCGGCTGCATCATGGGAGCGTATGCCGCGGTGCCGCAGATGTATCCCCCCGAAGTGCGAACGACCGGAACCGGAATGGCAATCGGGGTAGGAAGATGGGGCGGCGTGGCCGCGCCGACGGTAGCGGGCGTGCTGCTCGACACCGGTTGGACAGGCCCCGACCTCTACTTTATATTCGCCATTCCGCTATTCATGGCTGCCGCAGCCGCCTTGTTCCTCCGATTCCGGACCTGACTCCCGCACTCCATCCACCCCTGACCTTAGCTCGTGACACAACGCAACGATCGCCGAACCACCTCAGACCGCGAAGGCGTCAGCGGCCTCGAGATGGCTCCCGAAGCCATGCTGGATCTCGCGCGCCAGGCCGCGGAATTGCTCGTCAACAGGATTCACAACCTGCCCGGCGAGGGCGCCTGGGACGGAGAGTTCCGCGAAGGGCTGCTGGCAACCCTGATGGAGGAGCCGCCTGAACAGGGTCGGCCGGGCGATGAGGTGATCGAGCGCGCAGCCCGCGAGATTCTTCCCTATACGTTGAGGCTCGACCATCCGCGCTCCTTCGGGTTCGTATCCTCAGCCACTACCTGGCCCGGCGTGCTGGCCGACTTCATCGCCGCCGGCTACAACATCAATGCCTGCACCTGGCTGGTAGCCAGTGGCCCCAGCCAGCTTGAGTTGGTGGTGATCGAATGGTTCCGGCGGTGGCTGGGCTATCCCGAGGGAGCGGGAGGCTTGTTTACCAGCGGCGGTTCGGCCGCCAGCCTGGACGCCTTCGTGGCGGCGCGCGAAGCCGCGGACCATCCGGAACGCGCGACCGTCTATATGAGCGATCAGAGCCACACGGCGTTCTATCGCGCTGCGATCATCGCCGGCATCCGGCGCGAGTGCGTGCGCGTTGTTCCCAGCGATGATCGATTCCGACTCGATATGCCGGCGCTGGTGCGCCAGGTGGCCGAGGACCGGGCGGCCGGTTACACGCCGGTGGCGGTATGCGCCAACGCCGGCGCCTCCAGCACCGGGGCCATCGATCCGTTGCCGGAAATGGCCGACTATTGCGAAGCCGAGGACATCTGGCTGCATGTCGACGCGGCTTACGGCGGATTCGCGGTCGTCTGCGATGAGGGCAAGGCCGTCCTGCGTGGGATCGAGCGCGCCGACTCGGTAGGGCTGGACGCGCACAAGTGGCTGTTTCAGCCGTACGAGGCCGGCTGCCTGCTGGTCAGGGACCCCGGAACGCTCGAGAAGGCATTCGAAGTGCGCCACGACGTGCTGCAGGACACCGTCTGGGGTGCGAATCATCCGAACTTCTCCGATCGCGGGCTTCAGCTCAGCCGCTCCTTTCGCGCTCTCAAGGTCTGGATGTCGATTCAGACCTTCGGGATGGCGGCGTTTCGGGACGCGGTCGCAAACGGGATGCGACTTGCGCGCCGGGCGGAGGAGTACGTGGAGGCCAGCTCAATACTGGAAGTGGTCAGTCCCGCGTCACTGGGTGTGGTGTGTTTCCGCATCAACCCGCGGGACGCGGACATGGATGAAGAATCCCGGGAACAAATCAACAGGCAAGTACTGGCCCGAATGTTCTGGGACGACCGCGCGTTCATCTCGTCGGCGTCTCCTCACGGAATATTCTCGCTTCGGCTTTGCATCATCAACCACAACACAAGCTGGACGGACGTCCGCGAGACCCTGCAGGCGGTCGAGCGGTTCGGAATAAACGCTGCCGACAAACAGCAGAATCGCTAGTCAGAACGACTGGCGGTAGCTCGCATAGAGGATGCGGCCGTCGAGGCCGTAAAGGTTGTACGCCTGCGGCAGCGGCGTGCGGAATGAGCCGAGTTCCGGGTCCTCGTCGGTAAGGTTCTTCACGCCCACCGTGATGCGTCCGTCCCAGGGTGCGGACCATTGATAGAACAGGTCGAACTCGGTGTGCGCCGATATCGAGAACTCGGCCTCCGGCAGGCCGAACCCGCCCACATAGTGGATGTAGCTGGAGACGGTGTGATCGCCGTAGCGCCAGATAATGACCGCGGAACTGCGGTCCGACGGCCGGGCGCCGGCGGCCGCGGCGGCCCCGGCGATGGCGCCCAGGCCCGAACTCCAGTCCGCGGCGGTCCGCGAGCGGGTCCGAAGACGGAGGATGGTCGCCGCGTGGGCCCGAAACTGGAAGTCGCCCAGCCTCGCGGTCGGCAGGTCATAGATCAGTTGCAGGTCAACGCCGCGGAACTGCGCGCGGAAGGTGTTGTCCCAGAACACGTCGGCCTCCAGCAAGGCCCAGGTGGCCGGATCGCGCTTTAGAAGGCTGCCGCTGCCACACTGGACGATCGCCGCCGGTGTCGCCGAATAGCGCGTGTTCTCGATCCGCCCGGTGTCGAGGCATTGCCCCTCGAACTCCAGGCCGATCAGCCCCTGCAGGGGCGGCAGTCCGATCCCGTTCTCAAGATCCACATTCCAGAAATCCGCGCGGGCCGTGAGCGAGTTCCAGGCCACCACAACGCCGAGGTTGTAGCTGTCGGACAGTTCCGGCCTGAGCGCCGGGTTGCCGCCGGTGTAGGTGGGAACTTCCCCTTCGATGCAGTCCGACGGGGCGATGCCGTCGCGGCGGCATTCCACCAGGTCGAAGCCCGTCTGCAGCCAGAGTGAAGCGCCATCATAGAGGTTGTTCATGCTGCCGGCGCGGAAGCCCTCGCCCCAGGAGGCGCGCAGCAACAGCCAGTCGATGGGCTGGTAGCGCGCCGACAGGTAGGAACTCAGTTCGCTGCCGGCGGAATCGTCATACTGGTCCCAGCGCAACGCAGCACTCAGCTCCAGGTCGGGCAGCAGGGGCGCCAGCGCTTCACCGAACAGCGCCCGGATGCGGCGCTCACCCCGGCCGCTGACACCGGCGCGGCCGAGCAGATCACCGCCCGCGCTCAGGGGATCGTAGATATCGCGGTACTGCTCGTCGAAGTAATCGAACCCGAAGGCCCAGCCCAGGCGACCGCCGGGCGCCCGGAACAGGTCGAAACTCACGTTGCCGCTCCAGGAGCGGAAATCGGCGCGGGAATCGCGGGTGGAATTCGCGTCAATCGCGGCCAGGGCACCGGCATTGCCCGGATGCAGGGGATCGAACGGGTTGTACAGGCCTTGCGAAACGTACTCCAGGGTCGTGAACGCCTTGGGGAAGCAGCAACTGTCCTCGCGACCGTCGTAACGGGTGTGCCGGGCTTCCAGTTCGTACTGGAACATGCCTGCGCTGCCGTAGGCCAGCAGTGCGGTCTCGGACAGCGTGAGCAAGGCTTCGAAGTCGCGGTTGCCCATGCCGGCAAATCGATGCCGGAGCGTGTAGGGAAGCAGCTCGGGATACGGAACCTCGAAATCGAATCCACGCTTCAGTCCGGCGGCCGCCGCTTCGTCCAGCGGGATGTCGCCCGGCGGGGACGCAAAACGGCCCTGCACGTCCTGAGTGCTGAAGATCGACTGCAGGCGCAGCGCGTGCTCCGGCGAAAGCTCGTAATCCGCATGCAGAAAGACGCTCGCACGATCGAGGTCGGTTGTTTCCCAGGCCGAGCTTGCGTAGTGGAATCCGCAGTGCTCCTCGCCGTTGGCGGCAATGTAGGGCCCGGCCAGCACCCGCTGTCCCGTGGCCGGATCCACGACCTGCTCGCAATTGGGCGTAGCGAGAAGATGGGGCCAAATGGTGTTGCCCCATGAACTCACGTTGTCGGCGTACTCCCAGGCATACCAGGTGGCGGGAAACGGCGCATTCGGATACGCGGCGGCACCGGCCTCGTAGCCCGTGGTTCCCAGCGTATAGAACCTGTCCGCCGACGCGATGTGCTGCTTGTTGCGGAAATCGGCGCTGAACAGGAAACGCCCGCGATTGGTGGCGCCGCCCAGCGTCAGCACCCCGGATTCCGCGTCGGCGCCTTCGCGCGTGGGCCGGTCGGCCGATGCCTGGACCTCCATGCCTTCGTAGTCCTTGCGCAGGATGATGTTCACGACGCCGCCGATCGCGTCGGAGCCGTAGATGGCCGAGGCGCTGTCGGTGAGGATTTCGACGCGTTCCACGGCCGCCAGCGGAATGATGTTGAGATCGACGGCCTGGTTGGCCGTTACCGGCGACCGCGGCATCCGGCGGCCATCCAGCAGCACCAGCGTGCGGTTCGCGCCGATTCCGTGAACGCTGATCGTAGCCTGGCCGATCCAGGCATTGCCCGAATGCTCGCGCGATGATCCCAGGGTGTTGACCGGGTTGTTTCTGAGCACGTCGGCCACCGATTCCCGCCCGCTCAACTCCATGTCCTCCCGGGTAATCACGACGACCGGACGGGCCTCCTCCACATCAATCCGCCGAATCCGCGAGCCGGTGACTACCTGGCGCCCCAGCTCCAGCACCTCCTTCTCTTCGGCATCGTTATCTGCCTGCTGTGCCCCCACCGCCGTAACTACGGAAAGCGCACCGACCAAAACTGCGCACAATCCGGCAACAAGCGCCGGTTCCTGCATGCAAGGCCGGGACTTCATCGACTCCTGCCTCTCATCGCTCTGATATATTGCGCCGGCGCGGCCAAAACATGTTTGACTCTAACGGACTTGAGCAGGCCCGGCGCGTCGTCGCCCGGGTCATGCCCCCTACGCCGCAGTACCGGTGGCCCGGTCTGCGCCGCCACGCCGGCTGCGACGTGTGGGTCAAGCACGAAAACCACACGCCCACCGGCGCGTTCAAGGTGCGCGGCGGCCTGGTGCTGCTGGACGAACTCGATCGCGCCGGCGCAATGCCGGAAAGGATCATTACGGCGACGCGCGGAAACCACGGCCAGAGCATCCCGTTCGCGGCCGTCCCGCACGGCGTGTCGGTCACCGTTCTGGCGCCGAAAGGCAACAGCGCCGAGAAGAACGCCGCGATGGTCGGCTGGGGCGCGGAACTGGTCGAATTCGGCAACGACTACGAAGAGGCGCGCCAGGAAGCGGCGCGCCGCGTCGAAGCCGAAGGCGCCCTGTTCCTGCCGCCGTTTCATCCGGCCCTGGCGCGCGGCGTGGCTACCTATGCGGCGGAGCTGTTCGAGGCGGTCTCCGATCTCGACACGGTCTACGTGCCGATCGGAATGGGTTCCGGCATTTGCGGACTGATTCGTACGCGCGACCTGCTGCGGCTGAAGACCGACATCGTCGGGGTGGTGGCGGAGCGCGCCCCTGCCATGGCCCGCAGCTTCGAGGCCGGCGAAATCATCGCGACCGATTCCGCCGACACCTTTGCCGACGGAATGGCCTGCCGGGTGCCGATGGCCGAGCCTCTTGAAATCGTGCGGCGCGGCGCCGCGCGCGTTGTCGAAGTCGGCGAGGAAGACATCGCTGAAGCCATGCGGATCCTGTACCGCAATACCCACAACGTCGCCGAGGGGGCCGGCGCCGCCGCGTTCGCCGCGCTGATGCGGGAACGGGAACGGATGAGGGGCAAGCGCGCCGCCGTGATCCTGTCCGGCGGCAACGTCGATGCCGAAGTGTTCCGCGAGGTGCTTGCCGGCGGCGTGCCGAAACCCTGAGCCGATTCAGCTCCGCTCCAGAAAGGCGCTGATCGCGGGCGCGACCGTCTCACGCAGATAGCGGGTTCGCGGGGTTGTCCCCCACCAACCCGAATGACCGCCCGCGGACGGATGCGTGAATGTAAGCAGATCCACCGGCTTGCCGGCAATCCGCGCGGTTTCCCACGTGTCGCCCGCCGGCGGCAGCAGCAGGGCATTGGCCATCCAGCGCCTGAGCCCCAGGCCGTGGACCACGATTACCGTCGGCTGGAGGATTTCCATCGTGCGCAGAAAATGAGGGGCGCAGTTGCGCTGCATCGCGACGCTTGAGTGTCCCCGCCCCCCTCCGTGCGCGTCCCTGCTTCTGGGCGCCGTCAACGCCGTGCACAGCAGGTAATTCACCTGGGCGCAGCCATCGAAGACATGTCCGTCGAGGAGGCGTTCGCCCTCCTCGTCGTCGCCGAGCTCCCGTCCCAGCAGCAGTCGCAGCGTCGAGGTTACTCCCTTCATATGCGGATTGCGTCCCCGGAAGCCCGCGGCCGCGGAACGGGCGAGCATTTCCGAGCGCCCCGCCAGATCGACGCACTCGCGGGCCTGCCCGTATTCCTGCCCGAGCACGACAATGCGCATCGCCCGTTCATCGACCTCGAGGTCGTAATGCCTGCCCACGTGGCTCATCTGCCCCGGATGGAACGGAAACGCGCTCCGGCTCGCCCGGCACTCCGAATAGCTGCCGCAAGTGAACCGGCCGTTCCCGGAGAGCAGGTGTTCGCGCACGTAAGCCTGCAGCAACCGAATCCGCTCCCGGGTCCTCTCCGGGTGAGAAGAAATCACTTTTTCCAGCCTGGCGTCCGGGAGAATCGAACCCTAGTACATCTGGGTGCGGTAGTTCTCCTTGAGGATCTCCTCGATCTCGTCACCGGACTTGCGGCCCTGGATGTGATCCGAAATGATGTCGCCGATCCGCGTGAATGACTTCGGATCGATCTTCGCGTCTTCCTCCCAGAGCCGGGATCGCCTGATGGCCTTTGCGCAATGCACGAAGGCTTCCCTGACGGTGACGGCGATCGCCACCCTGGGGATGTGGCGCCGGAACTCGAACCGGGCGAGCTCGGCCTCGTCGTCGATGATCCTTGCGTCGCCGTTCACTCGCAGGGTCTCGCCCAGGCCGGGAATGAAGAACAGCAGGCCCACCTTCGGGTTGTGCATGATGTTGCTCATCGTGTCCAGGCGGTTGTTGCCGGGACGATCAGGGATCAGCAGCGTTTTAGCGTTTGCCACATGCACGAATCCCGGCGGATCGCCGCGCGGCGAGACATCGGCGCAACCGTTCGGGCGCGAGGTGCCGTTGCACAGGAACGGCGAATGGGCGATGAAGTCGACGCAGTGTTTGTCGAGCCGGTCAAGGACCTTGAGTTTGGCCCGCTCCACTGAAACGGGAAAATACCCTCTCAGTTCGTCCTCTGATTTCAGTGCGTTGAGTCTCGCCATTTCCAGCACCCCTTAGCGCGTCGGGGAAAATCTTACAGCCGGTATCAAAAACTTCCCTTTGCGTACTGCTCGCCGGCCTCTATGGCCACCTTCAAACGGTTACGGCGCTGAGGCAGCGGGCAGGTCGCGAAGTCGGTGAAGGCGCACGGCGGGTTTATGGCCTTGTTGAAATCCAGTGTCACGGTTCCCCCGGCGCGGCGGGACGCAAAGGCATACAGGTAGCGACCCGCCGGATAGGTGGTCTTCCCCGTGGTCAGGTCGGCGAAAATCAGCAGAAATCCGGGACCGGCGGCATAGGCTTCCAACGACAAAGGTTCACCGCCAAACTCGAACGCCAGCACGCCCGGGGCCGTGGGATTCCAGCCCAACCCTTCCACAACCGTAGTCAGAATGCGCTCCTCGGGCTGCGCATAGGGCTCGAATCGCGCCTCCACGCGCCACTCGGGGTCGGTGGGATAGACCGGTATTCCCGGGAAAGCGCTCACCGCCGGGTGGTTCAGGTCGCGCAAGCGCACGCCCATCCGGTCCAGGCGGCCGATCGCATGCCAGGAAAGCGAACCGTGTGTCAGGATGGTGGGTTCGCCCTCCTCATCGTGAACCAAGCGCAACTGCGTCACCCGTTCGCCGTTGCTGACGACTTTCGCGCCCGGGTCTGCCCTGAATTCGACTATTCCGTTTTCCCATACAAACGCGCCAAGGTACGGAGCGGCCGGCAAGCCCGACAGCACGATGTCGTTGTCGGGCGCCGCCCCCATACTCGTGGCGCCGGGTTCAAGCCAGTAGAGCCCGGCCAGATTCAGCCAGCCGTCCGGCCCTTTCAGTTCCTCCTCCCGCTCCGCGCGCCAATCCGCTATGGATTGGACATAGTCCGCGGCTCCGGGTGATTCCGCGGGTTGCGGCGCCGCGCCGGCAACCATGAACCACGCCGAAGAAAGCAGCGTGCACAGGACGAATTGCTTCATTTCCCGGACTCCGTGCAACTACCCGACAGATTCCGCGCGACCGCCTGCCGGCAGTTCGGCCGAATCGGGTTGATTTGCCGGATCGCGCCGGGTTTGCGCGCGGCCGAGCGCCACGGAAAGCGCGCTCCATACGGCGGCGAACGGCGTAACAGCAGCAACCATGACCCCCAGGCTGCCCAGCGCACTGAGCAGCGCGTGGATGCCGACGCCCGCCAGATCGCCGCCCCGGTAGAGGAATACGTCGATCAACGGCTTGGCCTTGTATCGCTCCGCCGGCGGCACAACGATGAAGAGAGTCTCGCGGGCGGGGCGCGACAAGGCGTAGCGGGTAGTGCGATGCACGGCCTGAAAGATAGCCATCACGCCGAAGAGTGGCCAGATGGCCAGAATTGCGAACCCCGCCAGCGTGACCACAGGCAGAATCGCCAGCGTCCAGCCGACGCCCAGCCGCCGGATCACCCGGGTCGCGATGAAGACCTGAGTGAGAAGTGTCAGCGACTGGGCAAGCGCGTCGAAGAGTGCAAAAGCGCCCACGCGGCTGCTGAACGTATCGGTTGCAACAAAGATGAAGTTGGCCTGGGTGAAATAGATCAGGGTGTTCGAGACGGCCATGAACACGATGAACAATGCGATCCCCACCAGGTACGGCGACGTTCCCACCGCCCTCAAACCATCGAAAAACCCGCCGCCAATTCGCTGTCCGGGCATCGTGACGGGCGCACGCCCCGGATCGGCAAGACTCGAATCGCTGGACTGAACGGCCGTCCGGTCCAGCCTCAGCATCACGACGATCGCCACCACGAATAACGCCGCGCCGGTGAGCATCAGTCCCACCGGCAAGTAGGCCGACTCGGTCATATTGCTGATCAGATTGGTAGTCCAGCCCCCCACCGACGCGCCCAGCGTTCCGCCGACCGTGATGAAGGGAAAAATGCGTTTGCCCTGGTCCACAACAAAAATGTCGGCCATGAATGCCCAGAACAGGCTGGTGCTGAACAGGTTGATCGTGCTGAGCCAGACGTAGAACGTGTATCCGACTCCGCGCGCCAGCGGCGTCTCCGTGTCGCTGCCGATCAAACCGCCGCCAGCCTGCGCGTTCGCGAACAGCAGCGCCGCGAATCCCAGCAGACACACGACGACGAACCCGTAGCCGGCCGGGATGAACCGGCGCCGGTTCATTCGGGCGACCACACCTGCGAAAAGCAATACAAGGATCAGGGAAGAAACGGAGGTGACCGCAAACAACCAGCGGAGTTCGTCCATGCCCCGCGCCACGCCCATCGCGTCGCGCACCGGGCGCAGGAAGAAATAGCCGCACAGCACGCAGAAATGAAACAGCGACGCGAGCAAGGCCAGGCGCAACTCGCCCCGCTTGAAGTTCAGAACCCGCGCAGCCCAATCCGTCATGCTTTTCTCCCTCGCCCCTTCCCTCAGGAGCCTTTCGGCGCCGCCGCGCCGTTTACGTCCAGGTCCGCCCGGTCTTCGCGAAGAAGCCGGAACAGCGAGACCGTCATTGCTACGCCGATGACCAGCAAAGGCAGAGATACTACCAGCGATGCCGACTTCGCGGCCTGTAATCCGCCCACGAAAATCAATCCGATGGGCAGGACCACGATCGCCAGGGCCCAGAACACGCGATGCCAGCGGTGCGGATTCAGCCCCGCTGTCAGTCCCCTGGTGGCCGAAGCCGCGATCGCGTACGAGGCGGAATCATAGGTGGTCGCGATGAATATGAAGGTAAGCGCCACATAGGACAGCAGCGGCAGGGGAAAGGGCTTGAGGGCGGAAAGAAACCCGGCAATGGCGGTTTCCGGCCCGTCCGCGGCCAGAATCTCGCGAACGGCCAGCTCTCCGCTGGTGTCCATCCATTGCGCCGTGTTGCCGATACAAACAAAGAAGAGGGCGCAGCCCAGCGTACCGTAGAGCAGCATCCCGCCAATCACTTGCCGCAGGGAGCGGCCGCGTGAAATCCGGGTAACGAACAGGCCCACAAAGGGCGCATACGCCAGCCACCAGGCCCAGTAGAAGATCGTCCAGTCCTCGATGAAATTCGAAGACAGGATCGGGTCGGTCCAGGTGCTCATTCGGACGAATTCCTGGATCATCAGTCCGAAGCTGCTGGTCCCCAGTTTGAGCGCGAATCCCGTGGGGCCGGTCAGCAGGACATAGATCGCGAAGATGATCGCGGCAATGGCGTTGATCTCGCTGAATCGCTTGATGCCTTTGTCGATGCCCAGGTACACGCTGGTGGCGAAAAGGGCCACGGAAATCGCGATCACGCCCACGTCGATGGCGAACGTCTCGCCGATTCCGAACAGCGCGCTGATGCAGGCGCCCACCATCGGGGTCGCGAGGCTCAACGAGGTGGCCGTTCCGCCCACCATCGCGACGACAAAAATGAAGTCCACCACCCTGCCGAGGGGCCGGCTGGACACATCGTGGCCCATCAGTCCGACCAGCGATGTGGAGAGCCGCAGGTAGGCAACTTTTCGCTGGTAATACGGATAGGCAATCGCCACCGTCGCCAGGGCGTACAGCGCCCAGGCCGATATGCCCCAGTGAAAGAAGGCGTAGGCCGGCGCAACCTCCAGCGCTTCCGCCGAACCGGGCTCCAGGCCGAATGGCGGCGTATCCGCGTAATACACCCACTCGATCGGCGCCCAGTACAACAGGCCGCCACCGATCCCGGTGCAGAACAGCATTGCCACCCAGGAAAACGTGGAGTAGGCAGGCCGGGCGTCCTTTCCGCCCAAACGATAGCGTCCGTAGCGGCCCAGGGCGATTACGGCCAGCACTATGGTCGCCGCCGCGACGGCCCATTGGTAAACGACGCCCACTTCGCCGGCAATCCAGCTATATGTGCTGTCGACGGCCTTGCCGGCGAATTCGGGAAAGCCCAGCAGAATGGTCCCCCACGCGACGATCACGGCGACCATCGCCCAGAACAGAACGCGGTCAACCTGCACCGCAGGCACGCTCGTCCTGGTTTCGGAATCGCTTATCAACTCGTGTTCGTATCAGCCGCGCAACTGCGGGAACAGCAGTACGTCGCGAATGGCCGGCTGGTCGGTGAGAAACATGACCAGGCGGTCCACGCCCAGGCCCAGGCCCGCGGTGGGCGGCAGGCCGTATTCCAGCGCCGTCACGAAGTCCTCGTCGTAAAGCATCGCTTCGTCGTCGCCGCTCTCGCGCAGGCGGACCTGCTCGCGGAAGCGGCGGGCCTGGTCTTCCGCGTCGTTCAACTCCGAGAATCCGTTCACCAGTTCCCGCCCGGCGATATAGAGCTCGTAACGGTCGGTGATCTCGGGATCGTCGTCGTTGGCCCGCGAAAGCGGCGAAACCTCGGCCGGATGGCCGGTAATGAACACCGGCCCGGCAAGCCGATCCTCCACCGTGCGGTCGAACAACTCGGCCAGGAGCTTGCCCCAGCCCGCGTTTGCCGGCGGATCGTTCTCGATTCCCAGGCGTTTGCGACATTCGAGAAGGTAGCCCGCATCGCGCAATCGCGCCGCGTCCAAATCGGGATTGTGCTCCAGCACCGCCTGTTCCATGCTCAATCGCGGCCATTCGCCGCCCAGTTCATAGTCCCCCCCCTGGTAAGTCACGCGGGTCCCGCCGAGCACCGCTTCGGTCGCCGCAAGGATCATCTCCTGCGTCATCCGCATGAAGTCGTTGTAGTCGGCGTAGGCCTGGTAAACCTCCAGCATCGTGAATTCCGGGTTGTGCTGGGTCGAAAGACCTTCGTTGCGGAAACAGCGGTTCATCTCGAAAACGCGCTCCATGCCGCCCACCACCAGGCGCTTGAGGTGCAGCTCCAGCGCCACGCGCAGGTACAGGTCCCGATCCAGCGCGTGATGCCTCGTGGCGAAGGGTCGCGCGGCTGCGCCGCCGGCAATGGACTGCATGACGGGCGTTTCCACCTCCATGAACCCGCGGCCGGCCAGAAATTCCCTCAGCGCCGAAATCACGCGGGCGCGGCGCTCGAACACCTCGCGGGAGTCGCGGTTCACGATCAGGTCCAGGTAACGGCGCCGATAGCGCTGTTCGCGGTCCGTCAATCCGTGGAACTTCTCCGGCAACGGGCGCAGGGCCTTGGTCAGCAGCGCGGTCTCGCCGACTTCGACGCTCAACTCGCCGGTTCGCGTGCGCATCACGACGCCGCGCGCCCAGACGATATCGCCCAGGTCCATGCCCCCGGTTTGCGCATAGGCCTCCTCGCCCATCGTGTCGCGCGAGAGCATCAGCTGGATCCGCCCGCTGCCGTCCTGGATCGAAATGAAACTCAAGCGCCCCATCCGGCGTTGCGACACCAGGCGCCCCGCCACCCTGACCTCGCGTCCGAGCTTCTTCAGCACCGCCGTGTCCGTGTCTGCATATTCCCGCTGCAATTCCGCGGCCCCGGCGTCGGGCCGGTAGTGATTGGGAAACGACCAGCCCGTCTCCCGCAGCGCCTTGAGCTTGCGCCGGCGCTCGGCGATCAGACGGTGTTCCGGGACGGTCTCGGACGACCGTTCGTTGGGCGGCGCGGGCATGAATCGGATTGTACGGCTTGATGCGGAATGCACGAGGATGAGCGCATAATACGCACGGCTGAACTGGCGCGGGAATACGCTTGACCGAATACCTGCTTGTGCTGTCCTGTCCGGACCGGACCGGGCTGATCTACGCCGTTACGCGCTGGCTGCTCGAAAACGGCTGCAACGTACTGCATAGCGACACCTACAAGGACCCCTTCCGCGAGCGTTTCTTCATGCGCGTTCATTTCTCCGGCGACGTAGCGCCGCAGAAGCTCCGCAAGTCGTTCGGTCCCGTGGCCGGCGAGCTTGAGATGCGCTGGGAACTCGTGCGGGCCGACCATCGCCCCCGGGTCCTGATCATGGTCTCAAAGCACCTGCATTGCCTGCTCGATCTGCTCAATCGCGTGCGCCTCGGACAGTTGCAGATCGACATTCCGCTGATCGTCTCCAATCATCCCGACGCGGAATGGCTGGCGAATGCCAACAACATCGATTACCTGCACCTGCCGGTCACGCCGGCCGGCAAAGCGGAACAGGAACAGCGCGTGGTGCAGGAAATCGATAAACACGATATCGACTTCGTCGTGCTGGCGCGCTACATGCAGATCATTTCGCCGACCCTGTGCGAGCGGCTGTCGGGTCGGATGATCAATATCCACCATTCCTTTCTGCCGGGTTTCAAGGGCGCCAAGCCCTATCACCAGGCCTACCGGCGCGGCGTCAAGCTGATCGGCGCCACGGCCCACTACGTCACCGCGCAGTTGGACGACGGGCCGATCATCGCGCAGGACGTGCAGCCGGTCGGGCATCGCATGACGCCCGACGAGCTGGCCGCCGTCGGCAAGGACATCGAGCGGGTGGTTCTGGCCCGTGCGGTGCAATACCACGCGCAAAAGCGCGTTCTCATCAACGGTCGCCGAACCGTCGTATTCCGCTGAGGTTCATTTCGACGCCGGCAAGACACCAACGGGGGCGTATATGACCGATGACTCCAACATGAAATCCGGCTCAGCAGGGGTAACGCGACGGTCCACACTGCTGGCCGGAGTCGGATTGGCCGCCGCTGGCACTTTTCTGGCAGCACCCAGAAGAACGGCCATGGCTCAGGACACGTCCGCCTTCTATCCGCCGGTCACGCCGGGCATTGAACCGCGGGGCGCCAAAGTTCAGCCCTACCCCGCGGCCTGTGTGCAATCCGGCGTCGTTCGCACGTTTGATTCGTCGGGAAATTTCCTGCCCGATGCCCTGAAGCAGAACGTCGACGATATGTGCGACCTGATCAGGCGCGGGGCCGATGAACATGGAGCGCGCCTGATGTCGTTTCCGGAGTTCGGACTGCAGGTCCCCAGCGCACCCATGACGCCGGCCCAGTGGTGGCCGGGAACCATCCGCGCCGACGGACCCGAAATCGAGCGCATCGGCAAGGCCGCGCAGGACGCCGACGCTTATGTCGCCTTCAATCCGATGGAAGGCATCGACAGGTTTCCGGGCCGGTACTTTCTTTCGGGCATGATCGTGGGGCCCAGCGGCGATGTGATCCTCAACTACAGAAAGCTCACGGGCCTCACCAGCAAGACCCGCCCCGGGGACCTCCTGTCCGCCTGGCTGGACCATTTCGGCGAAGACAGTCTGTTTCCCGTTGCCGACACGCCGATCGGCCGGCTCGCCTGCGTGGTGGCCGGTGACATGAACTACCCGGAAATAACGCGGGGCATGGTCCTTAAAGGGGCGGAAGTGATCCTGAGCCCCACGGCATCGGCCACCTATCCCGCGGATCACAGTTTCGAAGTCCCCGTGAACACCACCATGACACGCCGGGTGCGC
The DNA here is from genome assembly GCA_009845905.1 of Gammaproteobacteria bacterium. Lineage (NCBI taxonomy): Bacteria > Pseudomonadati > Pseudomonadota > Gammaproteobacteria > Gammaproteobacteria bacterium. The sequence goes on along the minus strand of VXYS01000006.1, from coordinate 289,227 downwards.
GCCTACGAGAACGTGGCGTACGTGCTGTTGTCCGATCTCGGCCCGGTAGGCGCCGACGCCCGGCCGCCCTTTCGCCGGCGCCAGCCGTCGCAGATCATCGACTTCAAGGGTAACAAACTGGCCGGTACGCAATCCGGCGGCGTGGAATATGCGGTGGCCACCATCGATATCGATGCGCTGCGTCGCGAGCGCACGTCTCTTGGCGGTTCAAACCTGCTGAGCCATCTGCAGATGCCCTTGCACCGCGACATGTACGGCACTAAGGACTTCGCGCCCGTTGACACCCACCTGGATGCACCGCTGGCATCCATGGACGAGCACCGCGCCGCACAACGCGAAACAGTAAGCCGTCTGGTCGAGGCGGGAGTCCTGGTGCCTCCCGGAATCGGGTGACTCCAGGCTCCCAGGAGAGTCACATGTTCAAACGCCGTGAATTCCTGGCCCTTGCAGGTTTGGCGTCCGCTGGTTTGATTTCGCCGGCGCGCGCGTCGCTCAACCTCGATTTCACCAAACCGGCCGACAACCTCTATGGATTGATTAAACTCATGGCAGACCTTTCGGGCCAGCCGAGATACTGGGTGCAGCCCGGACGCATTTATGCGTTTCGAGAGGGCAGACTCGCGGAGCCTATTCTCAACTACACGGGGTGCACGGTACGTGCAGTGCGGCGAATCAGCGAAATCGAGTATCAATCGCGATACCGTGGCTGGATGCTGATGCAGGATCCGTTGACCAACGAAGTAATCGATGAGTGGAGCAATCCGATCACGGGCGAGTTGAATAACGTGACGCATTTCGTAACGTACGTCGGCAAGCGTACATTCACCGATCAGGGTGTGAAATATAGCGGGACAAGCTCTGCTCAATTCACATGGTTCGACAGACCGTTCGTCCTGCCCTGGCAGGTTCTTGGCGACGACATCTGGTGTCCGTTCGAGCAGTTTTCGATCTACACGGACCCGGCAGGAAACAAACGTTACGAAAAAGCCATCCACACCTACCATGGCAGCCTCTCCGAACTCGAAGACCCGGAATTGACAATGGCTCAGTCCACCATCGCATCGCAGAGCCAGAGTCCGTGGTTTCCGTGGATGAAAATGGATCGCGTCAACGGACACTTGATTCTGCGGTCTCTTGGCAAGAAATACGAAACCGCGGATGGATTGATGCCCTGGCTCCTTGGAGAGTTGGATGACCGCTATCCCGGAGGCCTGACCGATCCCTTTGAGTGGGATTGAAATGGGCATGCTCAAGAATAAACGCTACGCCGGTGCCCGGCTTAGCCGGCTGTTTGCAATCAATATGACTTTGGGGGAATGCACATGTACGCACGACGGTTAATTCAGATCGCATGTTTCGCGCTGGTTTCGGCCTGCCTGGGATCGATGCCGGCCAGGGCGGAAAGCCCGCTGGAACAGGACCTTGAACAAATCATGGCGTGGTGGCCAGGGACCTACAACAACGACCGGCAGGTAGCCGAAGTCGAAGAGCGAATGGGCGAGGATAATTTCACCGGGGAAGTCTGGCGTCTCGATGGAAGTGGCATGGGGGGCTATCTCAACGTGACGTCCCACTACATGCGCCTGGATGCACCGGCAATCGGCGAAAACGTGCTCTACGTCGAGGAGTATCGCGACGGTCAGCCGGCCGAGACCTATCGTCAGCGCGTTTACACGCTATCCGTCGACGAGGAGGAGCAGGTCATCCGGGTAAACCTCGCCAACTTCACGGACCGCGAGAAATACATCGGAGCGTACCGGGACCTTTCCATGCTTGACGGCATAACAGGGGACGATCTCGCGCCGTTCCCGGGGATCTGTGATCTCATCGTCGAACAGCGCGGCAACCGCTATCACATGCGCATGCGCACGAACGCCTGCGCCTTCGGGGGCCAGGCATTCAGTTACGAAGCCGTGATCACCGGGGACGCCTTCTGGTTCCGCGACAAGATCGTGCGCCTTGAAGACGACACGGTCGTCATGACCATGGCGAATTTCAACTTCCACAAGTCGGACCGGGTGGATTGATCGGCCGCAATCGGAGAACAGAGACAAGAACTGCAAGATCATGAGTCCGCGAGTCGCGATACGCTACGAGCCCGACGAGAAACCACCGCCGGCGCTCACGCTGGGTCTCGGTCTGCAGCTTGCGCTGCTCCTCGTAGCTATCCCGATATTGATCCCGACCGCGGTAATGCGCGCGGCCGGCGTGACGGACGCCTACCTCAACTGGGCGGTCTATGCCTCGGTCGCGGTCTGCGGCGCGACCACGGCGCTGCAGGCGCTCCGCTACGGGCGCATAGGGTCGGGCCACGTTCTTGTCATGAGCAGCGCCTCAGCCTTCATCTGGCTGTGCGTGGAGGCGATCCAGCGAGGCGGTCCGGCGCTGCTGGCGACCCTGGTGGCGGTGTCGGCGCTGTTCCAGTTCGTGTTGTCCGCGCGAATCGCGCTGTTCAGGCGGATTCTCACTCCGGCCGTTTCCGGAGCCGTGCTGATGCTCGTGCCCGTGACGGCCATGCCGGTCGTGTTCGGAATGCTGACGACCGGGGCCTCCGGCGGCACGGCGGCGGGCGCCACGTCAAGCGCAGCCGTCACGGTCGTGATCATCGTGGCCATCGCGCTCAAGGCCACGGGAGCGATGCGACTCTGGGCGCCCGTCATAGGGGTCGCCGCGGGCTCGCTGGCCGGCGCGTTTTTCGGTCTCTACGACATCGATCGCGTGGCCGGCGCTCCCTGGGTCGGTCTGCCGGCATTCGAGTGGCCGGGATTCGAGCTGGGCTTCGGTCCGGACTTCTGGTCGATGATTCCGGCCTTCCTGCTGGTATCGCTGATCGTTACGCTGCGTACGATCAGCAGTTACGTCGCCATTCAGAGCGTCTCGTGGCGGCGGAAACGCGCTGTGGACTTCCGGGCCGTGCAAGGCACGATCAATGCCGAGGGCATCAGCAACCTGCTGTCCGGTCTCGCCGGAACCGTTCCGAACACGACCTATTCCATAAGCGCGTCGCTGACCGAACTCACGGGCGTCGCGGCCCGCGGTATCGGCATCGCCACCGGTGTGGTATTCCTGCTTGTGGCGCTCCTGCCCAAAGCGCTCGCGGTGGTCCTGGCGATACCGGGCCCGGTCGTCGGCGGCTACCTCGCTGTGCTGATGGCAATGCTCTTCCTGGTCGGCATCAAGGTCATGCTGCAGGACGGCCTGGACTATCGCAAGGGACTGATCGTCTGTATCGCGTTCTGGATCGGGATCGGATTCCAGAACGGCATGATATTCCCCGAACTCGTGTCCGAATTTGCCGGTGGAATGTTCGCGAATGCGATGACGACCGGCGGACTGGCGGCGATCTTCATGACCGTGTTCGTGGAGTTGTTCGGCCCTCGCCGCAGCCGGATGGAAGCGGAAGTGGATCGTTCATCGCTGCCGAAAATTGGGGAGTTCCTCCGCGCATTCGCGACCCAAAGCGGTTGGGACAGCGCAACGGCCGATCGACTTGAGGCGGTCGGCGAGGAAGCCCTGCTCAGCCTCGTCGGACCCGGCGCCGAGGATGAGAGACCAGGCCGGCGACTGCGGCTGGTGGCGTACCGCAAAGACGGCGACGCAGTGCTTGAGTTTGCGGTCGCTCCGATCGGGCAGAACATTCAGGACCGCCTCGCTCTCCTGAGGAACGCGGCCGACGAGCCTTCGATCGAGCAGGAAGCCTCCCTCCAACTGCTGCGCCACCTGGCTTCGTCGGTTCGCCACCAGCAATACCACGACGTGGACATCGTGACCGTCCACGTGAAGGCCCCGGCGTGATAGGAAGGCTCCGCTCTTCTTTGGGTACTGATGCTGCGCTTGCGCCATAATCGTGGCGGGGAGAAGATTCGAGGAGCCCAGGGTGATGAGGACGGTTGGCGGCTTATTTCTTGCGGTGGGCGCCGTGCTGGCGGGCACTGCCTCTGCGGATGATGTGCGCGATGAACTGCTTCGTTGCGCGCAACTCCAGGACGCGCAGGTGCGTCTGGCCTGCTATGACGCGCTGGCCTCGGTAAGCGCCTCCGCCGCAACCGCGCCGTCCGGGGCGAGCGCCGGCGCGAGCGACGATGGCTCCGCGGCCGTCATTGCCGATGCGCCCGACGGTATCCGCGTTCCCGCAGCCGCCGACCGGGCGGCGCCCGAAGCGGATTCCGGGCAGTCGCTGACGGACCGGTTGTTCGGCATGCTTCCCGGCCGGGACGCGGGCGACAACCTGCTCGAATCGAGGGTGGTCGGAGAAATCCGAAACCCGCGCGCGGGCACGCGCTTTACGCTCGAGAACGGCCAGGTGTGGCAGCAGACAGACCGAACCCGGCGCAACTACAGCGCCACGAATCCCAGGGTGGAGATCAGGGAAGGCTTCATGAACAGCTACCGGATGCGCCTGGAGGGCCTCAACGGACGCATCCGCGTACGCCGCGTGAAATAACTCCGGCCCCGTGTCGGCGGTTCGCCTAACGCGCGCTTCACTTGTGCGAAACATTCTTTCTGCTCTCGTAATGCTTGTCTTCGCCCACGCGGAGGTTTACGCCGCGGAGCCATGCGGATTTGCGAACACCAGCATTCGCGAGGCGGAAACGAATGACTTTTTCCTTTGCGGCGCAGAAATGCCCGAAACGGTTCAGATCCGGTTCGACGATGCCGGCGTCACGCTCGAGTACTTGCATTCCCTTGAGAAATGCGCTCCCGGCGACGATCGCCCCGGATTTCACATCGCGCTCAAGGCCCACCAGGGAAACGGTCAGGTAGAGGTGGGGTTCGTGGACCCTTCGACCGGATCATCAATTTGCCGGTCGACGGTCACCTTACTGCCCAAACGCGACAGGCCCGAAGCCGCATGGGTCAATGCCATGCCGCCGGGGGCAGCCAGGGTAATCGACGTGCAGGGCATAGAGACGCGCTATTTCGACTTCGGAGAGGGGCCGCCCCTGCTGCTTGTTCACGGCGGTCAGGCTGGCGGCAGCAACAACAACGCGGAAAAATGGGAGCAAAACGTTCCGGGACTAGCCGAACACTTTCGCGTCATTGCGCTTGACCGCCTGGCTCAGGCGGGAACCGCAAACCTGCCGCTTGCCGAAGACTATGCGGACTACTTTGCCCGCGACGCCGAACACCTGGAAGCCTTTGTTGTGGCGCTGGGCCTCAACGACCTGGCCCTGGTGGGTCATTCCCAGGGCGGCTGGCCGGTAACGGCGCTCGCGCTGAACCGGCCGGAACTCGTCGATTGCCTGGTCAATGTCGATACCGTCATGGTGCCTGACGACATGACGCTGATGCGGCAGGCACTCTCGTTTCTGATGTACGAGTCGGGTTTCGTCCATCCTCCCGAAGGACCCACGTTCTACAGCGCACGCCGCTCCATTGCCCTGCGGTCTCCCAGCGGAAACAACATAACGCCGGAGAAGGCGCAACGGGTTGTCGATCAATTCAATTCGCCCAAGACCAGAATCGCGCGCGACCACATGGCGGCAGCGCGAATGACTCCGCTGCATCCGAGCTTTCAGGCACTTAAACAGGAGGCCTATGACAGAATCGCGGCGGGCGGCCTGAGCGCCAGGAATCTGGTGATCTGGGGCGGCAAAGACCCTCAAGTGCCCCTTGGCCTGGGCGAACTATTCAACGAAATGCTGGTTCAAGCCGGTGTTTCAACAACGCTCGAGGTCATGCCCGACGCAGGTCACGCGCCATTTATCGAATTTCCAGTGTTGTTTAACGATCTGATCATCAACTACTGCGGAAAGTAGCGCACATCGCTATTCCGTAATCGGAGAATTTACTGGCCGGACTATTCCTGCGCCTGGAGGCGGTCGAGCATGGTCTGGTGGGCGGCGTAGGCTTCGTCGAGGCGGCGGCGGGCTTCGCCGGCAGAAGGGAAGCCGGCCTCGAGGCCGGCCAGCATGATGACCGCTTCCATCTCCTCGCGCGTTATGCCGTGGTGGATGCCGGCGCGCACGAAATAGCCCACGTCGTGGCGGGCGGCGGTGACGATCCCGATGGCGCACAGGATCATGGTCTTGAGATCGACCACCTCCTGGTCCCAGACCTCAGGCGCGATGCGCGTCATCAGTTGCCGGTTGAAATCGTTCTGCTCCAGTTGTTCGCACAATTCCGCCCCGTAGTCGGGCCCGAAGATGCGCAGAAACATGGCGCGGCCGCGCTCGAGCTCGGCCTCGGAGAAGGGTTTGTAGGCGCTGCCCATTCGGCCGGCTAAACGCGGATCAGGTCGCGTTCGAGGTCATAGAGGCGCTCGGACCCATTGGCGGTAATGCGCACGGATTCTTCGAAGAACATTCCGCCCCAGCCGATTTCGTGCAGTTCCATGTCGATGTTCAGCACCATGTTTTCCTCGATGCGGAAGTCGCCCAGGTTGCCGCCGGCGATGAACGGCACCTCGATGTGGTCGAGGCCGATGCCGTGGGTGAAGGCCAGCTCGAAACTCGGCAATCCGGCGGCGCGCACCGCCTGGATGACCCGGTTCCGCAATTCGCCGGTCTGTATGCCGGGACGCAGGTTGGAATAGGCCTCGTCGATTCCCGCCATGTAGGCCTTCCAGTAGCGTTCCAGCTTCGGTGACGCCTCGCCCAGGACCGCGGTGCGCTGCGCATCGCCCATGTAGCGGCGCCACTTCATCATGCTGTCGAAGCAGACCTGGTCGCCGGGACGGATCACGTAGTCCCGCTCGGGCCGCCCGGCGCCGGCGCTCATGGGACCCGCGCCGTTGAAGGTGGCGAACGGGCGGGCGCCCTGCTCCACCACCCGCACCTCGTAGGCGGTATACACGTCGTTCCAGGTGGCCCCGTCGCTGATCGCGGCCAGCGCGGCGCGCAGCGCGGCCTCGTTCTTGACCGCAGCTTCCTTGAGAATCGCGATTTCATCGGGCGACTTGACCATCCGAATCTCGATCAGCAGATTTCCCGCGTCGACGATTTCGGCATGCTCCACGGCATCGCCCAGAAGACCGGCGAAGCGCGTGTCGTCGAACCCGAGCCTGCCCTTGTCCAGGCCGGTTTCGCCGAGCATGGCGCAGACGGCGCCGTTGATCCCGGCGTACGGCTCGTCCTCCAGCTGCGCGACCATCTGCCGGATGGCCAGGTCCTCGCCCTTGAGTTCGGTGTCCTCGGCAAAGGTGTGTACTTTCAGCACGCCCCCGTACACGCCGAAGTAATACAGGCGCTTGTCCGGCATCCAGGTGGGCCGCTGCACCAGCACGGCCGCCTCGATCTCGGTGGCCACCAGGCAGGGCGGAATGTCCGGGTCGCGCGGCAGGATGGCGCAGGCCACCCAGGGCACGTCGTAGAGGAAATCGGTGTCGAAATCGCTTAAGTACAGGACGTTGTTGGGCGTGACCGCGATCAGCGCGTCCAGGCCGTCGCGCTCCATCAACTCCATCGCCCGCTCGCGATTCAGCAACATGCCGAATTCCCCGGATCAGCGGAAGGAGGCGCTGGCGAAGTAGCTGTTGACGCGCTCTTCCCAGTCGTCCACCTTGCCGAAAATACCGGTGTAGTAATCGGCGAGATAAATCAGGAAGAACGCGCCGCTGATGCTGCACACGGGACCGTGACGCACGCCGGGCGGGCGGCCGATGTAATGGTCCCTGGTGAGCACGAGGTCTTCCTTCACGTCCTCGCGCTTGTGGTCGAAGGTGTAGCCGATGTAGCAATCGCCGGCGATCAGGTACAAGCATTCGTTATGCGGATGATGTTCGGTGCCCGGATCGACGAAGCCCGGCGCCAGCGCGGTCAGGGCGATCACCTCCTTGGTGCCGTCGTCCTTGCGCAGCCCCTTGGTGAGGACGCCGGGCGGGCGGGCCTCCTGGCCCGTGTTCGGGTCTTTCCAGGTGGAGCGCTTGACGATGTCCGCCATCGGATCGACCCACGGCAGGTGCCAGGTGTTGGTGCAGCCGATATGCCGGTCGACATGCGCATCGGCCAGCGAGTCGACCGCCTCTTCGAAGGCCATCGGCCGGCTGGTGAACAGCAGGAGCCTGCAGCCGCCGGACGTGCCTGCCGGCCCCCAGGCCATGCCGGCCGGGAAATAGCCGTAACAGCCCTGCATCCACGTTTCGCCGCCGATTTCCAGGGAACCTTCCAGCACGTAGAGGTCGATGTCGGCCTCGTTTCGGCCGCGCGGCAGGGACCAGCCCGCGGGCAGGTCAATGACCAGGTGTTCTCCGCCGGTTTTGCTCTCGGTGCTCAGGTTGCGCGCGGCGGCCCCGGGTGTGAATCCGGAGTTGAGCGCCTGCGGCGTGACGGTGCTTACGTCGAGGCAGTCTTCTCTGCGCATCGGCATGGCGTTGCTCCTTCGTTCTCGGTCAGTCCTGCTGCCCGGCGAGCCAGGCCACAACGGCCTCGCAGCACTCCCTGGGCTTGGTAATCATGCAATAGGTCGATCCCGCGCCGGCAATCTCGGCCTTGTCCACGTCCGACTTGATGGCCAGAAACTCGCGCATCAGCGTGTCGTGGCTGGCCGAATCCATGCGCTCGTTCTCGTTGAGCGCGCTGTCGTCACCCATCAGCAGCAGCGTCGGGCACTCGATGTTGCGGATGTCTGCGGTCAGATCCACGTTGGTGTAGGCGTCCAGCACGGATTTCAGCGTGGCCATGTTCACGTTGGCGGCGTATTGCTTCTTGGCCCAGCGCTCGTACTTGATCCCCTCTTCGGAATACAGCACGTCGGGCGGGAGTACGACGCCGGCATACAGGCGCGAAAGCTGCTCGATGCCGAACACCCTGCCCACCCACCAGGAGGCCTCGTAGATGTTGCGCCAGGTGTCGTCCACGCGGATGAACGGATAGGCGATCAGCGCGTGCATGCGCTCCGGGTACTTGGCCGCAAAGCGCAGCCCGATCGACGAGCCCGTGGACGTGCACCAGAGCGCCGTGCGTTCGATCCCGGCTGCGTCCAGAATCGCGGCCAGGTCGTCCACCCAGCGTTCCACCGAGTACGGTTCGGATTGCGTCCAGTCGGACTTGCCCACGCCGCGGTAGTGCCATTGCAGGATCCGGTGATGCGGCGTGAGGTACGGCTCGCAGAACTCGAACTGCTTGTCCACCAGCGCAAAACCGCCGATCAGCGTGAGCGGCGGCTCGCCGTCGCCGCGAACTTCGTACCACAGATTGACGCCATCCACGCGTACCCTAGGCATGCCGTTCTCCCTACTGCGGAGCGATTGCCGCGTCGTACTGGTGCACGATCCGCACCCCGTCGAGCAGGAACCCCATCGGCATCCAGTATGCGCCCAGCACTTCCTTCGGCGCCAGCGGCATCAGTTCCTCGTTGTCGGCCGGGCAGAACTCCAGCGTCCCTTCGCCGGCCAGCGTCTCGCCCTGTTCAAGGCCGCTCATCACCATCTGCGTGAGGTCGTGCACGAGAGGCTTGCCCAGCGGCGGAACGTGGCAGTCCGGGACGTGACGCATGCAGGTGAGAGGCAGGTTGCGCGTGTAGAACTCCAGTTCCGCCAGGTCGATCGCGCGCTGCGGTTCGAATTCCATGCGCATCACGGCCTCGCCGTTGCGGCTGACCACGCGTTTGAGCCGCGTGCCCACGCCGCCGTCCTGCGTCATGCCGGGCAGCAACGGATGCAGGCCGCTGGTTTCGATCTCCGCCAGCTTGGAACAGGCGCCCAGAAACCAGCTCAGCAGAACCAGCCAGTCGCGGTTGCACCACTGGAAGGTGGAGAACATCGTGCGCTCGCCGTGCAGCCGGCAGGGCAATCCGATCACCGCAACGTCGTAGTGACTGCGCGCCGCCGGCCAGTCCGCCGGCTCCACACCCTCGGGATAGCACTTCAGGTGCGGGCTCCACACATAGGCCTCGTCGGGCGGATCGGAAGGCGTAAGCGGCTCCGGCAGGTAGGCCGCGATCGCGTCGGGATCGGCTCGGAAATGAAACAGCAGAAGGTTGCCGGCAAAGCGCCACGGAAGCGGCTCCAGCATCGAGGCCTCGCCGTTCGGCGTGAAGGGACGCGTGTATCCGGCCATGGCTAGCTCCAGTTCCCCCAGAGTTGCGGTTGCGGGTCCGGCGCGGCCTGCGCCAGGTACTCGCGGCAGCGCGGCGCGCTCCAGTCCGGCTCGGTGAACCGGAAGTCGATTTCCTTCTCGCCGCGGCAGAACCACACGCAACCGCCGCGCGTGGCCTGCGGTCCGTGCGGTTTCTCGCCCGGACGGAAGATGTATGAACCCGAAGTGATCATGCCGGTCTCGCCCATCAGGTAATCGCCCTGCAACAGCACCAGTTCCTCCCAGGTTTCGTGCGCTTCCAGCCTGGGATCGCACCATCCCGGCGCCTGATGCGTCATCAGCGTGTAGGCGCCCGTGTCCGGATCGCTGCGCAGCCTTCGTACCCTCAGACCGGATCCCGCCTCTTCGCTCGTTCGGCCGGGAAAATCGGGCACAGGTTGCCACGCAATGGCGTTGACATCCAGCGGACCGGCCCTTCGTTCTCCCCGATATTCCGCGGCAGGTTCGGAGTCCGGCGACAGACCGGCACGGCCTTCGCCCATCCACAGCGCGGCGAACCCGCTGGCGGATTCGGCACCGGCAATGACAAGCCCACGGGGCAGAAACGCGTAACTTCCGCGCGCGAATTCACATTCGCCCAGCCGCAAATCGCCTTCCAGAAGGAGAATTTCGAGATCGCTTTCCAGTACGCCGCTTTCGTGAGAGCACCAGTACGGCTCGGCCCGTACCAGCAGGCTGGAGGCTCCCGGTTCGCCCGTCTGGGCGCTGAGAACGGCCGCCCGCAATCCATGCCCGAATGCAGGCGCGGCCGATGGTGTCAGCGCCACGCCGTCCAGACGCAGAAATTCGACCCGCGGACGCGACATCGATGCCTGATCGGACGGGCCGCCGTCAGCCCGTGCCGAAACGGGCTTCGTGCTCGGAATACACGCGGGTCAGTATGTCGATGGCCATTTCCGCGGCAGGGAAACCGAACTCCAGGCCCGCCAGCAACAGGATTTCCTCTACTTCTTCCCGGGGAATTCCGTGATGGGCCGCCATCTTCATGAAGAATTCCACTTCCTGTTTGTGCGTGGCCGTGAACATCGCGATGCTGCACAGGATCCTGGTGCGCAGGTCCACCCGGTCCATCTCCCAGATCGGCACCATGACCTCGCGCAACTTTGCATGAAACGCCGGGGGGCGGCTGGTCACGATCCACTGATAGATTTCCTCGCCCATTTCATCGCCCCACAGCTTGTGGGTAATCGCCTGAAACCGGCGTTCGAGGTCGTCGCTCACGGTCTGACTCCGATCGTGGCCCACCACGGATAGGCGCCGAAAAAGTACTCGCCGCCGAACCCCCATCCTGTCAATTCATTGGGCAGCGGCACGTCGCGGACCTCTCTGAACCCGCCTTCCTCGAACATGCGCACCCGGTCCTCGGCCAGGAACCCCGGCAGGAAAGGATCTTCCATGCGCCGCCCGGTGGAGTCCAGCAGAAACGCGGATAGCGGACTGTATTCCTTCTGCAGCACCTCGAACGGCGGCGATTCCATGATCGCGAAGACCCCGCCGGGGCGCAGCAGCCGGAAGGCCTCGCGAACGACGGCGGCGCGCACCTTGCCGGGCAGCTCGTGAAACAGCCACACGGCGCTGACCACGTCGAAACTCGCGTCGGGATAGCCGGTGTCCTCGGCCAGCCGTTGGGTGAAGTGGACATTGAGACCGCGCGACTCGGCCAGCTTGTGGCCGTACTTGAGCATGGAGGCGGAGTAGTCCAGACCCACCACTTCTGCATCAGGGTGGAGCTCGCAATACGGGAAGGTGCTCTTGCCGACCCCGCAACCCAGGTCCAGGATGCGCCGGTGGTCGCCCCCGGGCACCGCGCGGGCCAGGTTCCAGCCCATTTCGTCGCCGTCGTCGCGGCCCACCAGGAACGGGCTGATCATCCAGTGATAGAGGAATCCGGCGAACTCGGCGTGATAGTTGCCCGGCTGCGTATGGATTTCGATCTTGCGGTAATACCGGGGCGTTTCCAGTTCCGGGTCAAGTTCCAGGCTTCCCAATGCGCCCGGCCGGTTGCAGTCGTCCAGCCAAGCCCGTGCCTCGTCGCCCCGGCGTTCGAGTATGTCCAGGATGGCGCGAAACATCTGCGCGTGGTTGTGGCGCTCGAAGAACGCGCCGAATCGGTAGGCGGCGCCCTGTTCCATCAGCGCACCCACCTCGCGGATGTCCGACGGATCGTCCAGCCGGGTCTCGTTTTCGCGATACCAGGCGCCCATCGCGGGGCCGAAACCGGTCGAATTGAAGGCCATCAGGCCCCCCACAAAGTCAAGCCGCGCCTGCTCCGCGCGGCTGCGCTGAATGTCGAGAGTGGCTGTCATCGAGGCTCCCAATGGGAGTTGGACTATATTATAGGGAGGCGTGTTACGCACGTTTGACCGATCGGCGCATTGAGGGCTGCGCCGATTTTCCGAGGCCAGGACGAGAGCATTGGGGGCACCCTATGAACCTGATTCGCACCACCACCTGCGGCGCCGTCGCGTCATTTCTGATCATCCCGCTTGCCGGCTTCGTGGCGCCGACGGCATCGGCCCAGATGGCCGCGCTCGAGGAAATCGTCGTGACGGCCCGAAAACGCGAGGAAAGCATCCAGGACGTACCGCTCTCGATCACGGCGTTCACCGGGGAGGAACTGGAACGCGGAGGCTACGTGGACCTGGAGGACATCTCGTTCCAGACCGCCGGCATGCAGTTCAACAACGAACTGGCCGGAACGCGGCCGGGACGGCTGTTCAGCAACATTCGTTTCCGGGGCGTCGAAGGCAGCGAGTATTCCACGCTGCAGACCGCCTCCCTGTTCGTCGACGGCATCTTTGCCCTCCAGGGCGCGCAGACACTGGCGCTGAGCGACCTGGAGCGAGTCGAGGTCATCAAGGGCCCACAATCGGCAGCGTTCGGAAGAAACTCGTTCGCCGGCGCCATCAACTACATCACACGCGCGCCGGACATGGAGGAATTCTCCGCCAGGATCAAGGCCGACGCCGGGCAGTACGATCAGCACGAGCTGGACGTGAGCGCGGACATCCCCATAGCGCCCGGCATGCTGGCCCTGCGTGTCGGAGGGCGCTACTTCAACAAGGGCGCCATGTACCACAACGACGCGGGCGTGGGCGTGGGCAAGCAGCGCTCCGAATCGGCATTCGCGACCCTTTTCGTGCAGGCCGCCGACAACATCAGCATCAAGCTGCGCTACTACCAGCAGGACGACAGCGACGGTCCGGCCGGCGTGACCTTCTACAAGGCGCGGCTGGACGACAGTTGCACTGGCAAGACAATGCCGGGGCTGACCACCGACGGACAGCCCACCACGCTGATGCCGCGGGAGTACCTTTGCGGCACCATTCCGGGACCGGGCGGACAGATCGGTTTCCCCAACCCCAGCGTGTCCCTGAATCCCGCCAGTTTCCCCGGCGGATTCGAAAACTTCATCCGGGACTCGCTGATCGACGCGCCGTCGCAGGTCGAAGGCGTGCCCTACATCGACCACTTCGGCATCGAGCGCGAGATCACGCGCATCAGCCTGGTGCTCGATTACGAGTTCGCCAACGGCATGGCGCTGGTGGCCACCGGCGCCTACAACGAGAACGCCGCCGCCAATCTGCGCGACTGGGACATGACGCCGGACGAGGCCTGGTACGTCTCCAACCCGCAGGCCGGCGAAGATGAGAGCATCGATATACGTCTTTCCTCGGCGCCGGATGCGAGACTGCGCTGGCTGGGCGGATTCAACTACTACACGCAGGAGTTCCTGACAAGCTCGAACGGCGGCGTGTTCGTCGTGGCCTGCGGCAACCTCGGAGCCTTCGGCACGCCCGCGCAGTGCGCCAGTCCGGCGCGCATACCTGTGGGCGTGGACGGCGGCGATTTCGTGGATGTGCGAGCTTTCTACGGGTCGGTGTCGTATGACATCACCGAGCAGTTCACCGTGGACCTGGAAGCGCGCTGGCAGGACGATACGCGCAGCGACGGCATCGGCGATTTCGAGATCAATTTCAAGGATTTCCTGCCCCGGATCTCGCTCAGGTACCGTATCACCGAAGACATGACGGCCTACGTTACGGTTTCGCGCGGCATTCTTCCGGGCGTCATCAATTCCAACATCATCAACTGCGACCCCACCACCTTCAGTGCGCCGTTCATCGATCCGCGCACCGGCCAGCCGAGCACGTCTTCGATGTGCCAGCAATACGTCGATGCGCTGGGCCCCGACGCGGTGGACGTGACGCCGGTGCAGGAACTCGACGCCTATGAGATCGGCGTCAAGTCCACCTGGATGGACGGACGGCTGGTCGCCAACGTGGCGGCCTACTGGCAGGAATGGGGCAATGCGCCCTTCCCGACCTTCGTGACGGTCTACCGCGACGACGACGGCGACGGGATCCCCAACACCAACCCCAACTTCTTCCCGGTCAGCACGCCGGGCAGTTCGGAGTACTCCGGCGTGGAACTGGAAGTGGATTTCCTGATCAGCGAAGACTGGGACCTGAGCTTCAACTGGTCGTTCAACGACAACGAGTTCACCAATTTCCTCATCCCCCTGGCATCCGCCGAATACGCGCTGGGCACCCGCAACGTCAAGGGGCACCGTTCCAGCCGCTTCCCCAAGTGGTCCGGCAACGTCTCCTCCACCTATGGGGGAACCTTCCAGAACGGCTGGGACTGGTCGCTGCGCGGCGATCTCACCTACATGGGCGAGACCTTTCCCGGCCTGACCAACCTGGCGACGCTGCAGAGCTACTCGCTCTTGAACCTCAGGTTCGCGGTCGAACGGAACAACCTGAGACTGGAGGCGTACGTAAAGAACGCCCTGGACGAGGATTACTGGCGCTCCGGTCAGGAGTACACCGACTTCTCGCGCGTGCTGAGCGTCGGTTTCAACTTCAACAGGCTCGGCCTGACGCTGGTGCCGCAGGACAAGCGCACCTTCGGATTGCGCGCCGCGATCGAGTTCTAGCTTGGCGCTTGCGCTAAAACCGTACCGGAGCACGCTCATGGAAACCCGCGTAGTACCGCTCGTGGAAGCCACGCCCGCGGCCCTGGCCGCGTGCGGGGAAATGCTGGGCCGCCACCCGGGCGCGAAGCCCTTGCCGATCCAGTTCTACAAGGGCTCGGTGCAAACCTACCGCCCGGTGGACTTCCGGTCGGACGAGCAGACCGAACTCAGCCTGGCTCATGTGCGGCGCCGGCCCTTCGAGGTTCACTGGATCGAGCGCCATTTCAAGCACACCCAGACCTTCATTCCGCTGGGCGGCGCGCCTTTTGTCGCGGTCATGGCGCCGCCCACGGACGGGGACCTGCCGGACCTCGACCAGGTCCGCGCGTATCGCTTCGACGGCTCGGCCGGTTTCACCATGAAGGTGGGCACCTGGCACGAGTTCCCGTTCGCGGTAGAGGACGAGGCCGATATCGTGGTCGTGCTGAGACGCGAGGCGACGCAGAGCCTGCTCGACACCGATCCCGCCACAGGCGAGGTGCGCGGCCCCGACATACAGAAACAGGACCTGATAAAGCAGCATGGCGTACGCCTGCGGTTCGATATCTAGCCCGCATACGGGAGTCATTTCCTCGTCCCACCTTTCTGGAGAGCGTTGGAGCCAGGGATGGCGGAATCGAGCCAGGGATGGCGTCTCTCAAGAAAGGTGGGACGAGGAAATGACGGGGGTTTTCCTCAGCCAAACAAATTGATGACCAAGGAACACGTAGAAAACCTGGCGGCACTCGACGTCACGCCAATCGCGTGGGACCCGCCGGGCCTCGCGTCCGGCGCCCAACTACGTCCACTTGCCCGGGACCCCGCCAGTGGCGGCTTTACCGGACTGGTCGACCTGCCGCCCGGCTACGACAGCGGTCCGGGCCTGAATTGCGCCGTGGAGATGCGCCTGTTCGTCATCGACGGAGAATTGCAGATGGGCGAAAACCGGCTCGGGCCCGGCGGTTTCTGCTACCACCCGGCCGGCTCCGGGCAAGGCCGCTGGCGATCACCGGAGGGCGCACGCGCATTCGTCGTTTTCCTGGAGGGTCCGGAGTTTCAACCCGATCGAGGTTCCTCCGCGCCCGATTCGATCCCGTCGCTGGACTCTTTCGCGATGGACTGGCACAACCCGCTCGACGCCAGCGACCCGTCGCAGGACTTTCGCCCCGGCATCTTCGTGAAGGTCCTGCACGTGGACCCGGAAACGAGGGCCAGCACGCACCTGGCCGGCCTGATGCCCGGCTGGTACGCGGAAGGCATGGAATCGCACCCCGTTTACGAGGAGAACTACTGCCTGCAGGGCGACGTGCTGATCGGCGAAGTCGGCGAT
The DNA here is from genome assembly GCA_009845905.1 of Gammaproteobacteria bacterium. Lineage (NCBI taxonomy): Bacteria > Pseudomonadati > Pseudomonadota > Gammaproteobacteria > Gammaproteobacteria bacterium. Next base: position 272,903 of record VXYS01000006.1, on the reverse strand, counting down.
GAAGCGGGCTACACGATGGTGGTGGGCAGCTACCTGTGCCGGCCCGCCGGCGTCATTCACGGCCCGCTGGCCAGCAAGAACGGCAACGTCAACCTCTGCTTCACCCACGGCCTGCTCGGTATCGACTACAGCGAGAACCCGCGGTCCATGGACCTCATCCGCAAGCATCTCCGAAACCACCCCTGGGCGTGATCGTCAATCTCGAACGCGCGCGCGCCAGGATGGAGGAAGCGGGCCTCGAAGCTCTGGTGTGCGTGCAGCCGATCAACGTCTACTACGCCAGCGGCTACGAGTCCGACTGGCTGTTCGACTACCAGTGGGCGGGCTGCGCGATTTTGCCGCTGTCCGAGGACCGGCCCGCCACGCTGATCGTGCACGACGTCGAGCTGACCAATCTGGCCGAGCACCCGAGCTGGATGCCGGAACTGCGGGTCTATGAGACGCAGGTGGGCGACGACATTTTCAGTCACTACACGGTGGACGAGGAAGCGGAACTCGAGGAAGCCGACCGCAAGACGCTGGCGCTGATGGAAGCGACGCGCGCCACGGCCAGCACGGGCGTGGTTGAGGCGATCCTCAAGGCGCTAAGCGATGGCGGGTACCGCAGGCTAGGCTTCGATGACGCGCGCCTGGCCTCGCTGTGCGCCGAACGACTGGCAAACGTTCAATGCTTCGACCGCCCGGAGTTGATGACGATGATCCGGGCGGTCAAGACGCCGGCCGAACTGGAACTGATGCGCGAGGCGGGCCGCCGCAATCAGCAGGCCTTGCGCGTCGCCATCGACGCGGCGGGCGTGGGCGTCAAGTGGTCGGACATTCGCCGCGCCTGGCACCTCTCGGTGGCCGAGCAGGACTGCATGCCCTGGTGTATATACGTCGGCGCGGGCCACAAGAGCATGGGCCTGTGGCACGACCACGACTACCCGATTCGCGAGGGCGACCAGCTCTGCTTCGACTCCATGCTGACCTGGCAACGCTACTTCGGCGACATGCAGCGGACCTGCGTCATGGGTGCGCCCAGCGCCAAGCTGAAGCGCTACTGGAACGCCGCCTACGCCGCCGCGGAAGCCGTCTTCGACGCCATGCGACCGGGCGTGAACACGGTGGACCTGCGCAAGCTGGCGCTGGAAGTCGGCAAGCGCGGCGGGATCAAGGGGTTCCGCCACGCCTTCATGCACGGGCTGGGACTGGAGCACCTGGAACTGCCCAGCGCTTCGCCGGGCCTGAGCGGCTTCGACCTGGAGGAAGGCATGGTCGTGAACATGGACATGGAGGTGTGCGAGATCGGTTTCGGCGGTATTTACTATGAGAACACCCTGCTGATCGGGCCTAACGGCCCCGAATACCTCTGCGATATGCCCCGCGAACTGATACACCTGCCCTGCTGAGCGAACAGAGCCCGATGGCGAAACGAAACGACTGGCTGGGCGACGAGATGCTGGACCGCATGATGAACGTCATCATGGGTCTGGCCGAGGAGCTGTACGTGACGCGGGACCGCCTGCAGGTGATGGAGCGCGTGCTCGAAAGCCGCGGCGCGCTGGATCGCGAAGAGATCGACAACTGGAAGCCCGATGAAGGCCAGCGGGACGAAATCCTGCGCGACCGCGACGCCTTCATCCAGGCCATTCTGTCGCGCGCGCTCGACAAAACTCCCGCGGATCCCGGCGCCGAAGCCTGAACCCCGTCCACATGCAAGCCGCAACGACTCGCTTTGCGCGCGTGCTGAAGACGCGCGACGTGCTGATGCTCTCCTTCGGGGCGATGATCGGCTGGAGCTGGATACTGATGACCGGCTACTGGGTCGGCAATGCCGGAAGTCTCGGAACATTGATCGCGTTCGCCGCCGGCGGCCTTGTGATCGGGTTCATTGCGCTCACCTATGCCGAGCTGGCCTCCGCGATGCCGCGGGCCGGCGGCGAGCATGTCTACACGCACGCCGGTCTGGGGGCCGGATGGTCGTTCGTGTGCACCTGGGCGCTGCTGATGGCCTACGTGACCGTGTGCGTTTTCGAGTCCGTGGCGCTGCCGACCGCGGTGGAGTACCTGATACCCGCCATCCGTATGGGCGCCCTTTGGCACGTCGCCGGCGCACCCGTCGATGCGGGGTTCATTCTCGTGGGCCTGGCAGGCGCCGTCGTGATGACCTGGATCAACGTTGTCGGCATCCGAACCGCGGCAATCGTCCAGGGCATCGTCACCGTCGCAATCTTCGTCTCCGGCCTGGTGCTGTTCACGGGGGCGGCCGGTTTCGGCACGCCCGAACTGGCGGAACCGAAAATCGCCATTCCGGCCACCGGCATTCTCACCGTCCTGATCATGGTCCCCGCCCTGCTGGTCGGATTCGACGTGCTGCCGCAATCGGCCGAGGAGATCGACCTTCCGCCGAAGCGCATCGGGCGATTGCTGATCGTCTCGCTGGTCATGGCCGTGGCCTGGTACGGCGCGATCGCCTGGTCGGTGGCGGTGGCGCTCACCCCGGAGGAGCTGGCCGGCGACGGGCTGATTACGGCGGATGCGGCGAAGAAGCTCTGGTCCGTGGCCGCGGGCGGGTCCTGGGCCGGCGTGGCGCTCACGATCGGCGGTATCGGCGGCGTGCTCACAAGCTGGAACGCCTTCATTATCGGCGGCAGCCGCGTGGTCTTCGCCCTGGCCGAATCAGGCAGCCTGCCCGCGGTGTTCGGGCGGCTTCATCCACGCCACAAAACGCCCTATGTCGCCGTGCTCGCGATCGGACTGCTGAGCTGCATTTCACCGCTGTTCGGGCGGACGATCCTGGTGTGGCTGATCAACTGCGGCAGTTTTGCCGTCGTGGCGGCCTACCTGTTCGTTCCGATCGCGTTCCTGGCCCTTCGCCGAAGCCAGCCGGACCTGCCCCGACCCTACAAGTTGCGCTATCCGCGTTTCGTCGGCATATCGGCCATCGTGCTAGCCCTCGGCCTGCTCTGTCTGTTCATGCCCTTCAGCCCGTCCAGCCTGGTCTGGCCGCAGGAATGGGGCATCGTGCTGGGCTGGGGCGCTGCCGGCCTCCTGGTCTGGCTCACCCGCCGGACTAGACCCCCTGCTTGAGGCCCGCCTCGATAAACGGGCCCAGGGCGCCGTTCAGCACCGCCGTCGGGTTGCCGGACTCCACCCCGGTGCGCAGGTCCTTGACCCGCGACTGATCGAGCACGTACGAGCGGATCTGGTTCCCCCAGCCGATTTCGGCCTTGCTGTCCTCCAGGGCCTGCTGCTCCGCACGCCGTTCTCGCTCGGCCAGCTCGAAAAGCTTGGCGCGCAGCTGCTTCATGGCCGTGGCCCGGTTTTTGTGCTGCGAGCGCTCGTTCTGGCACTGCACGACGATGCCCGTAGGCTGGTGGGTAATGCGAACCGCGGATTCGGTGCGGTTTACGTGCTGGCCGCCGGCGCCGCTGGCGCGGTAAACGTCGACACGCAGGTCGCCGGGATCCACTTCAACCTCCGCCTCCTCCTCGATCTCCGGCGAGACGAAAACGCTGGCGAACGAGGTGTGCCGGCGGGCGCCGGAATCGAACGGCGACTTTCGAACCAGGCGGTGCACGCCGGTCTCGGTGCGCAGCCAGCCGTAGGCGTGATCGCCGCGCACATGCACGGTGGCGCTCTTGACTCCGGCGACCTCGCCGTCGGAAGCCTCGATCAGTTGCGCGTCGAACTTGTTGGCCTCGCAGAACTTGAGGTACATGCGCAACAGCATTTCGGCGAAATCCTGCGCATCGTGTCCGCCGGATCCGGCCGTGACCTCAAGAAACGCGTTGGAGCCGTCCCTGGCGCCGCCGAACATGCGGCGGAACTCCAGCTTTTCCACTTCCTCCGCAAGCCTTTGGACTCCTTCGCCGACGTCTTCCAGCGTGGCCTGGTCCTGCTCCTCGAGGGCGAGCTCGAACAGTTCCTCCAGTTCGCCCGCATCCGCCGCGAGGCGATCCAGCGTTTGCGTAACGGTCTGCAGGGACGCCCGTTCGCGTCCCAGCGCGCCGGCGCGTTGCGTATCGGACCAGACGGAAGGGTCGGCGAGTTCGGTTTCGACTTCGCTCAGGCGCCGGGCCTTGCCGGCGTAATCAAAGGTACCCCCTAAGCGCCTCGAGTCGGGCGCCCAGATCGGCAAGCAGCGGCGTGAGCTGAGTCGTTTCCATGGCGGCGAAGCGTACGGCACTCCCCTCTGCGATGCAACGGGTTAGCGGACGCGCAGGGCGGCGGCGACGGCGCGGCCCTCGGACGCCAGCACGTTGTAGGTGCGACAGGCGGCGCCCGTGTCCATGACCTCGAGCCCTATGCCTCTGACCAGCAGCTTTCCGCCGATGTCGTGATCGGGAAAACGCTGTATCTCGCCGGTGCCCAGGATGATGACGTCGGGCTGGTGCTCGATCAGCGGCGCGAGGTGCTCCAGCGTAACGGGTTCATCGTCCTTCAGGGGCCAGGGCCGCACCTCGTCCGGACTCAGCAGGACCGGTTCGCGCCAGACGTCCTTGCCGATACGCAATTCACCCGGACGCCACCACCGCACGGTGAGCGCGCCCCCGGCTTCCAGCTGAAGCTTCACGCCGCCGCGGCGAATCGTTCGCGCAACTTGAGCTTGCTGACCTTGCCTGTGGCGGTGTGCGGCAATTCGTCGGTGAATTCCACCGCATCGGGTATCCACCACCTGGCGACCTTGCCCTCGAACCAGGCCAGCAGGGCGTCGGCATCGACCGCCGCGTCCTCCTTCAGGCAGACGATCAGCAGCGGCCGTTCCGACCATTTCTCGTGCGGCGTCGCGATCACCGCCGCCTCGGCCACGGCGGGATGCGCCATGGCCACGTCTTCCAGCTCGATCGAACTGATCCACTCGCCGCCGGACTTAATCAGGTCCTTGGTGCGGTCGGTGATGCGCATGAATCCTTCCGTATCGATGCTGGCGACGTCTCCCGTGTCGAACCAGCCATCCTCAAGCGCCGATTCCTCCGTGCGGAAGTAACGGTTCGCGACCCATGGCCCGCGAACCTGCAGGCGCCCGACGGCCTTTCCGTCTCTCGGCAATTCCTTGCCGTCGTCGTCGACCAGCCGCATCTCCACCCCGTACGGCGCACGCCCCTGGCTCAGACGCTGATACAGTCTGGCCTCGGCGTCCATGCCGGCGGTACGGGCAGTGGGCGCGTTCACGCTGCCCAGAGGGCTCATTTCGGTCATTCCCCAGGCGTGAATCACATGAATTCCGTGCCGTTCTTCAAAATCCACCATCATCGAACGCGGGCAGGCCGCGCCACCCACCACCAGGTCCCGCACCGTTTCCAGGTGCTGGCCGGTGGCTTCCAGGTAATTCAGCAAACCCAGCCAAACGGTCGGAACGCCTAGCGCCGTGGTCACCCGTTCGCCGTTCATCATCGCTACGAGCGCTTCGGGATCGCCCGCCTTGGGCCCCGGCAGCACCAGCCTGGCGCCCACCATCGGCGCGCAGTACACCACTCCCCAGGAATTGGCGTGGAACATGGGCACCACCGGCAAAACGCTGTCGGTACTGTTGATATTGATTGCGTCGGACAGACCGCTGGCATAGGTGTGCAGGATCGTGGAGCGGTGCGAATACAGCACGCCCTTGGGATTGCCGGTTGTGCCCGAGGTATAGCACATGGAACTGGCCGTGTTTTCGTCGAGTGCCGGCCAGTCGAAGGAATCGCTCTCGCCTTCGATCAGTTCCTCATAGCTGATCAGCCCCGGAACGGAAGATTCGGGCATGGCCTCCCTCGAGCACAGAAGCACGAACGCCTCCACCGTCGGCAAGGCCTTGTGCAGCTTTTCCAGCAGCGGCAGCAGCAAGGGGTCGGCAAACAGATAACGGTCCTCGGCGTGGTTGACGATGTATTGAAGCTGCTCGGGAAACAGTCTCGGATTGACGGTGTGCAGGACGCCACCCATGCAGGAAATGCCGTAGTACAGCTCCATGTGCCGGTAATCGTTCCAGGCCATGGTCGCGACCCGGTCGCCCTCCTTCAGCCCCAGGCGCCCGAGGGCATTGGCGAGCTTTGCGCAACGGCGGAAGATTTCCGCATAGGTGGTCCGGTGCGCGGGATTCTCCACGGTCAGCGAATAGACCTCCGAGGCGCCGTGCTGGGCCTCCACGTGGCGCATCAGGCTGGTCACTGTCAGCGGGTAGTCCATCATCAAACCTTTCATGGGCCATCCACCTCGCGCTGGTGCTCTTGAAGGGCGGAGGTCGTCAGCCGCGCGGAGGCAGCAGGCCAACGGGCTCGACCGGCTTGCCGTTACGGCGAATCTCGAAGTGCAGCATCGCCGCATTGCCGGGCCCCACGCCCATCGTCGCGATCGGCTGGCCGGCGCGCACCTCGTCGCCCTCCTTGACGAGAATCCTCTCGTTGTGGCCGTAGGCGCTCAGCCACTCCGGGGAATGCTGCACGATTACCAGGAGTCCGTACGCCTTAAGTCCGTCTCCCGCGTACATGATCTTGCCTCCGTCGGAGGCCATGATGTCCTGACCGCGCGTCCCCAGAATACGGATGCCGTAGTCGCCGTCCCGCGCCCGCGCGCCCTCGACGTCCAGGCTCCCTCCTGTGGGCCACTCCCATCCGGTCGCGCCCGATGCCGGCCGGGAAGGCGGAGATGACGGGGCCGGAGAACCCTGCGGCGACGAAGCGCGCGTTCCGGCCCCGCCCGGCGAGGAACCCCGCTGGGCAGCGGGCGCGCCGCCTGCGGAGACCCGGGTCGCCGGAGAGGAGACCGGAGCGGCATAACCCGGTGGAGGCGTGAGCCTGATTCGCTGATCCACCAGGATCAGGCTGCCGTCGCCCAACCCGTTCCAGGCCGCCAGGTCGCTCACCGGATGGCGGAATCGCCAGGCGATGGAGAAAAGCGTGTCGCCCGCCTCGACCGTGTACCAGCCGTCGGCGCCGGCCGCCGCGGCGTCGGCCGTGCGCTGCCGGGGTGACTCGGATGGAGTGGCGGCGGAGGGAATGGCTTCGGGCGGAGCCTGGCCGGCGGGCGCCGGGTCTTCCGGAATCCAGTTCCAGCAGGCGGACAGAAGCAATACTCCGGCCGTCAACAGCCACAAGCGGCCCGCGTTGCGAATTCGAGGCACCATGCTCATAAATACCACCATAACCCAATTGCGACGACAATCAGACCGATCAGCGCCCAACCGGCCCGGTCCGAATAACGAATGGCGCGGAGCGCCCTGGGACCGAGCCAGGCGGCCAGCGAACCGACCAGGAAGAATCGCAATCCGCGGCCGAGCAACGAAGCCGTAACGAAGGCGCCCACGTCCATGTTCATGCCGCCGGCGGCAATGGCGAAGACCTTGTACGGGAGCGGCGTAAAGGCCGCCATGACCAGCGCCCAGTAGCCCCAACGCCCGTACCAGGACTGGACCCGGGAATACTGCTCGCCCCAGCCCCATTCCTGAATCAGGGGCAGGACGGCGTCGATCGCAAGGTAACCGAGCAGCAAACCGCACAAGCCGCCGGCCACCGAGAACACGAGTGTCAGGAACACCAGCCGGAGCGTCTTCTTCGGCTGCGCGGCGCACATCGGCACCAGCATCACGTCCACGGCAATCGGAAAGAAAATGGACTCGGCAAAGCTGACCGCGCTCAGCACGGCCGGCGCCCCGGGCAGGCGGGCCCATGCCACAACGCGATCGACAAGCCGGGCCGGCGCCGTTTCCATCGTGTGGTCCTGCGTCAGCCCTGCCCCGGCAACAGCGGGACGAAGGCGACCGGCGCCAGACTCTCGCGCACGTCACCGTTCTCGCCGCGCTCGATGCGCACGAGTTCCTGGCGGGAATGGTCGCCGAGGGGAATGACGAGGCGCCCGCCCGGCGCCAGCTGGTCGAGCAGCGCCTGCGGCACCGCCGCTGCCGCCGCGGCGACCAGGATGCCGTCGAAGGGCGCCTGTCCCGGCCAGCCGAGCATTCCGTCGCCGTGCCGAAAGCGCACGTTGTTGCAGCCCAGTTCCGCCAGCAGGGGCCGCGCTTCGGCGAGCAGCGAGCCGATCCGCTCGATGCTGAACACGGACCGTACCAGCGGGGCCAGAATCGCGGTCTGGTAGCCGGAACCGCATCCGACCTCAAGCACCTTGGCGGGCCGCCGCATCCGGCCGTCCTCCTCCATCAGCAACGCCTGCGTCATCAGGGCCACGACGTAAGGCTGCGAAATGGTCTGCCCCGACCCGATCGGCAGCGCGTTGTCGTTGTAGGCGTAGCGTTCCAGCGCTTCTTCGATGAACAGGTGGCGCGGCGTGCGGCGTATCTGCTCCAGGACCTCCGGGCTGCGGATTCCGCGCTCGCGCAGTGAATCCGCCAGGCGGTCGCGGACCCGGGCGGACGTCAGGCCAATCCCGCTGCGCCGGCGTTGTCCCGGGCGCGACGGGTTCATAGCTGCAGCCAGTCGCGGGTCGCTTCGAGACGGTTGTGATCGGTCAGGTCGCACTGAAGCGGCGTCAACGAAATCCATCCGTCCTGCACGGCAAAGAAATCGGTGCCGGGTCCGGCGTCCAGCCCGTGGCCGGGAAGACCCATCCAATACAGCTTGCCGCCGTAGGGATCGTCCGATACCTTGACGCGGGCGGCCTTGTGGCGGTGCCCCAGTCGGGTCAGCTTGAAGCCGCGGATGTCGCCCCAGGGCAGATCGGGCACATTCACGTTCAGAAGCATGTTGCCCGGCGGCTTGTTCCTGTTCAGTCGCTCGAACAATTCGCTTACCGCGCGCTGCGCGGCGTCAAAATTTTTGGGCGGGTAGCCGGCGACCGATATCGCGACCGCCGGCACGTCGAGGACCCGCGCCTCCATCGCAGCCGCCACGGTGCCGGAATAAAGGACGTCGTCGCCCAGATTGGGGCCGTGGTTGATGCCGGAAAACACCATGTCGGGGTCCTCCGGCAACAGCCCGGTAATGGCGATGTGCACGCAGTCGGTGGGCGTGCCGGAACAGTACCAGCGGTTCGTGCCCAGCTTCGTGACCCGAAGCGGCTCGAACAGCGTGAGCGAATTGCTGGCGCCGCTGTGATTGCGCTCGGGCGCAACGAGCATGATTTCGGCCAGCCCGAGCAGCGCGCGCTCCATGGCCTGCAGGCCCTCGGCGCGATAGCCGTCGTCGTTGGAAAGAAGGACCCGCACGGGGACGCTACTCGCGCGGGTCTCCGGGTTGTTCGGACTGATCGGGGTCTTCGGTTTGCGCGTCTTCCTCGACCAGCAGGTAGATCTTCTCGTCGGGCCCGATCATGCCCAGCTCGGAGCGCGCCAGCCGCTCGATCTCCTCGTCGCCTTCCTTGAGGCTCTGGACCTCGGCGGTCAGACGGCGGTTGCGCTCCCTGAGCGCGGCGTTCTCGCTATCCTGTTCGGCCACCTCCTGGCGGGCGCGAAACAGGCTCAGGAGGCCGTCGTCGGCGAACCACAGCGGGTACTGCAGGCCGGCCAGCGCCAGGCCGGCCAACACGAGTCCGGCAGTCTTAGGCTTCATGTCTGATCGAGGTTGGGAAGGCGTTGAGGCCGGCGTAGGGGGCGTCGGAGCCGAGCTCTTCGGCGATGCGGAGCAGGCGGTTGTACTTCTCGGTGCGATCGGAGCGGCACGGAGCGCCCGTCTTGATCTGGGTCGCTGCCGAACCCACCGCCAGGTCGGCGATGAAGGTGTCGGCCGTTTCGCCCGAGCGGTGCGAGATGACGGCCGCGTAGCCCGCCGCAACGGCCGCATCGATGGCTGCGCGCGTTTCGGTAAGGGTGCCCACCTGGTTCGGCTTGATCAGGATGGCGTTGCCGATGTTGCGCTCGATGCCCTCGGCCAGAATCGCCGTCTGCGTCACGAAAAGGTCGTCGCCGACGAGTTGCACCCTCTCGCCCAGCGCGCGGGACAGCGCTTCCCAGCCGTCCCAGTCGTCCTCCGCCATACCGTCCTCGATGCTCACGACCGGGTAGCGGTCCGCAAGCTCGACGAACCAGCCGGCAAAGTCGGCCGGGTCAAAGGTGCGGCCTTCGGATTCCAGGCGGTACAGGCCGTCGGAATACAGTTCGCTGGCGGCCACGTCGAGACCCAGGAGGAAATCCCCGGGCACGCTGAATCCGGCCTTCTGAATCGCCTCGATCAGCGCCTCCAGCGCTGCTTCGTTGGAAGGCAGATCGGGCGCGAATCCGCCTTCGTCGCCCACCGCCGTCGACCGGCCCGACTTCCGCAGGACGCCCTTCAGCACATGGTAGACCTCGACCCCCCAGCGCAGCGCCTCGGTAAAGTCGGCGGCCCCGACCGGCAGGACCATGAATTCCTGAACGTCCAGGCGATTGTCGGCATGCGCGCCGCCGTTCAGTATGTTCAGCATCGGCGTCGGCATAACGAGCGTGCCGGCGCCCAGGCCACGGTAAAGCGGCTCGCCCCGCGACGCCGCCGCCGCCCGGGCGGCGGCCAGGGACACGGCCAGGATCGCGTTTGCCCCGAGCCGCGACCTGTTGGCGGTGCCGTCCAGCGTAACCATTCGCGCGTCCAGCTCGTCCTGGCGCGCGCCGTCGGAGCCGAGCAGGGCCTTGCATATCTCGCCGTTGACGTGGCGCACGGCGGACTGGACGCCGCGCCCGCCGAAGCGGCCGGAATCGCCGTCGCGCAACTCGACCGCCTCGCGCGCGCCGGTGGAGGCCCCCGACGGTACGGCCGCCCTGCCCCGGGCCCCGCAGCTCAGCGCCACCTCGGCCTCCAGCGTGGGATTGCCGCGAGAATCGAGAATCTCGCGCGCGTGTATATGGGCTATTGCAGACACGATCCTTCGGCCAGCGGACGGGACTTCACCAGGCGGTCGAGTTCCAGCAGGGATTCCATCAGCTCGCGGACGCGGTGCAGGGGCCAGGCGTTCGGACCGTCGCTCAGCGCTTCATCCGGGCGCGGGTGGGTCTCCATGAACAGTCCCGCCACTCCGGCTCCGACCGCAGCCCGGGCGAGCACCGGCACGAATTCCCGCTGCCCGCCGGAGGACGTGCCCTTGCCGCCGGGAAGCTGCACCGAGTGAGTGCAATCGAACACGACGGGGCAACCGGTGTCCCTCAGCACGGCCAGGGACCGCATGTCCACCACCAGGTTGTTGTAGCCGAAGGAAAAACCCCGCTCGCAGACCAGGATGTCGGAATTGCCCGTCGAGCGAGCCTTGTCCACGACGTTGGACATCTCCGCCGGGGAAAGAAACTGGCCCTTCTTGATGTTCAACGGCCGGCCGGCGGCGGCAGCCCGCAATATGAAATCCGTTTGCCGGCAGAGCAGCGCCGGCGTCTGCAGCACGTCGGCCACGGCGGCCACTTCGTCCATCGGCGTGTTCTCATGCACGTCGGTGAGCACGGGCACGCCGACCTGGCGCTTGACCTCCTCGAGAATCTTCAGGCCCCGCTCCATCCCGTGACCGCGGAAACTGGCCAGCGAGGTGCGGTTGGCCTTGTCGAAGGACGACTTGTAGACGAGGGAAAAGCCAAGTTCCCGACCGGTTTCGGCCAATAGTCCCGCGGTTTCCAGGGCCGATTCCCGCGATTCGACCACGCAGGTGCCGGCGATCAGAAACAACGGCTGGTCGAGGCCGGCGGTGAAGTCCGCCACCTGCGCCCTGCCGGGGCAAGCTTGCGCCGTCACGGGCGCCTAGGCGCCGGCGGCGCTGGCCGCCTTGGCCGGCAGGTCGCCACGCTGCCGGTAGTTCACGGCGGCGGCGATGAAGCCGTCGAACAGCCGATGCCCGTCGCGCGGCGTGGAGGTGAATTCGGGATGAAACTGGCTGGCCAGGAACCAGGGATGCGACGGCAACTCCACCACTTCCACGAGACCGTCGATGGACCGTCCGGAGAAACCCAGCCCGGACTTCTTCAGTTCCTCAAGGTAGCGATTGTTGAACTCGTAGCGATGCCGGTGGCGTTCGTACACGGTCTGCGCACCGTACTCGTTGCGCGCCAGGCTGTCCTTGGCGAGGTGGCAGGCCTGCTCGCCCAGCCGCATGGTTCCGCCCAGGTCGGAATCCTCGCTGCGGCGCTCCACCTGACCGGACTCATCCAGCCATTCGGTTACCAGCGCCACCACCGGATGCGGCGTTTCCGGGTCGAATTCGGTGCTGTTGGCGCCCGAAAGTCCGGCGACGTTGCGGGAAAACTCGATTACGGCCACCTGCATTCCCAGGCAGATGCCCAGGTACGGAATCTCCTTCTCGCGGGCGTGTTTGACGGCGCGCACCATGCCCTCGATCCCGCGTTCGCCGAAGCCGCCGGGCACCAGCACCGCGTGCACGCCGGCCAGGCAGTCGACGCCTTCCTCCTCGACCTGCTCCGACTCGATGTGCCGGACCCGCACGTTGACGCCGCTGCGCCGCCCGGCGTGTCCGAGGGCCTCGTTCAGCGAAATATACGAATCGCGCAGGTCCATGTACTTGCCCACCATGGCCACGGTCACCTGACCTTCGCAGTTCCGGCCGGCCTCCACCACCTGTTCCCATTCCGACAGATCGGCCGGCGGCAGGTCCATGCCGAACTGCGTGGCCAACACCTGGTCCAGTCCCTGGCTTCGCAGTTCGATTGGAATCGCGTACAGGTCGTCCATATCGCGGGCGGAGAACACGGCCGACTCCGGCACGTTGGTGAACAGCGCGATCTTGCGCCGCTGTTCGTCCGGCAGGGCAAGCTCCGAACGGCATACCAGCACGTCGGGCTGAATGCCGATGGAGCGCAGCTCCTTGACCGAATGCTGCGTGGGCTTGGTCTTGATCTCCTGCGAAGTGGCCACGTACGGAACCAGCGTGGCGTGCACGAAGGCGACGTTTTCGCGGCCCATATCCAGGCCCATCTGGCGGATCGCCTCGAGGAAAGGCAATGATTCGATGTCACCCACCGTGCCGCCCACCTCGGTGATGCAGACGTCCGCATCGCCGGCGCCCAGTACGACCGAGCGCTTGATCTCGTCGGTGACGTGCGGGATGACCTGCACGGTCGCGCCCAGGTATCCGCCGCGGCGTTCCCGGCCGATGACGGCGTTATAGATGCGCCCGGTGGTGAAGTTGGAGTCCCTCCCGGGCCTGCCCGAGCGAACGAACCTTTCGTAATGTCCAAGATCCAGGTCCGCTTCCGCGCCGTCGGCGGTCACGAACACTTCGCCATGCTGGAAGGGGCTCATCGTGCCCGGATCCACGTTCAGATAGGGATCCAGTTTGATCATGCTGATGGAAAGGCCGCGGGCTTCGAGAATTGCGCCCAGCGAGGCGGCTGTTATGCCCTTTCCCAGCGAGGAAACTACGCCGCCGGTAACGAAAATGTAGCGGGTCATGCCACTCCGATCACAGTGTGGGATCGGGCATCTAAGATAACACAGACTGCGCTCCTTGGCGCTGGCGTAAGCCCTATGTCATTCCCCCTGCTTCCGGGAACGTCGGAGGCAGGATGCCGACGCCGAGCCCACAGGGATGTGCTCGCAGGCGTGTCCCGGAAGCAGGGGGAATGACATAGGGCGGGATCGGAGGTAGGGGGCAGGGAAGAGCTACGGCGGGGAGATGTAGATGCGGCCCCGGCGGCGGGTAAGGCGAACGCCGCCCCAGCGGGCCTCAGGGTGGCGGTCGGCCGCCGCGTTCAGCAGCATGTCCAGCGCCGCATTCAGGCGCGCCTCCGAAGGCGCGGCGACGCCGAGCGCGGCCAGCCGCTCGCGCACGAGGTTCGCGCGGCGCGCCGGCGAAAGCCTGAGCAGGCCCTCGCATTCGATAAAGTCGTCACGCGCGATCCGGCGGCCGTCATGCTCGGCCAGGTCGCGCAACAATTCGCTCGTGTCCGCGGCGAGCCGCGCCGTTCGTCCGGCCGTAGCCGCGGCGCCGGGCCAGCGCCCGCGCAGCAGCGGCTGCACTTTATTGCGCAGGAAGGAACGGTCAAACCCGGTCTCGCGATTGGAAGGATCCTCGATCCAGTTCTCGCCCCTGTGATCGAGCCAGGCCCTCAAATCCTCCCGGGGCACGTCGAGCAGCGGACGCAACAGCCATCCCCGGCCCAGGAGGCGCTTTTCGCGGATTCCCGCCAGCCCCGCAATGCCGGTCCCGCGAAGCATGCGCAGCATCAGCGTTTCCCACTGATCGTCCTGGTGATGCGCGGTCAGCAGGCATTCCCCGGGCTCCATGAGCGCCTCCAGCGCCTCGTAGCGTGCGCGCCGCGCCGCGGCTTCCACGCCCCGGCCGTCGGCCCGCACTTCAACCTCGCGGCAGGCCAGCGGCACGCCCAGGGCCTGGGCCCGATCCTCGCAATGCGCGGCCCAGTCGCCGGAATCCCGGTGCAGGCCATGATTGACGTGCGCGGCGCGCAGACGTTTGCGGCCGGATTCTTCCAGCAACTCATGCAGTGCCAGCAGCAGAGCGGTCGAATCTGCCCCGCCGCTGAACGCCACCAGCAGCGGTCGCTCCCGCCAGTCGGGGCACAAACGGTCAAGCGCCGCTTCCACAAGCGGCTTGACGGCGTCGCGGCCGTCTGCCGCCCGGCTCGGAGCTTCTTTTTCCCTAGCGCTTGTGCCAGTTGGCGGGATCATTGACGTCGCCCTTTCCGCCGTACGCCGAATGCGCCGGATAAGGGTACAGCCGGCGTCCGGACACGATATCCGCGGGCGGCAGGGGGAAGCCGGGGTAAGTCTCGCCCGATCGCGACGGTCGCGTCTTGTACGCGTCCAGGCTTTCGGGCGCTTCTCCCTCCTCGACCCATTCTTCCAGGAGCGTCAGGTAGTCGGCCGCGTGCACGCCTTCGCCGCCGGAGCAATGGGCCATTCCCGGCAGCATGAACAGGCGCAGGAAACCGGACACTTCTTCCCGGCCGAAGGCCCGGACGTGCGACTCGTGGAAGAACAGCGAGGACGCGGGGGTGGCGTCGGTATCCGACCAGCCGTGATAAAGCAGGATCTTTCCGCCGCGGTCCCTGAACGCCGCCAGCCTTCTGCCGTCGTCGCCAAGATCAAGCATCCCGCCGACCGGACTGCCCTGAACGCCGTGTCGCGCGTAATCGAACTCGGCCAGCGTGGCGTCCGGCCCGATCCTGCTGTCGAGCGTGAACCGGGCGCTGCCCGCACGGCGCGGCGGGCGGCCGTCGACGACCAGGAAATTCGTAATCCAGTCCCTCTCCGATCCCCTGGCATAGCCCATCGGGTAGTACCGACTGCCGTCGGACTTGCGGGCGCCGTCGTGGATTTTCCGAACCGCTTTCACCTGCTCCGCCGTCAGGCAATCGCCCGACTGTCCGTCGGCGCACTCCAGCGAAGCGGGATCGAAACTGCACCCCGGCGGATGCGGCACAACGCCGTCGCGAACGCCGTCATCCTCGTCGCAGGCTTCCAGCACGGCGTCCGCGAGCAGATGCAGCGATTGCGGGGAAAAAACCGGAGAACCGTCCGGCTGCTTGCTTGAGGCGTAGGAAAATACGTTATGGGGCGTGACCATCTGCATGGCCGGCGCCCCGGAAATGACGCCGTCGTAGTCCTCGGGATACATCAGCGCTTCGGTCAGCCCCTGGCGGCCGCCGGTGGAGCATCCCCGGAAGTAGGCGTAGTCCTGCGCCTGGCCGTAGGCTTCGGCAATGACCGCCTTGGCCAGCACGGTGGCGCTATGCGTGGCCCGGTACTGCCAGTCGGTCCGCCACTGCTCATCCTGCGTCCACTCGCGCGGGTCTTCGCCCTCGTCTAGCTGCCGTCCCATGTCCGTGGTCGCCACCGCGTAGCCGCGCGCCTGGGCGTCCGGCATGTGCTGGGAATAGATGACGCCGCACAAGCCGCCGCAACCCGTGAACA
The DNA here is from genome assembly GCA_009845905.1 of Gammaproteobacteria bacterium. Classification (NCBI taxonomy): domain Bacteria; kingdom Pseudomonadati; phylum Pseudomonadota; class Gammaproteobacteria; species Gammaproteobacteria bacterium. The sequence goes on along the minus strand of VXYS01000006.1, from coordinate 257,154 downwards.
GCAGCCTCCGGTTCCAGCCGGAAAGGGGCAACCGGATTTCCACCCCGGTGGAGGGCGCGATCGTCGCCTGGACGCGGCAGTAGTCCGGCAGTCCCTCGTCGTCGGGGCTCACCGCGGCGGCGGTCCGGATTTCGACCGCGCTGCCCCCAACCGGGGTCCAGTCCCGGACCGCCAGGCCCTCGCAGCCGGCTTCGGAAAGCGACGTGGCGCCGTCTGCGGCGGGCGCGATGGCGCCCAGTGCGAGGCCGAGCGCCGCGCTAAAGAGCGCGCCCGGCTTCATGTTCCGCCCGCCGCCGAACCCTATGCGGCTTCTCCGGCCAGAACGCCGCGCGGATCCTCGATCAGGTCGGGGTGATGGAGCTTGACCAGACGGAGCAGTTCAACCGGCAATCCTTCGGGGGTTTCCGCCTTGCCTCCCCGCCCGTTCTGCACTGTATGACCGGGGGTATCGCCCATCTGCATCCAGGGCCGGAACGCCGTGTTGGCGATATAGGCCACGTCAACGGGCACCGAAATCGCCGAAGGATCGGAAAGCGCCTTCCAGCTGCCCTGGTTGATCGTCCACTCGCGGTAGAAGAAACTCGGTCTCGATTCACCGGCCGGGAACACCCGCGCACTGATGTCCTGGCGGATGTAGAAGTCGTCGCCGCGCAACTGCGGCAGACTGATGTAGCGCTGACTCTCGACCTGCCCCGTGGCAAAAAAGGATTCGCCGTCTACCGTCTCCTGGCCCATCGTGAACTCGGCAGTGTCCTCGGCCCGAACGGTCATGTCCATGTGCGACGGACCGGCGCGGTACAGGGGCACGTCCACCACGTTGCCGGTAACCGGCATGGTCAGCTTGTCCAGCAACTCGCCGGTCTCGATGTCCATGTACATCGCCACTTCCAGCGAGACACTCTTGTAGAGGCTGTCGTTGACCTTGCGCATCTGGCGGATGGTGGTCGACAGCAGCCGGTACATCGGGTAAGTCACGCCGTCGATAAAGGCATAGTTGACCGCGTCCACCCAACCCATCGTCACCCGGTCGTCGAGGCTGCTGCGCAGCTTGACGAAGTAGTGCAGCATTTCGTCGTCGGTGAGATCCAGATCGGTAAGTCCCGAATATTCCTCCGCGTGCGCACCGGGGGCCAGCCCGGCCAGAAACGGCGCACCAAGCGCGCCTGCCAATATGGAACGGCGATTCAAGTTGGTTTTCATATTTCCTCCCAATACATGGACTAGGCTTCGCGGTAGACACCGTACTGGAGCAACCGCCGATGGCGGCGCTCCAGCAGTTCGGCGGGTTCCAGGCGGGTCAGCTTGAACAGGTGCTTGCCGATCGCCTTCTTGAGGCTCGCTATCGCGGCGGTGGGGTCGCGGTGGGCGCCGCCCACGGGCTCGTCCAGCACTTCGTCCACGAGCTTGAGCTTCAGCAGCCGCCTGGCCGTGATGCCCATGGCCTGGGCGGCCTCGGTGGCGTGGTCGGCGCTTTTCCAGAGAATGCTGGCGCAGCCTTCCGGAGAAATTACCGAGTAGATGCTGTATTGCATCATGATCACCACGTCGGCGATGCCGATGGCCAGCGCCCCTCCGGAGCCTCCCTCGCCGATGATCGCGCTGATGATGGGGGTCTTCAGTCCCACCATGCAGCTCAGGCTGGAGGCGATGGCCTCGCTCTGGCCCCGCTCCTCCGCACCGATTCCCGGATAGGCGCCGGGCGTATCGATCAGCGTGACCACGGGCAGCGAGAACTTCTCGGCAAGCTGCATTAGCCGTTGCGCCTTGCGGTAACCCTCCGGGCGGGTCATGCCGTAGTTGCGGCGCACCCGCGAGGCCGTATCACGTCCTTTCTGGTGGCCGATCAGCATCACCGGAGTTCCCTCGATGCGGGCCAGCCCACCCACCAGCGCGTAATCGTCCGCATACATGCGATCGCCGTGCAACTCCTGGAATTCCCCGGTCATGCCGGCGATGTAGTCCAGCGAATAGGGCCGCTTCGGATGCCGCGCCACCTGCGCGGTCTGCCACGGCGTAAGCTTGCGGTAGATATTGCGGGTCAGCGACTCGCTGCTGCGCTGCAGCCGCTGAATTTCTCCGGCCACGTCCACGCCGGAATCGTTGTCGAGAAACCTCAGTTGCTCGATCTTGCTTTCCAGCTCCGCGATGGGCTGCTCGAAGTCAAGAAATGATTCCATGCGCAGTGCGTCCGACCTGGCCGGGCTTGCGATTGTAAGCCCTTATTGGTGCGAGCGCCGTGTCAGGCGTAGCGAATACTGAACTCGCTGATTACCGGCGACTCGCCCAGTGCATGCCGCAGACCGCCGGTTGTGCGCACATTCCAGTGACTTCCCAGGCGCAGGCTTCCGGCGGCGGCAGGGCCGGAATAACGCACGACAACCTGCGTTCCGCCGGGCACGTGGGGGCGCAGCAGATCCTTGAGCTGCGTGAAGGTCTCGGCCGGCTTTTCGGCCGCGCGACAGTCGAGCAACAGCACCCGGGCGCGATTTTCCATCACGTCGTCCAGCGGCTCCACGGAGTCCGCAAACAGCATGAGCGAACCGCGCTGCAGGCGCGACAGGCGACCCTTCACCAGCACGAGGGAATGGGGCGTGATCAGGCGGCCGGGCGGCGCGCCGGCGTCCCACCGCGGCAAGCGCACCGGCAACCGGGTGGCTCCGTCGTCCAGATCGAAGTAATTGGCACCGGACCTGCGCCACTTGCGCAACACGCTGCCGGCCACCGTAACGTTCGGCGCGTCGCGTTCATCCCGCGGGCCCGGTTGCGATCGATCCAGTATCTCCCGCAGTCCGCCGCCCGTGAGGGCGCGCGCCTCGTCCCGGCATTCGTCGAACGGGTGGCCGCTCAGGCAGAACCCGAGGCTCCGGCGCTCCCCGTCCAGAAGATCCCGAAGACCCCATTCCGGCACGTCGGGAATCTCGATTTGCATCGGCTGATCGCCGCCTTCGTCGAACAGGCCCTCCTGCCCGCTCTCGGCGTCGCGGGCAGCTTGCGCCGCTGCCGCGAGCGCCGCGGGCAACACCCGGATCAGCGCGGCCCGATTGGCGCACAAACTGTCCAGGGCGCCCGACCGGACCAGCGTTTCGGCCTGCCGCTGGTGCAGCCCCGCACCGCTGATTCGTGAAAACAGATCCGCTATGCCCGTATAGGGCCCGTTTGCCTCGCGTTCCGCCCGAATGGCCTGGGCCGCCGCCTGTCCCAGTCCGCGGATGGCGCCCAGCCCGCAGCGAACGGCCTTGTCGTCCACGGCGCCGAATCCCACGTGCGAGCGGTTCACGTCCGGGCGCATGACCGCAAGTCCCAGGGCAAGGCACTCCTGCGTCATCCAGTAGAGGCGGTCATGCGCGCTCATGTCGGTGGTCATCGTGGACGCCATGTACTGGGCCGGATAGTGCGCCTTCAGCCAGGCCGTCTGGTAGGCGACGATGGCATACGCCGTGGAGTGCGACTTGTTGAAACCGTAGCCGGCGAAGGTTTCCATCAGGTTGAAGATGTGCTCGGCCTTGCCCCGGGTCAGTCCGTGCTTCAGGGCGCCCTTGACGAATACCGAGCGCTGATCCGCCATTTCGTCCTTCAGTTTCTTGCCCATCGCGCGTCGCAGCACGTCCGCCTGGGCAAAGCTGTAGCCGGCGATCAGGCGCGCGATTTCCATGACCTGCTCCTGGTAGAGGATCACGCCGTAGGTTTCGCCCAGGAGTTCACGCAGATCGTCGTGAAGGTAATCGACCGATTCCTGGCCGTGCTTGCGCTTGATGTAGGTGTCCGCCATGCCGGTCTGCAGCGGACCGGGACGGAACAGCGCCACCAGTGCGATCATGTCGCTGAAGCGGTCCGGCCTGAGGTCGCGGATCAGGTCGCGCATGCCGCGCGACTCGAGCTGGAAAACCGCCCTGGTGCGGAGGTTGCGCAGGAGTTCGTACACCCTTGCATCGTCCAGCGGCAGCCGGGCGATGTCGATCGGCGGCTCGCCCGCCGAGCGCCGCGAGCGATTGACCTCCTCCACGGTGCGGGTGATCGTGGTGAGGTCGTTCAGGGCCAGAAAATCGAATTTCACCAGCCCGACCGATTCGATATCGTCCTTGTCGAACTGCGTGACCGTCGGCGCGTCGCTTTCCTGACGGTAAAGCGGCGTGAATTGGATCAACTCCGACGGAGCGATCACGACGCCTCCCGCGTGGGTGCTGGAATTGCGCGGCAGGCCCTCCAGCTGCAGCGCCAGGTCGATGACTGCGCGCGCCTCGGTGTCGGTGTTGTACAAGTGACTCAGTTCCCGGTCGTCCTTCATCGCCTGCTCGATGGTCACGCCCACCGGCAGGGCGGGGATCAGACCGGCGATCTGCTCGCCCAGGCCCAGCGGATGACCCAGGACACGGGTCGCATCCTTGATGGCGGCGCGCGCCGCCAGGCGGTTGAACGTGATGATTTGCGCCACCCGGTCCCGCCCGTATTCCTCGGCCACATGCTCAAGGACCCGTTCGCGCTGTTCCGCGCAGAAATCGATGTCGATGTCCGGCATCGAGATCCGCTCCGGGTTCAGGAAGCGTTCGAAGATCAATCCGTAGCGCAGGGGATCGATGGCGGTTATGCCCAGCGCGTAACTGATCAGCGAACCGGCCGCCGATCCCCTGCCTGGGCCTACCGGCACCTGGTTGTCGCGCGCCCAGCGCACGATGTCGGCGACGATCAGGAAGTAGCCGGGGAAGTCCATGCGCCGCACAACCTCCAGTTCGGCGCGCAAGCGGTCGGTGTAACGACCGGGCAGCTCCGCATCTGCGCCATCGCCTGCGCCGACGCCGAGCTGGCGTTTCAGGCCGTTCAACGCCTCCCGTTCGAGAAATTCCCATTCGCTAAGGCCCGCGGGCGCACGCGCCTTCGGCAGCCTTGACTCCCCCAGGTCCAGTTCGGCCGTGCAGGCGCGGGCGATGGCTATCGTGTTACTCAGGGCCTCCGGCAGGTCGGCGAACAGCTCGGCCATCTCCGCCGGACTCCTCAGGTATTGCTGGGGGGTGTAGCGCCGCTCGCGGCGCGGATCGTTCAGCGTTTCGCCCCGGTGTATGCACACCCGCGCTTCGTGCGCAGTGAACTCGCCGCTGTCCAGGAAGCGAACGTCGTTGACCGCCACCAGCGGGATGCCTTCCGCGTTGGCGAGTTCCACCGTTCGCTGCGTCAGCTCCGTCTCGCCCGGGCGGCCCAGGCGGCTCACCTCCAGAAAGAGGTCCTCCCGCATCAGCCTGCGCAAGGCCAGTATCCGCTCGCGCTCACGGCGCGCCTCGGGTCCGCGGCCGGCGGCGCTGTCGAGGCCGATCAGCCCGATAAGGCCATCCAGGCCATCGGCGCTCAGCCATTCCGGCATCAGCGCGGGGTCGTCCCGCGGCTCCAGTTCGAGGTACATTTGCGTAAGCAGGGCCAGCAGGTTCCTGTAACCCGCAGCGTTGCGGCACAGGAACGTCACCCGTCCGGGCCGGATCCCATCCTCCGGCCGGCCGAAACTGAGGTCCGCGCCCAGGATGGGCTTGACGCCCGCGTCAAGCGCCGCCCGGTAGAAGCGCACCGCCCCGAACATGTTGTTGAGGTCGGTCAGGGCGACGGCGGGCATTCCCCGCTCCCGCACCGCGCGGCAAAAGCCTCCCTCGCCGCCGCTTATGCGCAGCACCGAGTCCACCAGCGAGAATTCGGAGTGCAGGCGAAGATGAACGAATGGAGTGGTCGGATCCACGGGCGAATCAGGGCCTGTTCCCATCGTGCGCCGGGCCGACTGCGCGAACCGGACGGAAACTGCGCCGGTGCGCGGGGCTCGCACCCAACCGTTCGAGGGCCGCGCGATGGGCGGGCACGGCGTAGCCCTTGTGTTCGGCCAGGCGATACCCCGGCCACCTGAGATCCAGGCGCCGCATCAATCGATCCCGATGTTCCTTGGCCACGATGGAAGCGGCGGCGATCAGCGGGCAGCGCCGGTCGCCGCCGATCATGGCTTCGAGTTCGACGCCCCGGCGCCAGCCCGCCGGCATCTCCGGCAGGTAGGGTCCGTCCACCCGCACCACCGACGGCTTGCCGGAAAGGTCAAGCAGCGCCCGGCGCATGGCCAGCAGACTGGCGCGCAAGACGTTGAGCCGATCGATCTCCTCCACTTCCGCAAGTCCCACCGACCAGGCCAGGCAGCCGCTTCGAATGGCTTCCTCGAGCACCGCGCGCCGCGCGGGCGAGAGCAGTTTGGAGTCGCGCACGCCGGGGATGTCCCGTTCCGCGGGAAGCGCGACGGCGGCGGCGACCACCGGCCCCGCCAGCGCGCCGCGGCCCGCCTCATCCACTCCGGCCAATACTCTGACGCTAGGTGGGAGGGCGTCCCGCCCTCCACGAAGGCGGGACGCCTTCGCTCCCAAGTGTAGTGCAACGCCCTCGCTCCCCGGGTGCTCCACTGCAGGCTCCCGCACGAGTCAGCCGGCCTTCGCCAGGGCCAGGACGGCCTGCGCCGCGCGGTCATTGACACCCCGGCCCAGCGATTCGGAAAGACGGGCGAATTCGGCGCGCATCGTCCGACGGGCGCCGGGATCGTCGTACAGTCGCAGCAGCTCGGCCCCCAGCGTCTCGCCACGGGCCCGCTCCTGCAGCAGTTCGGGAACCAGTTTGCGTCCGGCGAGGATGTTGGGCAATGCGATGTGAGGCGTTTTCAGAAGACGGAAGACGCGAGCAATCCAGGCCGTCAGCGGCACAACCCGGTAAACCGCCACCAGCGGGCAACCACACACCATGGCCTCCATCGTAACCGTGCCGGAAACGGCCGCGGCCAGATCGGCCCTTGCCAGCAAATCGCGCGCGTTTCCGGTCTCCCGGCTCACCTCGATGCCGGGCGCGTAGCGCCTGAGAATCGCATCGAATTGCTCCCGGCCCTGCCCGCTGGCGGCGGCCGTGGAAAAGCGCACGCCCGGCCGGCGCTCCTTGAGCCACGCGGCGGCGCGCGCGATCGGGGGCCCGATGCGGCCGATTTCCGAACTGCGCGAACCCGGCAACAGGGCCACAAGCAGATCGTCCCCGGGGGCGGAAGGCGACGATCCGCTCCGTTCCGGAGGTTGCTCATCAGCAATCGGATGACCGACGAATACCGCTTCCACGCCTTTTTCGCGCAGCAGCGCCGGTTCAAACGGAAGCAGGCACAGCACCCGGTCGCAATTGCGACGGATGCGCCGTGCCCGGCCGGATCGCCATGCCCATATGGAAGGACACACGTATTGGACGGTGCGCACGCCACGCCGTTTAAGACGCCCGGCCAGGCCCAGGTTGAGTTCCGGAGAATCCACGCCGACGAAAATGTCCGGGCGAAACTCGCCGAGCCGCCTGAGCAGCCGGCGGCGAAGCATCCAGAGACGCGGCAGGTGGCGGACGATTTCGGCCAGTCCCATGACCGCGAATTCCGACGACTCGAGCATGGCCCTGCATCCCGCCTCGCGCATTGCCGGGCCCGCCACGCCGGCCACCTCCACCTCGACCGGCCCGGAGCGCAGGGAGCGAATCAGTCCCGCGCCCAGGTGATCGCCGGAGGCCTCGCCGGCGACCACCGCTATCCGCAGGGCCCGGTCAGGAGGGCTCAACGCAGGAGGCCGCGCCCGGGCTCGTCCAGAAACTCCGCCATCGGCGTCAACTCCGGCTGTTCCCGGGCGGCTTCGGCAATGATTTCGGTCGCCTCGGCGCGGCTCAGCTCCTTGCGGTAAAGCGTGCGATAGGCCCGTTCGATGTTGGCCCGCTGGGGCGGGGCGAACCCATGCCGGCGGAGACCGATGACGTTGACCCCGCGCGGCCTGGGCGGCTGTCCCGCCACCAGCACATAGGGCGGAACGTCGCGGGTAATGCCGGCGTAAATCCCGACGAAACCGTAGTCGCCGATCCTGCAGAACTGATGCGCTCCCGAGAAACCCGCCATGGTTACGTGACTGCCAACGCGGACATGGCCCGCAAGGCTGGCGAAATTGGCCATCACCACGTCGTCGCCGAGTATGCAGTCATGGGCGATATGAACACTGGCCATCAGCCAGCAACTGCTCCCCACCCGGGTGACTCCGCCCCCTTCTTCGGTGCCGCGATTGATCGTGACGAACTCGCGAATCGTGTTGTCGTTGCCGATTTCCAGCCGGCTCGATTCTCCCGGGCTGTATTTACGGTCCTGCGGATCGCGCCCGATGGCCGCGTGGGGGTGGATTACATTGCGTGCGCCCAGGCGCGTGGGCCCTTCGATGACCGCGTGGGAGCCGACCTTGCAGCCGGGGCCGATCTTCACCTCCGGTCCGATTACGGCATAGGGGCCGACTTCCACGTCGGCGGCCAGGTCGGCGCGCGAGGAAACGATGGCGCTGGCGTGAACCTGCGTCACGCGGAGCGCTCCAGACGCAGCACCCGCTTGTACAGGGCATCGAGATGCTTGAAGCGCGCGGCATTGCGGCGCCAGCTCGAAACCTCTTCCATGGGCGTCATCGAGCCCGCATAGGCTCCGGGTTTGCGGATCGGGCGCGTTACGACGGTGCGGGCCAGGAGTACGACGTCGTCGCAGATGTCAATATGGCCGGCCACGCCGACGTTACCGGCGATACGGCATCGGCGCCCAATCTTCGCGCTCCCGGCAATCAGGCATCCGGCAGCCATGGCCGTATGCTCGCCGATTACGACGTTGTGTCCGATCTGTATCAGGTTGTCCAGGCGCACCCCGTCCCCGATCACCGTGTCCTCGAGGGCGCCGCGGTCGATGGTGGTGTTGGCGCCGATCTCGACATCATCGCCGATGCGCACCGCCCCCAGTTGCGGAATCTTGCGCCAGCGTCCGCCCGCATCCGGTGCATTGCCGAAACCGTCCGAACCCAGCACGGCGCCGGGGTGGACCAGGCAGCGCTTTCCGATCGTCACGCCCTCGCAAACCGCGCTGTTGGGCAGAATCCGGCTGTCCGCGCCGATCTGCGCCCGAGGCCCCACGGTCGCATTGGGTCCTATGTACACCCCGCGGGCCAACGTGGCGCCGGCGGCCACACGCGCCCCGGCCGCCACTTCGCAGGTCCCGTCCACGCTCGCATCGGCAGACACCGTGGCGTCGGCATCAATTCCGGCAGCGGGCGGAAGCAGTGCGTGCAGCTCGTCGGCCACGCCGGCGAAAACACGATAAGGATCGGGTGTAATCAGCGTCGCTACCGGGCATTCAGCGGCGTGGGGTTCGCTGAGGATTACGGCGCCCGCACCGGTCGAGCGAAGATCGTTCAGGTACGCCTGGTTGAGAAAGAAGGCCACGCTGCCGGCATCGGCGCCCGCCAGCGTGGAAGCGCGATGAATCCTCGCGTCGGGCTCTCCGCGAAGTTGGCAGTCGTGACGCCGGGCGAGTTCGCTAAGCGTCAGTCCCCGCTCGTGATGCGAACGCCGCTGCATCAGCTTTGCGGCCGGTAGACACTAATCCTGCTGTTCGCTGCTGTAGGTTTCCTGGAGGGCGCCCAGGACCTGCGGGGTGATGTTGACCGCGTCGCCGAAGTACACGACACCGCCACTGAAGACGAGGTCGTATTCGTTCTCCTCGGCCACCTGGCGGACGTGGCCCAGAAAGACCGCCCCGAGGTCTCGCTGGCTGTTGTTCTGCTCGAGCTGCAGGTCTTCCTCGAAAGCCTGCGCTTCCTGCTGAATCTCCCGGCGCAGGGCCAGGATCTCGCGCTCGGCGTTGCGCAATTGCTCGGTGCCCATGGTTTCACGGTCGCGCTCATAGTTGCCGCTCAATTCCCCAAGGCGGGTCTGCTTGGCGTTGATCTCGCGTTGCCGCGGAGCAAACATTTCGCTGATCCGTTCGTTGGCCGCCCGACCCTGGGGCGACTCCACGGTCAGGGCCTCCAGGTTGACGAATCCGATCTTCAGGGCGGACTCCTGGGCCAGTGCGCTTCCGGCCGCAAGCACACTCAAAGCGGCGCCCAGGAGCAGGTTCTTTGCAATATTCATGGTCTGAAAAAGCCTCTTGTTTTCAAAGGGAAGCGGGAGGACGCAATAGATTCAGAACGCGCCGCCCAGCGAAAACTGGAAGCGTTCCACTTCGTCCCCCCAAAATCGGTCGCTCTCGGGCTCGGCGTTTAGCGGCGCGGCAAAGCTGAATCTCAACAGCCCCAATGGCGCCAGCCACTCTGCGCCTATCCCGACGGAACGCTTAAGTTTACTTGTCTCAAAGTCGTAACTCAACGGATTGCCCTGGCGGTCGAAGAACTCCAGGTCGGAGGTGGAGAACACGTTGCCCACGTCGAAGAAGGCCGCCAGGCGCGCGCTCTGGCGGAAGCGCTCGGGCAGCGGCAGGATCAGTTCGACCTGACCGGTAACCAGCATATTGCCGCCGTAAGCGTTGCCGAACCGGTCCTTGGGCCCCAGCCGGTATTCCTTGAAACCGCGCACCGAATCCGGTCCGCCGCCGTAAAAGTGCTTGTAGGGCGGCACTGCGCTCGTATCGCCGAAGGCCTCGGAAAGGCCGACGTCGGCATTGAGCCGCAGGCTGAACCAGCGGCGCAGTCCCGGAATGCCGAGGTATTGCGTGTACTGGTAGCGCGCGGTCGCATACTCGACGTCGCTGCCGGGAATCGTGGCCGACAGGGACAGGCGGTGGCGCATGCCCCGGTCGGGGAACAGCACCCGGTTGCGGCTGTCGTAGAGCCAGCCCATCAGCAACTCCAGGCTGGCGAACTTGGAACCGTAGTAAATATCGGGCTCACCGGTGACCGGGCTGATGACTTCGCGCTCGTACGGCTTTCCGTTGGCCTGCACCCATTGCCGGGACTGCTCGTTGCTGAAGCTGGTCGTGATCAGGTCGGCCTGCTGCAGAGTCGCCCCGAGGATCACGCTCTGGTATTCGGTAATGGGATAGCTCATTTCGACCGCGGCCGATGCCGTGGTCGTGTCCAGGTCCGAAGCGGCGTTGAAGAACTGGGTGTAGTTCTGGTAGGTCAGCGAACCCGTGATACCGACCCCGTTCATCGTCGCGTAAGGATCAGTGTAGGAAAGGTTGTAGACCCGCGAATAGCTGGTGCCCGTCAGCCCGATTGCAAGCCGGTTGCCGCGGCCGAAAAGATTGGAATGCACGGCGCTGCCGCTCAGTTGCATTCCGTAGTATCCCGTGTAACCCACCGAGCCCTGAAACTCGCCAGGCTGCCGTTCGGTCAGGCTGAACACGACGTCCACCTGGTCCTGCGATCCCGGCACACGCAGGGTCTCGAAATCGACCTCCTCCAGGTACGGAAGCCGCTGCAGCCGGATCTTGGAGCGTTCCAGCAGATCGTTGGACAGGTAGGCGCCCTCGAACTGGCGCAGTTCGCGCCGCAGCACTTCATCCTCTATCGAGGACGCACCGTCAAAGGTGATGCGCCGCACATAGACCCGGCGCTCGGCGGTGATCAGCAGCGTGACCGCGACTTCGCCCGCATCCTCGTCGATTTCGGGAATCGGCGTGATTTCCGCGAAACCGTAACCCTCCTGGCCCAGGCGCAGGCGGATCAACTCGCTGCTCTGGGTGATGAGCTGCTGCGAGAAACGCATTCCCGGCTTGAGCAGCACGTACTGGTTCAGCTCGGCCTCGTCCACGACGAAATCGCCGGCCAGCTTGACTTCCGATACCGTGTAATTGCTGCCCTCGCGAAGATTGATGGTGATGAACACGTCCTTCAGGTCGGGCGCGAGCGTCACCTGGGTCGATTGCAGTTCGAAATCGGCATAACCGCGATCCAGGTAGTACGAGCGCAGTTTTTCGAGGTCGCCCTGCAAGGCCTCGCGCGAGTAGCGGTCGTCCTGGCGTATGAACGACAGCCAGTTCGGCGTCTTCAGTTCGAAGTCCTTCTTGAGCTCCTTGTCCGTGAACAGTTCATTGCCCACGATGTTGATCTGGCGGATGCGCGACCGATCGCCTTCCGTGATGTCGATGACTACGTCCACCTTGTTGTCGGGAAGTTCCGTCACGTCCACGTTGACTTCGGCGCCGTACTTGCCGCGCCCGAAATAGAGGTCGGTCAGCGACAGTTCCACTTCCTCCAGGACCGACGGCTTGACCAGGCTGCCTTCGGAGATGCCGTTGTCGAACAGCGTCCTGTTCAGGTCCTCGGTCTTGACGTCCTTGTTGCCCTCGATCAGCAGCGATTCGATCGTGGGCTGTTCGCGCACCGCCACCAGCAGCGCGTCCCCGTCGCGCCGAAACTCGACATCCGCGAAGAACCCCGACGCGTACAGACCCCTCAGTAGCTGCCGCACGGAGGCCGCGTCGAGCGTGTCGCCGATGTTGACCGGCAGGTAATTCAGTACGGCGCCTTCGGAGATGCGTTGCAGGCCCTCGATGCGGATATCCCGGACGACAAATGCCTCCTCCTGCGCCTTCGCATACGCCGGGGCAAATCCGAGCAAGACCACTGTTGCCGCGATCAGGAGCGTCCGCTTCATATGCTCAGCCTCACGGGCGGAAGAATCCGCTGATGTCGTTGAACAGCGCCACGAACATGATGGCCAGCACCAGCGCCAGCCCCAGCCGCTGCACGGCGAGCTGGGTCCGTTCGCGAATCGGGCGGCCCCGTAGCTTCTCGATGGTCTGGTTCACGATCTGGCCGCCGTCCAGAATCGGAATGGGCAGCAGGTTGAGAATGCCCAGGCTCACGCTGACCAGTGCCAGGAACATGAGGAACGCGACCCCGCTGATCTGGACCGCTTCTCCCGCGTAGCGGGCGATGCCCACGGGCCCGTTCAGCGTGCGCAGGGAAACGTCCCCGGTGAACATGTTGCCGAGCACGCGGAAGGTAAGCCCGGTAATTCGCCCGGTTTCCTGCGCGCCTCGCGCCAGTGCCTGCAACGGCCCCAGGCGCTGGGTCACGAACAGGTGCGAACGCGCCTCGGGGGACTGCGTCACGCCCACGAAGCCGATGGCGGCCGGGCCGGCCGCATCCTGTCCGGCAGCCTCGCTGCGGCTGCCGATACGCAGGTAGAGCCGTTGCTCCGTCCCGTTACGGTCCACGGTCACGGGCACGCTTTCTCCCGGGCGGGCCCGCACATAGTCGACCCACTGGCGCCAGGTGCCGACGTCCTCCCCGCCCGCCGACAGAATGCGGTCTCCGGACTCGAAACCGGCCGCGGCGGCCGGACCGTCCGGAAGGATGTCGCCCAGTATGGGGCGCGAATCCGTCATCGGTTCGAAACCGGCCGCGGCGAACAGATTGCCGTCTTCGAGGATGCCCTTCTTCTGCTCGGAGAGATCGAGAAGCAGATCACGCCGGGCGCCCTGCTCGTCCTGAACGGTTACTTGCACCGACGGATCGCCGAGGATCTGATCGACGATCGCCATCGCGGCAGCCTGCCAAGTGGGCGATTCGCGATCCTCCACGGCCACGATCCGGTCGCCGGCGCGCACGCCGGCCTGCTCCGCGACGCTGCCGGGCGTCACTCCGCCGACCAGCGGTGCGGCCGCCTGTATGCCAACCATGAAAATGACCCAGTAGGCCACTATCGCGAACAGGAAGTTCATGCCGGGGCCGGCGGCGAGAACGAAGATCCGTTGCCAGTAGGGCCGCCGATTGAAGCTGCGATGCAGTTCCTCCTCGGCAACCGGCCCTTCGCGCTCGTCCAGCAGGCGCACGTATCCGCCCACGGGAAGAGCCCTCAGCTGGTACTCGGTCCGGTCCACGCCCGCCTTCCGGCGCCAGATCGCCGGCCCGAAGCCGATCGAATATTCAAGGACCCTGACTTTCGACATCCGCGCCGCTATGTAATGCCCCCACTCGTGCACGGCCACGAGCAGGCTTATCGCGACGATAAACGCGCCAATTGCAATCAGGGTATCCACCAGCATGGCAGAACGGTTTCTCTCTCGGGTCGATCTTTCGCGGGCTTCTTTTCTATGCTACCAAAACAACCGCTCCGGTCCCCGCCTAGAGCGGCAGCCAGCCCACCGGCTGGAACACCAGCAATCCCAGCAGCGGTGCGGTGGCGATGCTGCTGTCCATGCGGTCCAGCATCCCCCCGTGGCCTGGCAGCATGCGTCCGCTGTCCTTCAAACCTGCGCGCCGTTTGAACATGCTTACCGTCAAATCGCCCAGCATCGCCAGGGCTCCCACAGCCAGACCTCCCAACGTCCAGAACAGTGCCGATTGCTGCAGGTAAAAAGATGCGGCAAAGCCGGCGAGGGTTGCCATGACCAGCCCCCCCGCGGCGCCCTCAACGGTCTTGCCGCCGCTCAGGACCGGCGCAAGCTGACGACGCCCCAGCAGCTTTCCGAAAACGAACGCGCCCGTGTCGGCCGCGCCCACCAGGACCAGCAACAGAACGAGCAGGTCCCCCCGACCGGAACCGAGAATGGCGAGCACCGCCAGCCACGCAGGCGCCATGCCCAGCAGGCCGTAGCCCAGGACTGCCGAATTGCCGATCGAGCCGTACGAACCCCGCAGCAACACGATGGCCAGCGCCCACCAGGCGACGCCGACGGCCATGACGGCGTACGAAACCGGATTGGGCGGCGGCACCGCAACCGGCACCGCCAGCGCCAGCGCGAAAAGGAGAATCCAGGACGAGCGCGCCACAGTTCCGGCAAGGCCGGCCATACGCAGCCACTCGCGCCAGCACAGCAACAGGACCAGCCCGATCATCGCTAGTTTGAGGCTGAACGGTGAAACGCTGGCGACCACGATCGCGGCCACCAGTACCGCCGCCGTCAATATCCTTGGAGGGAAGAAGCGGCTCATGCCGTACCGAATCGGCGCTGCCGCGCCGCATAATCGTCCAGCGCCGCCTGCAGTTCCCGGGACCCGAAATCGGGCCACAGCACATCGGTGAAATAAAGCTCCGTATAGGCCAGGTGCCAGAGCAGGAAGTTGCTGATCCTGCGCTCGCCCCCGCTTCGAATCATGAAATCCGGCGGCGGCAGGTCCGCCAGGCCGGTACGGAGATTAAAGGCTTCCAGGTCGATTTCGTCCGGACCCAGCGCTCCGCGCGCCGCGTCCCGGGCCAATTCCTGCGCCACGTGAACGATTTCCTGCTGTCCACCATAGGAAAGCGCGACGATCAGTTGCATCCGGTCATTGCTGCGGGTGCCTTCCTCGGCCTTTTCCAGCGCGGCCCTTACGCCCCCGGAAAACCGGCTGCGGTTGCCGATGCAACGCAGGCGAATGCCGTTTTCGTTCAACAGCCCCATGTGCCGCCGCAGGCTGTCGGTCAGGAGCTTCATGAGTTCGCTTACCTCATCCTGCGGCCGCCGCCAGTTCTCGCTGCTCAGCCCGAAAAGCGTCAGCACGGAAATACCGCGCCGCGCGCAATCCTCGACAATGTTGCGGGCTGCCTCCACCCCCGCGCGGTGCCCCTCCGAGCGCGGCCGTCCGCGCCGCGCGGCCCACCGGCCGTTGCCGTCCATGATGATCGCCAGATGCCGCAACGCGTCACTCAAAACATATCCGGCCAGTGTCATGTCCTGCGGACACGACACTAAATCGACATGATTTCCTTTTCCTTTTCCTCCAGCATGGCATCCATCTGCGCAACATGCGCGTCGGTGATCTTCTGCACCTCGTCCGCCGACCGCCGCTCCTCGTCCTCGGAGGCCATCTTTTCCTTGACGAGCTGCCTGATGTCGGCCAGCACGTCGCGCCGGATATTGCGCACCGCCACCCGGCCCATCTCCGCCTCGTGGCGCGCGACCCTTACCAGTTCGCGGCGGCGTTCCTCGGTCAGCTCCGGTATCGGCACGCGGATTACCGTGCCCGCCGTGACCGGATTGAAACCCAATCCCGACTCCCGGATGGCCTTTTCGATCGGCTGCACCATGTTGGCCTCCCACGGCGAAACGGCAAGCGTACGGGCGTCCTCCACGGTGATGCTGGCGACCTGGCGCAGGGGCGTGTCCGCGCCGTAGTAGGGCGCCGTCAGGTGATCGATCAGACCGGCGTGCGCCCGGCCGGTCCGCAGGCGGGACAGATTCGACCGCAGGGCCGCCACGCTCTTGTCCATGCGTTCGATTGCGTCTTCCTGAAGCTCGTCGATCATTTGCCCCCCTTTTGCCTCCGCGGACGCGCCGCTCCCGGCGCCCGTCAGGGTCAGCCGTCGCCGGGGTCCGTCAGCCCTGGTCGGCGGCGCTGGTTACCAGCGTCCCGACATCCTCGCCCTTCACAATACGCAACAGGTCGCCGGGCGAGGCGACATCATATACGCGAATCGGCAGGTTGTTGTCCCGGCACATGACGGCCGCCGTGGAGTCCATGACGCCCAGGCGGGCCCCGATCAACTGATCGTGCGAGATTCGTTCGTAACGCTTGGCGTTCGGCTCAAGGTTCGGATCGGCCGAGTACACGCCGTCCACCTTGGTGCCCTTGATGAGCAGGTCGGCGGAGATCTCCACCGCCCGCAAGCTGGCGGCCGTGTCGGTCGAGAGATAGGGATTGCCGGTCCCCGCCGCGAAAATGCATACCCTGCCCTTTTCCAGGTGACGGAGCGCGCGCCGCCGTATGTAGTCCTCGCAAACCGCACGCACGGCCATCGAAGACATGACCCGCACGCCCGACCCCAGGCGCTCCAGCGCATCCTGAAGCGCCAGGGCGTTGATGACCGTGGCCAGCATTCCCATGTGATCGGCGGTGACGCGATCCATGCCCGCGCGCGCCAGGCCCTCGCCGCGAAAGATATTGCCCCCGCCCACCACGACGGCGGTCTGAACGCCCAGGTCGGACAGTTCCTTGACCTCTCCGGCAATCCGCCCGAGCATCGACATGTCGATCCCGTGCGTCTCCCGGCCCATCAGGGCCTCCCCGCTCAGCTTCAGCAAAATACGGCGCAGCGGGGACCCCACGCCGGATTACCTGTGCTCGCGAAGCTGGGCCTCGACCTCTTCGGCCAGATCGCTGGTCGGGCGTTCGATGCCCTCGCCCACCTCGAACCGCACGAACGCGTGCACGCGGGCCTTTCGCGACGCCAGCAACTTGCCGACGGTCAGCTTGCTGTCACGCACGTAGATCTGCCCGGTCAGGCAGATTCCGTCGAGGAACTTCCGCAAACGTCCCTCCACCATGCGCGCCAAGATTTCCGGGGGCTTGCCGGATTCGGCGGCCTGGTCGCTCAGGAACGTGCGTTCCCGCTCGACGATATCGGCGGGCACGTCGTCCGGGGAAACGTGCTGCGGCCGCATCGCTGCCACATGCATGGCGATGTTCTTGCCCAGTTCCGCGTCGCCGCCCTCAAGGTCCACGACCACGCCGATACGGTTGTTGTGCACGTACACGGACGCCTCGCCCTGCGCCTGGATACGCTCGAAACGGCGCACCGAAATGTTTTCGCCGATCCTCGCTACCGCATCCTGACGGGACTGTTCCAGCGACTGGCCGTCCACTTCCAGCGCCAGCAAATCCTCGAGGCTTGCGGGCGCCTGTTCGACTGCGGTTTGCGCCACCGACGCGGCGTACTTGCGGAAGTCCTCGCGCCGGGCCACGAAATCGGTCTCGCAGTTCACCTCAGCGACGGCGATCGCCCCGGAACTCTCGGCTACCGCTATCGCGCCCTCCGCCGCCGCCCGCGAGGCCTTCTTTTCCGCCGCCGCCGCGCCCTTCTTGCGCAACAGATTGCGGGCAGCCTCGGCGTCGCCGTTGGTTTCGGTCAGCGCGCGCTTGCAATCCATCATGCCCGCGCCCGTCGATTCACGCAGGGCCTTCACCTCGGCCGCAGTGATCGCCATTGGCTAGCCCTCCCCTTCGGCGGGCGCCGCTGCTTCCTCCGCGACAGGCGCCGGTGCAGGCGCAGGCGCCGCAGCGCTCTCCGGGGCGGGCGCCGGTGCAGGCGCCGCAGCGCTCTCCTGGGAAGGCGCCTTGGGCGCCGCCGTGGCCGTGGCTTCAGCGGGCTTCGC
This sequence comes from Gammaproteobacteria bacterium, assembly GCA_009845905.1. Lineage (NCBI taxonomy): Bacteria > Pseudomonadati > Pseudomonadota > Gammaproteobacteria > Gammaproteobacteria bacterium. Next base: position 239,309 of record VXYS01000006.1, on the reverse strand, counting down.
ATCCCTGTCCTCCCGCTCCCGGGCAACCGCCGCAGTGCGTCTCGGCATGCGCCGTGACACGCCGCGCAGCCGCGCCGGGGTCTTGGCTCTCGATCGCGGGCGCCCGCTGCGCGCAATGGGCTTGCCGGACTCGTCGAGCTCCACGAACTCGTCGTCGCCCAGCGAGATTTCCGGCATTTCCTCGCGCCCCTTGAGAATTGCGTCCGCGATTCCACGCGCATAGAGTTCGGCGGCGCGGATGGCGTCGTCGTTGCCGGGGATCATGTAATCCACGTCCTGCGGCGAGCAGTTGGTATCGACCACCGCCGCCACCGGGATACCCAGCTTCCTGGCTTCGTTCAGGGCGATTCGCTCGTGCTCCAGGTCGATGATGAAGACCGCATCCGGAAGCGAGTCCATCGAGCGGATCCCGCCCAGCGAACGCTTCAGCTTTGCCAGTTCGCGCTTGACTCCCAGGCCTTCCTTCTTGGTGAACCGCTCGCGCAGGGTCTCTTCGTCCAGCGCCTCGAGCTCTTCCAGGCGGGCTATGGATTTCTTGATGGTCTTGAGATTGGTCAGGGTGCCGCCCAGCCAGCGATGACTGACGTACGGCATACCGCAGCGCGTGGCCTCGTTGCGGATCGCATGCTGCGCGGCGCGCTTGGTACCGACAAAAAGCACGGTGCCGCGCTGCGCCGCCACCGACCGCACGAACTCACAGGTCTTCTTGTAGAGCGGTACCGTCTGCTCCAGATCGATGATGTGAAGCTGGTTGCGTTCGCCATATATGAAAGGCGCCATTTTCGGGTTCCAGTGTCTTGCCCGGTGCCCGAAGTGCACGCCCGCATCCAGCATTTCACGCACGCTGATTTCAGCCAATAGCTTGCTCCCGTGAGTATCAAGAAGCCCCGGAAGGCCGAATCCCGGCGGCAAGGACCTGCCGCCACCCGGTGTCCGCCTGCCGGAGCGAGCGGGCAATTTTATATCAACAGGCTTTCCCGTGCGGCCGAAATGCGCGCTACCATTGGCGCCGGCGCCAGCCTTCAGTCATTTCGACACTATGCAAGTCAGCATCAAGTCCAGCGAGGAGCAGCAACGCATGCGCGTTGCGGGCCGACTGGCGGCCGAAGTTCTGGACATGATCGGGCCCCACGTGCGCCCGGGCGTGACCACCGGGGACCTGGACCGGCTCTGCCACGAATACATCACCGGGGAGCAGCAGGCCATTCCGGCGCCGCTCAATTACCGCGGTTTTCCCCGTTCGATCTGCACGTCCCTGAACCAGGTGGTCTGCCACGGAATACCCGGCAAACGCAAGCTGCGCGACGGCGATATGCTCAACATCGACATCACGGTAATCAAGAACGGTTTTCACGGCGACACCAGCCGAATATTTCATGTGGGCCGGCCGGGCATCAAGGCGCGGCGCCTGGCGCGGATCACCTTCGACGCCATGTGGGCCGGCATACGCGAGATCGCTCCCGGCAAGCAGCTGGGCGACATCGGCCACGCGATCCAGACGGTGGCCGAAAGCCAGGCCCTCAGCGTGGTGCGGGAATACTGCGGCCACGGCATCGGGCGCATATTTCACGAGCCGCCCAACGTCCTGCACTACGGGGAGCCGGGCACGGGAATGGTCCTGCGAGAAGGCATGACGATCACGGTGGAGCCGATGCTCAACGAGGGGCGTCCCGAAACGCGATTGCTGCCGGACGGCTGGACGGTCGTGACCCGCGACCGCAAGCTCTCGGCGCAGTGGGAGCACACCGTTCTGGTTACCGCGAACGGTTACGAAGTCCTGACGCTTGGAGAAGGTCCGATTGAGCCCTGAGCAGACCGTTGCGCCGGCAACGGCGGCGCCGTCGGCGGATTCGCGGGAACGGCGGCTTGACGCCTGCCGAGCGCGAATCCGCGAGCACGAGGAGCACGTTCGCGGCGAGTTCCTGCGCAGCCGGAAGTGCACGCCCGAACTGCTGAAGCAGCGCGCCCGGCAACTCGACGAGCTGCTCTGCGAGGTCTGGCGAATGCACGCCGGCCCGGCGCTGGGCGGCGCCGCCCTGCTGGCGGTGGGAGGCTACGGCCGCGAGGAAATGTACCCCGCGTCGGACGTCGACGTGCTGGTGCTGATGCCGCAGGGTTACTCGCGCAGCGCCAGGAACGAAGTCGGCGCATTCCTGGCTTTTCTCTGGGACGTCGGTCTCAAGCCCGGTCACGGCACCCGCACCGTGGCGGAATCGCGCGACCAGGCTCGCGCCGACGTCACCATCATGACGGCGCTGCTGGAAGCGCGCCTGCTGGCTGGCTCCGGCCGGCTCTTCGGGCAACTCGGCAAGGCGATCAACGCGCGCAGCGTCTGGTCTTCCACGCAGTTCTACCGTGCCAAGGTCAGGGAGCAGGAGCAGCGCAACGCCGAGTACGGCGACACGGCTTCCAATCTCGAACCGGACGTCAAGAACGGACCGGGCGGATTGCGCGACCTGCACACGGTGCAATGGATTCTCAAGCGCCGGTTCGGATCGACGGCGCTGGAATCGCTGGTCGAACGGGGGCTGATCTCCGCCGAGCAGCTGGTCGGACTGCGCCGGGCGCGCGATTTCCTGTCGCAGGTACGCTTCGCCTTGCACCTGACCAGCGGGCGCATGGAGGACCGGCTGCTGTTCGAGCACCAGAAACAGCTCGCCGGCAACTTCGGCTATCACGACCAGACCGGCAATCGCGCGGTAGAGCAGTTCATGCAGCGCTACTACCGGACCACCCGCAGAGTTTCGCTGTTCAATGAAGTCGTTCTGCAGCGGCTTGGCGCCGTCATCGGCCGCACGCGATCCGCGGAACGGCGCATCAACGCGCGGTTCCTGACGCGCAACGGCTACCTGGACTCGAAGCGGCCCAAGCTGCTGGAGGACTCGCCGCGGGCAGTGCTGGAATCGTTCCTGCTGCGGCAGAAGCATGCCGAAATCCGCGGCTTCGGCGCTCCCCTGGTCGAGCGGCTGATGGAAGCCGCGCCCAGGATCGACAGCGAGTTCCGGAACGACCCGAAGAACCGCCGAACTTTCATGCAAATCCTGTCCGCCCCCGCACCCGCGCCCAGCCAGCTCGAGGCGATGAACCGCTACGGGGTACTGGGCGCCTACATTCCCCAGTTCGGACTGATCACGGGCCGAATGCAGTACGACCTCTTTCACAGCTACACGGTCGATGTGCACATCCTGCGCGTGGTCCGCAATCTTCGCCGTTTCGGCCTGCCCGACAAGCAAGAGACGGGTTCGAGGGATTCCCGGCTCCGGGAGATCATGGAGCGAATCGAAAATCCCGCCGTGCTCTATATCGCCGGACTGTTCCACGATATTGCCAAGGGCCGCGGCGGTGACCACTCGGAACTGGGCGCCGGCGACGCGGAGCAATTCTGCTCGGACCACGGACTGAGTCCCCGCGAGTCGGCCCTGGCGGCGTGGCTGGTGCGGCACCATCTGGATCTGTCGATAACGGCCCAGAAAAAGGACGTCTACGATCCCGCGGTCATTCGCGATTTCGCCCGCCTGGTGGGCGACCAGGTCCACCTGGATCACCTCTATCTGCTGACCGTGGCCGACGTGCGGGGAACCAATCCCGGCCTGTGGACAGCCTGGAAGGCCCGCGCTTTCGAAGACCTCTACCGCCAGACCGAGCGGGCGCTGCGAATGAACATAGAGCAACCCCGCGGGACCGGGGAACTGCTGAAGGAGCGCGAACAGGCCGCGTTGGCCGAGCTGCGCGGCCGCGGGCTTGAGGAAGACCGGATTCGCGCCATCTGGAACGGCTTTGCCGAGGACTATTTCTGGCTTTTCCGCGACGACGAGATCGTCTGGCACACGGCGGCGCTGAACGACGGCCCGTCCGACGGTTTCCTGGTCGCTTCGCGCACCCACACGGCCGACGGCAACACCGCGATACTGGTCCACGGTCCGTCCGCGGTACGCCGCTTTTTCATTACCTGCTCGGTGCTGGACGCGAAGGGACTGAACATCCTGGATGCGCGGATCCTGCCCTCCGGGGGCCGGCGCAGTCTTGCGCAATACCTGGTCGTGCAGCGCGATGGCGCCGCACTGCAGGATGCCGACCAGCTCGAAGTCATCTGCGATTCCTTGCGTGAAGCGCTGGCCAGGGGCGACCTGCCGTCACGTCCTGCGAGCCGCAAACTGCCGAGGCGGCTGCGGGCCTTCGACGTGGGCGTTCAGGTAAGTTTCCGCGCTGACCCCCGCGGGCGCCACACGGTGATGGAGCTGGTCACCACGGACCGGCCGGGCCTGCTGGGACTCGTGGGCGGAATACTGACCCGGCAGGAAATCGCCGTCCGCACCGCCAAGATCGCGACCATCGGCGAGCGCGCCGAGGATGTGTTTCATCTCGCCGATACAGGACGCAAGCCATTGTCGGCCGACCGCCGGGAGAAACTGCTGGACGCCCTGAAGAAAGAGCTTGAGGACGGCTAGCGCCGCGTCAAACGGCTAACGGCCGCCACCGGCCTCCAGCATGCCCTCGCGCAGCGCCAGCCGCACGAACGGCACGGTCAGTTGCTTGCTGCGGCTGGCCGCCAGAGCCGCGAGCTGGTCCACCAGAATGAACACGTCGCTGGGATTACGGCGCACGCGCCGCATCAGGAACCTCGCGGTCGCCTCCGGCAGCTTGATTCCGCGGCTGCGGACCCTGAGCTGCACGGCCTCCAGGCGTTCCTCGTCCGTCAGCGGTTGCAGCCTCCAGATTTGTCCCGAAGCGAGTCGGGTGCGCATGTCGTCACGCTCGAATCCCGCCCCGGCCGGTGTGCTGGCCGCCGCCAGCACCAGCCGGGAGCCGCGCCGTTCGAGTTCCCGGCAAAGGCCGCCCATCGCCTCCTCGACCCCGGTTGCACCGGCAATCCGCTCGGCGTCATCAATGCACAGCAGGTCGATCCTGCGCAGGGCATCCAGCGCATCCGGCTTGACGCCGGCATGCGCGGGCAGATAGGCCGAGGTCAATCCTGCGTCCGTTGCCGCCCTGACGGTGGCCAGCAGCAGGTGGGTCTTTCCGGTGGCGGGCGCGCCCCATAACCAGAACGGGGCGGCGCTTTCCCGGTCGATAAGGCTTCGCAACGCCGACACCACGTCCGCGTTGGCGCCGTTGTAGAAGTTCTCGAAGACGCAAGGATCCTCGCGGCTCACGTCGAGTTGCAACTGATGCCTGTCACCCTCGGCGGGCCCGATGCCCTGCCGCTTGCGCTGCGCGGCCAGCCGCGAACCGCTCAGTACGTAATCCACGCCGCTCAACACGGCCAGCAACAGCGCCAGCGCCCCCCCGATCTGAATCCAGTCAGCCGGAATAAACCCGCCGAACGCCTGGGTGGCTATCACGGCCACCCCCAGGGCGATCTGCACGAATGTGTTCAGCCGGCTGACCCGGGACGGCCGCGGGCGCAGCTCGCCCCTCATTACGCGGAAGGTTTGCCAGCCGACCGTGATCACGAGGTCGCGCACGATGACCACGACCGCCAGCCAGACCGGAACATGCGAAAGCACGGCGAGGGTTACGTAAACGCTGGCGATCAGAATCTTGTCCGCCATCGGATCCAGGATCGAACCGATATAACTGTCCAGCCCCCAGCGCTTGGCCAGATAGCCGTCCAGCCAGTCGGACACGGCGGCGACGGCCAGCAGCAGCAGCGCCTGACCGTAGGAGCCGCGGGCAAGGGCCGTCACGATGACCGGCGCCAGCAACAGCCGGAACACGCAAATCAGGTTCGGAACGTGGCGCTTGAGGCTCATGAACCCGTCCTGGTCAATTCAAACGACACACCCAGGGAAGCCAGGGCCTCGCGCAGCGGTGATTCGGCTGTTCGGGAGGTAATTCGAAGCCTCAACACGTCTCCCGCGACGCCCTGCACCTGCCACTCCCGCACCGCCTGCAGGGAGTTCAGGCCCTCCTGAAGGCTTGCGTACGCCTGAAGGTTCGGAACCGGGGCCACCTGCAGGACGTACGAGCGCACGGGTCCCTGGTTGGCCATGAAACGTGCGGCCAGCATGTCCGTCACGCGGTGGACCGCTTCGGTGGCGTCGCTTGTCCATACCGTTCGCCAGAATCCGTCCTCGCGCAAGCGCCACTCGATATCTTCAAGCGCTCCGGGAACCGCCACCCTTCCCAGGACCATCAGTCGATCGTCGTCGTCCGGAAGGCAGGCAAAATCGCCGATCCACAGCTCCTCGACGCATCGCCCGGCCGCCCGCCGGTCCGGGGCGGGCGCGAAGTCGATTTCGATGCCCCGCAGTGCCGTAACTTCCTCGAAAGTCTGACTCAGCGCACCGCTGAAAACGTTGCGGACGTTCATGGTCTGCTGCGGCGTGTCGGAGAAACCCACCGGCCGGAACAGCCACCTTTCTCCGTCGTTCACGACCAGCCACAGGTAAAGGCCGGTCCTGCCGCCTTCCCAGATGCCCTCGCCGGCCTCCTCAAGGACCCGGCGAACCAGCGGCTCGTCGAACTCCGCCTCCAGACTGCCCCCGTTGATGACGCGGAACTGCCGCACAATGCTCGTGGCGGGCGGAAAGCGGCCGGCAAGTTCGGCTGCGCCCCGCCGCCCGGTAATCCGCACCAGCAATCGCGCGAGCGCGTCCTGCAGGGCCGTGTCCACGCCCGCCTGACTGGAGTCGGGCAACGGCGCAGTTGAACTGAAGGACGTTTGGGCTAAAGTTGCGGCGGGCGCCAGCAACAGCGTCAGGGCCAGGGCGAACGGAACGATGGCGGACGGCGCGATACGCGAGAGCATGGAAAAGGGCATTATAGGATGTGCGGCTTCCCGAAAGAGAGGCTTTGAGTGAGCAAACCGATCACCTACAGCGGCGCCGGCGTGGACCTTGAGCGCGGCGCGGAAATCGTCCGCCGTATCGCGCCGCTGGCCCGGAAAACGCACCGTCCCGGCGTGCTGGGCGGAATCGGCGGTTTCGGCGGTCTGTTCGAGGTGCCCCACGGGGAATATCGCGAACCCGTGCTGGTTGCAGGCACCGACGGCGTCGGCACCAAACTCAGGCTGTGCGGCGAAGCGGGCCGCATGGACGCGCCCGGTGTGGACCTGGTGGCCATGTGCGTGAACGACCTGCTGGCCATGGGGGCCGAGCCCCTGTTTTTCCTCGACTATTGCGCGGCCAACCGCCTGGACCCCGACCGCCTGGAACCGTTGCTGAAGGGCATCGTGCGCGGCTGCAGGGAAGCGGGCGCCGCGCTGCTGGGAGGCGAAACCGCGGAGTTGCCCAACACCTACGTCGATGACGGACTGGAACTCGTTGGATTCTGCGTAGGCGTGGCCGAGAAGGACCGGCTGCTGGACGGCAGCGGCGTCGGGGAGGGCGACGTCCTGCTGGGCCTGGCCTCGTCCGGGCCGCATTCCAACGGTTACTCACTGGTGCGCCGAATCGTGGAGGAAGCGGGCGGTGTGCGGACCCTGGGCGGCAGCCTGATCGACGCGCTGTGCGAGCCCACACGGATCTACATCCGGTCCGTATTGCCGCTGGCGCAATCGGGGCGGCTGAAAGCGATTGCCCATGTCACCGGCGGAGGCCTGCCGGAGAACGTCGAGCGCATCGTTCCGGACGGCCTTGCCGCCAGGATCGACACCGGCGCCTGGGCCTGGCCGGCGGTCTTCGAATGGCTGAGCCGCGAGGGGCCGGTTGAACGCGAGGAGATGTTGCGCACGTTCAATTGCGGTATCGGCCTGGTCCTGGCAGTGGCGCCGGAACAAGCGGAGGCGGTGCGGGAAGACCTGGCGGCAGCGGGCGAGGAAGTCCACGAAATCGGCCGGGTGGAAACCGGCAGCGGCGTGACGCTTGACTGAAAGAGGAACACCGGGGCCGTGAGCTTGAGAACCGTCGTTCTGCTCTCCGGCACGGGCACGAACTTTCAGGCCATCCTTGACCGCGCGGCTTCGGATGCGGTGGACGTCGAGCCGGTCGGCGCGCTCAGCGACCGGCCCGGTGCGCAGGGGCTGGAGCGCGCGCGCCGCGCGGGAATACCGGCCATCGCCGTGCCCCGCGGCAAATTCCCGGACGCGCGCTCATGGTGGGACGGAATCGCGGCGCGCTTGCGGACGCTCTCACCCGACGTGCTGGTACTGGCCGGTTTCATGCGGATCCTCCCGCCGGAGCTGTGCCGGGAATACAAGGGGCGAGTGCTCAACATTCATCCGTCGTTGCTGCCCAGATTCCCCGGCCTCAATACCTACCGACGCGTGCTGGCCGCAGGAGACCGCTGGCACGGGACCACCGTGCATTTCGTGACGGAAGATCTCGACGCCGGCCCCCGCGTCGCCCAGGCGCGCATCCGGGTGGGCCGCGGCGACGACGAAGACTCGCTGCGCGCGAGGGTTCAAGCCTGCGAACATGTCCTGTATCCTCGCGTGCTGGAATGGATGTCGCAGGACCGCCTGGCGATGGGCGCCCGGCACGCGATACTGGATGGAAGCGAATTGAGCGAACCCGTGGTGTTTGAAGAAGGACAACTCCTGTGATCCCGGCGCGGGCGGCGATTGCAGCCTGTCTGCTGGCGCTGGCCGGGCCGGTGATGGCGGCGGATGCAGCCGGGGCGCCGTGGAGCATCAAGAGCATCGGCGTGCTGTACGACGTCGACGCACCGTTCGGACAGCGCGCCCTGAGCCTGAGCCTGATTCGCCGGGAGGGCGACGGCTTCGTCTACGAGACCTACTCCCGGGGCCTGGGCCTGGCGCGCCTTGTTATCGCGTCGGACGCATTGGAGAGCACCCGGTTCGTTCTCGATCAAGACGGCATGGTTCAGCCCCTGGGCTACATGTGCCGGTCCTGCGACGGACGCAGGGACGGACTGGTGGAAATCGCCTATGACCTGGATGCGAATCTGGCCGTCTACAGCGAAAAGGAAGAAGTGCTGGAGGTTGCCCTGGATACGCGCGCGATGGACCGCAAGTCATGGGAAATCCAGACCATGCTGGACATAGCAACCGGCCGTCCATTGGGCGTGGAACCCACCCAGATGGATGGGGGGACAGAGCTCGATGACGACGGCCGTCCATTGGGCGTGGAACCCACGCTCGAAGGCGGAAAGCTCAAGTTCTACAGCGGCGAGAGGCTCGGCAATGAAACGCTGAGCACTCGCGCCGGCGAACTTGAGACCCGCAAGTACTTCCGCCGGCGCGAGGGTTCCGAGAACTTCCAGTACATCTGGTACGCGCGCGAACTGGGGTGGCTGCCCGCCCGCTGGGAGATCTGGCGCAAGGACAGGCGTGCGGTGATCATCGAGGCATATGAATTCGCCTGGGGCGAGGATGCGGCGCTTGCGATGCGGGCCGACTGGCTGAAATAGGGCCTTGTGAGCATCGGCCCGGACAGCTGGATTCGGCGGATGGCCGTCGAACACCGCATGATCGAGCCGTTCGCCGAGCAGCAGGTCCGCCGGGTAGGAGAGCGGCGGGTGATTTCGTACGGCGTCTCCAGCTACGGCTACGACGTGCGCTGCGCCAACGAGTTCAAGGTGTTCACAAATATCCACTCCGCGGTCGTCGATCCCAAGCAGTTCGAGAGCAAGAGCTTCGTTTCGCTGAGCGGCGATCACTGCGTAATCCCGCCCAATTCGTTTGCGCTGGCGCGCACGGTGGAGTACTTCCGCATTCCCAGAAACGTGCTGACGATCTGCCTGGGCAAGTCCACCTACGCGCGCTGCGGCATCATCGTGAACGTCACTCCGCTGGAACCGGAGTGGGAGGGTTACGTGACGCTGGAATTCTCGAACACGACTCCGCTGCCGGCCAAGATCTACGCCAATGAGGGCGTGGCGCAGATGATTTTCTTCCAGGCGGGCGAGGAGTGTGAAACCTCGTACAGGGACCGCGGCGGCAAGTACCAGGGCCAGACCGGCGTGACCCTGCCCAAGGCTTGAGCAAGGCGGCGTTCATCGGGCTGGGGGTCATGGGCTACCCGATGGCCGGACACCTGGCGCGCGCGGGTCATGCGGTCACGGTATTCAACCGCACGCTGTCGCGGGCCGAACGCTGGGTGGAGGAATACGGCGGTGCGGCGGTGGCAAGTCCGGCCGCGGCCTGCCGGGAAGCGGAGTTCGTTTTCACCTGCGTGGGGCGCGACGAGGATGTCCGCGCCGTGACGCTGGAGCGCGACGGCGCGTTTGCGGGCATGCGCGGCGGTGCGATTCTTGTCGATCACACAACCACGTCGGCCGAACTGGCGCGCGAACTGGACGGCAGCGCGGGCGAGCGCGGTCTTGCTTTCGTTGACGCGCCCGTTTCCGGAGGTCAGGCCGGGGCCGAAAACGGCAAGCTTGCGATCATGGCAGGCGGGCGTAGGGAGCACTACGACCGCGTGCTTCCGCTCCTCGAATGCTACGGCGCGCGAATCGACCTCATGGGGCCGGCCGGCGCGGGCCAGCTCACCAAGATGGTCAACCAGATCTGCATCGCCGGCCTCGTGCAGGCGCTCTCGGAAGGACTGAACTTCGCGCAGCGCTCCGGGCTTGACGGCGAGCAGGTCGCGCGCCTGATCGGCGCCGGAGCGGCCCAGTCATGGCAGCTCGACAACCGCCACGCCACGATGCTGGCCGACGACTTCGAATTCGGCTTCGCGGTGGACTGGATGCGCAAGGACCTCGGATACGCCATGGACGAAGCGGAGCGCAACGGCGCCGAACTCCCGGTCGCCGAACTGGTGGACCGTTTCTACGCGGAGATTCAGGCCATGGACGGCGGGCGCTGGGACACCTCCAGCCTGATCCGCCGCCTGCGCGAGAAGGGGCAAGCCGGCCGATAAGCCGGGTTCTGTCGGGGGCAATCATTCATCTAGGACCGCCGTCGCCGGCGGCCTCGAGCAGCTTACCCGGAAGCGCGTGCGGACATACGCATTGCTTCCCTATTCAGCCTTGCTCCGGACGGGGTTTACCCTGCCACGGCCGTTGCCGGCCGCGCGGTGCGCTCTTACCGCACCATTTCACCCTTACCCGGCATTCCCGAAGGCGCCGGGCGGTATCTTTTCTGTGGCACTTTCCGTAGGCTTGCGCCCCCCAGGCGTTACCTGGCGTCCCGTCCGCCGGAGCCCGGACTTTCCTCCCGCCGCACCGGAAAACCCGGCGCGACCGGCGATTGCCTGGCCGGCTTGCCCAAGTCAACACTAGACCAGTCCGCGCGCCCGCGCAATACACGGGACAGCGGGTTGACGGACATTCGGCGGGAGCCTATGCTGTGCTACACAGAAACTGTGAGACTGTGACTATGAAGAACATCACGGTATCCATCGACGACGACTGCCATCGGCTAGCCCGGATACGCGCGGCCGAACTGGGCACTTCCGTTTCCGCTCTGGTGCGTGCGTATCTGACGAGTCTGGCTGCGAACCGCGACGGAAAGCACCAGTCCCACGCGGAGCCTGGCGAGACTCCCTATCAGCGACGCTGCAGGCAATTGAGGGAAGTGTTCGCGGACTTCGACGCGAACGGCGTGGGATTGCGAATGTCCGAAAACCTGCCCAGGGAGGCGCTCTACGACCGCGCTGCGATGCGCACGGAGGCGGCGCCCGTACGCGACCGCTCAAGCGGGGATTCCTGACCGCTGGAGCCATTCGCCGTGCGATTTGTGGACACCAATGTGCTTCTGTACGCCGTCAGCGAGGACCCGGCAGAGGCCGGCAAACGGGACCGGGCGAGGGACGTTCTGAGCGAGTGCGATCTCGCCGTGTCGGTGCCGGTGTTGCAGGAGTTCTACTTCCAGGCCACGCGTCCCGCTCGGGCTACACGCCTTTCGAGCGAGAGCGCATTGCGATTCCTTGAACCGATCCTGCTGTTTCGGATCCAGGCCATGACCCCCGACGTGTTTCTTGACGCCGTCGATATCAGTCGCCGCTTCCAGCTCTCCTACTGGGACGGCGCGATCATTGCAGCCGCGCAGGCTCTGGATTGCGAAGCGATCTACACCGAGGACCTGAACCCCGGACAACACTACGGCGCCGTCCGTGCGCTCAACCCGTTTGTCGACACCGCACCTGCTGCCTGAATTCCGGTCAAGGAAAGAGGAGCATGCGATTTCGGCCTTTGGAAGTGTTTCCGCAGAAACACCTGCGCAGCCAGTGCCTCGCGCTTTACTGGATGGCGGGACGCCGCGAGGGTCATGCTCTCGGTCCGGCGGACGTTCTCGCTCCCGGGGCGTGGGATATGATGGCTGGCGGTCTTTGGGAGGAGAACGCATGACCGCGCGGATAGGCAATATCGAGCTGGCGACGGGGGTGCGGATTACGCACTTCTGGACCTACATGTACGCGTCCCTGATCTGCATCGGGATGATCTCGAACATGAACTTCTCCCAGCCGTACATCCTCATCGAGCACCTGGGAATCGCCGACCCGAGCCTGGCGGGCAGGATCACCGGCCAGCTCACGCTAGTCACGGAAATCATGAGCCTGATGCTGATCTGGCCGTTCGGCATTCTTGCCGACCGCATCGGACGCCGGCCGGTCATCATGCTGGGCATCGGCATGATCGGGCTCAGCTACGCCGTCTATCCCTGGGCAACGGAAGTCTCGCAACTCCTGGCGATGCGGGTCATCTTCGGCATCGGCGTGGCCGCCGCAGCGGCCATGACGGCCACGATCCAGAACGACTATCCCACTGAGTCCTCGCGAGGGCGTGTGATCGGTTTCAGTTCGGCCTTCAACGCGCTGGGCATCGTATTTGCGACCCGCCTGGTGTCGGCGCTGCCCAAGTGGCTGCAGGATGCCGGCCTGGAGCCGGTGGCCGCGGGCCGCTACGCCTACGGCACGGCCGCGCTGTTGTGCTTCGTGTCGCTGCTGATATTCCGCTTCGGCCTGAAGGCAGGCGTGCCCGAAGAGGTGCGGCAGCGGCCCCGCTGGTGGGCCCTGATCCGCTCGGGCATCGAGGAGATGAGGAACCCGCGCATCATGCTCGCCTACCTGTACACCGTAACGGCGCGTGGAGCCCTGGTCGTGGCCGGCCTGTTCATGTCCCTGTGGGCGACCACCGCGGTCAGGGCCGCCGGGGGCGACGTCGCCGTTGCGCAATACCAGGTATGGCTGCCGTTCATGGTGGTCCAGGTGTTCGCCGTGGGCTGGTCGTTCGTGTTCGGCTGGATACTGGACCGCGTCAGCCGGGTCGCCGGTGTGGTCCTGTCGATGGCGATGGCGATCGTCGCCTACGGCTCGATGTATTTCGTGGAAACGCCCCTGGACTTGCGCATGCTGCCGCTCTTTGCCCTGCTGGGCGCGTCCATGGCCAGCGGCATGATGAGCAGCATGGCGCTGGTGGGCCAGGAAGCGCCGCCCGCCAAGCGCGGCGCCGTGATCGGCCTGCTGAGCCTGTTCGGTTCCGTGGGCATCATCCTGGCCGCCAACGTAGGCGGTGGATTGTTCAGCGCGGCGACGCCCTGGGCGCCGTTCGTGCTGATAGCCGGCTCGAATTCCGTGCTGATCGTCGTGGCCATCGTCATCTGGGTGGTGGCGCCGGGCGAGTGGAAGCCGGGAGCCGCGGCCGCCATGGGCAGGCACTGAACCCGGGGCACGCCCGGCAGCGCGTCGTTCTCAGGCGACCAGCGCGGCGTCCACTTCGTCCAGTTGCAGGGTAAACATCTGCGCGTACCAGCCGCCGGCGACCATCAGTTCCCCGTGGGTGCCGCGTTCGGCGATTTTTCCCTTGATCATGACGAGGATTTCGTCGCTGTCCACCACGGTCGACAGCCGATGCGCGATCGTCAGAGTGGTCTTGTTCCGGCACAGGCGCCGCTGGGCTTCCATCACGCCCTTTTCCGTTTCCACATCCAGGCTGGAGGTGGGCTCGTCCAGCAGCACGATCGGCGCATCCTTGAGGATGGCCCGGGCAATGGCGATGCGCTGCCGCTGACCGCCGGAAAGCTTTCCGCCGCGCTCCCCGCACGGCGATTCGTAGCCGTCCGGCAATGAAGCGATCCACTCACTCAGGCCCGCGTCCTTCGCCGCCGCCTCCACCTCCTCCCGCGATGCGTCTGGACGGCCGAACAGGATGTTCTCGCCGACGGACTCGTTGAAGATGTAGCTGCGCTGGGAAACCACGGCGAACTGCTTCTGCAGGGCTTCCAGCGAGAAATTGCTGACCGGACGGTCGCCGATGGCGATCTCGCCGCTTTCGGCGTCCCAGTGACGCAGGAGCAGATTGATGAGCGTCGACTTCCCCGTGCCGCTGGGGCCTACCAGCGCCACCTGCCTGCCGGCCTCGATATCGAGCGAGAAATTCTCCAGCACCCTGCGGCCACGGCTCCACTCGGAGTCGTCCGAATCGTATTCGAAGGAAACGTTGCGGAAATGCAGCGAGGCGGATTCCACGCCGCCGGCCGCCGCGCCGGCCGTTTCCCGCACCGCCGGAGGCTCATCCATCATCGAGAACAGGCGGCGCGCCGCGATGATCGAAACGCGGAAGTCCGTGTAATTGTTTGCGAGCCCGATCGACGTGTAAAAGCCGATCACCGACACGGCGATGATTGCGGGCAGATCGACCAATGCCGATATCCGCCCGTCCAGGGTCAGCTCGATGCCCCACCAGGCCGCGGCGAGAATGCCCACGGCAACGAAGATCTCGCCCAGCGCGCGCTGGGTGGCGTCGGCCCCGTAAAGCTTGTCCTGGCCTTGCTGCATCGTGGCGCCGATTCGCCAGAGCTGTTCGCCGCGGCGCTTTTCGTAACCGAACGCAACCGTGTCGCGAACGCCCTGAATGCTGTCGGCCACGTAGGCGTTGACCTGTCCAAGCTGCTCGCGATAGGCCACGCCATCGCCGCCCAGCTTCGCCACCAGCCAGGGCAAAACGAAGGTCGTGGCCAGGTAGAACGGCACCAGTACCGCAATAAAGGACGGATGCACGCTGTAACACCACGCCAGAATTGCGGCGGGAACGCAGATTGCGGCCACCGCCGGGGCGATGGTGTGCGCATAGAAGGGCTCGACCCGCTCGCAGTCCGACATGACCCGGCTGACCGCGTCGCCGGACTGCAGTTTGGCCGTGCGGGCCGGCGCCAGCGGCAGCATCGCGTAGTAGAAGATATTGCGGAAAGCCGCCAGGATGCGGAACGCCACGTAATGGCCGGTGTACTGCTCGATATACGACGCAACGCCGACGGTCGTTCCCGCTACCGCAATCCACTTCACCTGCGTGAAGATCACGTCCCATTGAACGGCGCCGGGTTGGTGGGCGGCAACGTAGATGCCCACGCCAGCGGCCGCGATGCCCAGCACGGCGGCTTGCGCAACAATCTTGACGACGCGGGCGACCAGCGAAATGCACATGATCCAGCCAAAGGGCCGCATGTGGCCCAACAGCCGCCGGATGATGCGCGCATTGCTCACCGTGGACATCACGCCGCCGCCCCGGCCAGGCCCTCCAGCTCCTTCTTCGTCCGGATCATGCCGGCGTAGATGCCGCCGTGAGCAAGCAACTCGTCGCGCGTGCCTTTTTCGGATACGGCGCCGGCCTCCATGACGACGATACGGTCGGCCTGTTCGATCGTGCTCAGGCGGTGGGCGATCAGCAGGACCGTCTTGCCGCGCGTAAGGCGCTGGAGGGCCTGATGCAGGGCGGTTTCCGTTTCCACGTCGATCTGCGAGGTCGGCTCGTCGAGAACGATGATGGGCGCGTCCTTGAGAATGGCCCGGGCGATTGCGAGCCGCTGAGCCTGTCCCGCGCTCAGCGCCATGCCCTGGTCGCCGACCATCGTATCCAGACCATCGGGGCAGGCCTCTACGAAATCGAACAGTTCGGCGCCCTTGAGCGCCTCGAAGAGTTCCTCGTCCGACGCTTCCTCCCGGGCGACCCGCAGGTTCTCCGCAATGGTCCCGTAGAACAGGAATGGATCTTGCGGAACCAGGGCGATCTGCCTGCGTATCTGCTCGAGAGACAGTTCGCGTTCCGGGATTCCGCCAAACAGGATTTCGCCCGAATCCGGGTCCAGCGTCCGCAGAAGCAGGTTGGTCACCGTGGTCTTCCCGGACCCGCTGCGGCCAACCAGCGCCACGGTCTCCCCCGGGTCGAGGTCCATCGAGAAATTCCGCACCGCCGGCGCATCGGCGCCGGGATAGGTAAAGGACACGTCCCTGATCCGGATGCTCACTTCGTCACCGGGCAATTCCGTCGATGCATCTTCCGCCGCGAACCGCACCGGGGCCTTCTCATCCAGGAACTCACGGACCGTGCGTGCCACCTCGCGACCCAGCGCGCCGGCGAAGAAGAACTCGCCGATGAGCAGAAGCGTACGGCTGAACTCCAGGCTGATGAGCACGACCGCGAGCGCTTCGCCCGGACTGACATGGCCGCCGGAGTACCGGTACAGGGCCACGGCCATGGCCACCGCCGTCGAGAACAGGGCAAACCCGAGCTCCAGGAAGATGAACTGCGACTGGGCCACGGCCAGCAGTTTCATCGTGGTGCGGCGCTGCACCTCGTTCCCCGCTTCCATCTCCCTGCCGCGCGTTTTTTCCTGATTGAACATCTTGAGCGTGGTCATGCCCTGGATGGAATCCAGGTACTGGGAGCTGTTGCGGTTCTTCACGTCCTCGTTCTGCGCGCTGATGCGCCGGAATCCGCGCGCAGAAGACCCCACGAACAGGGGTGTGAGCGGCACGCCGGCCAGCATCCACAGGCCCACGACCCAGTCGATCCAGAAGATCGCCGCGCAGAGCATGACGGGAATGGCGATGGCGACCCAGATCTGCACGAAGTAGACGCTGAAGTAATAGTCGAGATACTCGACGCCTTCGGTCGCGATGTTGGCGATCTCTCCGGTTCGCCGTTTGCCGAGAAGGCCGGGACCCAGCTCGACGACCTTCCTGTGTATGCGGTCGCGCACGTTCAGTTTGGCCTCGCTGGAGGCCCTGAACTGTCCGGTCCGGAACACCCAGGCAAGGACCGCCTTTGCAAGCACCAGGACGGCAAGGACCCAGAACCACTGGCGCAAGAGGTTGCTGCCCTGCCAGGCGGCATCGACCGCCAGCCCGAGCACGTAGTACAGCAGAATGGTCATCGGCATCGTCGCGATGCCGGCGATCAGGCCCACCCTGACCCACTTCATCGTGGCCGGTGTCACCAGCCTGTCGTCTACACCCAGCATTCAGTCAATCGTCCGCCGCCACCGCGGGCAATTCTGCACCAGTTTCCGCAATCCCGCGTATATGATGGCGGCGGCAACGACGGAACCATTCGATGATCGACATTGACCGCAGCGCCGGCGCGCGCATTGGGCAGATCCAGCTCGCAACGGGCGTGACGGTCCGGCACTTCTGGACCTACATGTACGCATCCCTGATCTGCATCGGGATGATGACGAACATGAACTTTTCCCAGCCGTACATCCTCACCGAGCATCTCGGCATCACGGACCAGGGCGTTGCCGGGGCCATTACCGGGCAACTCACCGGGATGACCGAGATCATCGCGCTGCTGCTGATCTGGCCCTGCGGGATGCTGGCCGACCGCATCGGCCGGCGACCGGTCATCATGCTGGGCATCGGCCTGATCGGACTCAGCTACGCCATGTATCCCTGGGCCACGGAAGTCATTCATCTGATGTACTTCCGGATCATCTTCGGCGTGGGCGTAGCGGCGGTTGCATCGATGACCGCCACGATCCAGAACGACTATCCGGTGGAATCCTCGCGCGGGCGCGTGGTCGGATTCAGTTCGGCGTTCAACGCCCTGGGCATTGTCTTCGCAACGCGCCTGGTTTCGGCCTTGCCCAAATGGCTGCAGGACGCCGGCCTGGATCCCGTTGCCGCCGGCCGCTACGCGTATGGGGCGGCAGCCCTGGTGTGCTTCATTTCCGTTGTTGTTTTCCGCTTCGGCCTCAAGGGCGGAGTGCCGGAGTACACGCACAAGCGTCCGCGGTGGTCCGAACTCGTGGCGGCGGGCTTCCGCCAGGCAAGGAACCCGCGCATCCTGCTGGCCTACGCCACCGCGATGACGTCGCGGGGCGACATGGTCGTGGCCGGATTGTTCGTATCGCTGTGGGCCACGATGGCCGTCAAGGCGGCCGGCGGAGAAGCCGCGGTCGCGCAATACCAGGTGTTTCTTCCGTTTGCGGTCATGCAGGTCTTCGCGGTGGCCTGGTCGTTCATCTTCGGATCCATACTCGACCGGATCAACCGCGTTGCGGGGGCGGCCCTGTCGCTCGCGCTTTCAGTTGTGGCCTACGGTGCGCTTTACTTCGTGGAGTCGCCGCTCGACCTGCGCATGCTGCCTCTGTTCGCCCTGTTGGGCGCGGCGATGGCCGGCGCCATCATGAGCAGCATGGCGCTGGTCGGTCAGGAGGCGCCGCCGCGCGAGCGGGGCGCGGTGATCGGCTTGCTGAGCGTGTTCGGTTCCGTGGGAATCATCCTGGCGGCAGGCGTTGGAGGCGCACTGTTCAGCGCGTCCACGCCCTGGGCGCCGTTCCTGCTCATGGCCGGCGCGCAGGCGGTACTGCTGGTCTGGGCGTCGCTGGTCTGGCTGCTGGCGCCGGGCGGTTCCAGGGCAGCCGCCGACACAAGCAGTTCCTGATCCAGGGGCGGGTCGAGGACCGTCTGCGAACGGCCGTCGGCCCAGCAAACGTCAACGCGGTCCACGCCGTCGCGGCTTCCCAGGCCGAAGACCGGCGCCGGGTCGTCCACGGAGTTGTAGCCGGTGGACGAGAAGATTTCGCGCCATTGAACGAGGTCGCCGGAAACCACCCGTATCCGGGCGTTGAGCCGCTGGCCTTCCAGGCGCACCTTGATCCAGTGGTTGTCGTTGCCCTGGTTCAGCCACAGGAAGTTGCGCTGCGGCTCCGACAGCATCTCGCCGCGGTTGTAGAAGGTCCGCGCGGTGCCGACGATGTCGGTAAAGCCGTCGCCGTTGACGTCGCCACTGGCCACTCCCGCGCCGATGCTGTAGCCCTCGGCGCCTGAACCGGCGGTCACGTCGGTGAAGGTTCCGTCGCCGTTGTTGCGCAGAAGCGCGTTGTTCGCCGGTTTGAACGCAATGTAGAACTGCACGAAGGACGGCATGTCGACCACGATGTCGTTGATCAGCACGTTGGAAGGACCGCCGTTGCTCACGTAGATGTCGAGCCAGCCGTCGTTGTCGTAATCGCCCATCGTGCAGCCACGCGCGCCGCCTTCATCCCCGGAGCCGGAAGCGAACGTGATGTCGGTGAAACCGGCCTGGCCGGTTTCCGCGTAGTCGTTGCGGATCAGCCGGTTGGCCTGGTCGGCGTTGGGCAGATAGGCGTCGATGTCGCCGTCGTTGTCCACGTCGCCCAGGCACACGCCATTGGCGTTGCCCGGATTGAGAAAGGCCCAGCCCGACGGCGGCTGCCGGGAACGGGTGATGTCGGTGAACTCCCCATTGCCCTCGTTCATGAACAGGGTGTTGGGTCCGCCCTCGTTCGGAGCAAGCAGGTCCAGGTCGCCGTCGTAATCGAAATCGAACCAGCCGGGAGATCCCTGGCTGTTGGCCTCCTTCAGGCTCTTGAGCAGCAACACGCCGGCGCTTTCGGTCGTGTCCTCGAACTCGCCGGCGCCGTCGTTGCGGAACAGGGCATGGTCCACCTCGTAGTCCGCCGCTCGCCAGACGATGTCCAGCCAGCCGTCGCCGTCATAGTCGCCGAAGCCGACGCCGCCGGACGTTGCGGTGATGCCTCCGTTGGACTCGTCCTCGTAGACGCCCTCGCGTATCAGCCAGCTATCGGCGGTGACGTCCTCGAAGTCCGGCACGCCGGTCTCCGCCAGCCGGTTGCGGTACAGCGTGACCGGGGGATCGTAGCCGCCGCGTGCGCCCGATTGCATGTTCGCCACAATCATGTCGTCGTCACCGTCGAGATCGTAGTCGCCGAAGGTAATGCCGCGCCCCAGGCCCCCTTCGTTGGTTGCGCCGCGGGCTTCCGCCACGTCGGTGAAATAGCCGTTCCCGTCGTTTTCCCACAATCGATTGCGGAATTCGTGACCGAGGGTTCCGCTGTCGTTGTTGGTGATGTAGATATCGGGATCTCCGTCGCCGTCGTAGTCATTGAAGGCAACACCGGCGCCGTCCAGCCCGACGTCGGCGATCCCGCGCTCCGCGGCCTCCTCGGTAAACCGTATCGGAACGCCCATCGGCCCGGACTCGTCGCCCGCCTGCCCGGACTCATCGCCCGCCTGGCATCCACCAAGCAATACCCCCGCGGCTACCGCAATGGCGCCGATACGAAAACACCGTTTCTTCAAAGCTGTTCCTCCACCCGGACGTTTTGCGCCGCCGGAACCTCGAACGGCAGCGTGCGCAGACGCTTGCCCAGCGCCGCGAAAATCGCATTGCCCACGGCCGGCGCGGCAGGCGGCACGCCCACTTCGCCTATGCCCCCGATCGGGGCCCCGCTGTTGACGATATGCACCCGGATATCGGGCGTGTCGTTCATGAGCAGCATCCTGTAGCTGTCGAAATTGCGCTCCACCGCGCCGTCGCGGTCCAGTCGGATTCTGCCGTGCAGGGCCGCGGTCAGGGCGTACAGGATTCCCCCGCTGATCTGCGACTCCAGCGTGGCGGGGTCGACCGCCAGCCCGCAGTCCACGGCGCAGTCGATGCGCTCGATGCGCAGCCGGCCCCGCTCCACCGAAACCCGGGCCACCTGGGCCGCAAGGCTGCCGAAACTGTGGGTGCAGGCAATGCCGAGACCGCTGTGCGCGCCGGGCGGCCTGCCCCAGCCCGCTTCCTGCGCAGCACGTGAAAGCACGGCCGCCATCCTTGACTCATCAGGCAGCAGCGACATCCGGAAGGCAAACGGATCGCGGCCGGCCGCGTGGGCCAGCTCGTCAATGAAGGTCTCCACAAAGAAGCAGTTGTAGGAGTGGCCCACGGACCGCCAGAAACCCAGGTTGACCGGTGAGCGCACTTCTACATGGCTGACCTCGAGGTTCGGCACCCGATAGGGCAGGTCCGCGGCTCCCTGGACGGCGGCGGTATCCACTTCCGGCTCCATTCCCCGCATCTGCCGGAGCAAGGAAGGCGAGGCGATGTGCTGCCGCCAGGCCCGCAGTTCGCCGTTTTCGTCCAGCGCCCCGCGCATCAGGCTGATCGCGGGGGGCCGGAAATAGCCGTGCCGCATGTCGTCCTCGCGTGTCCAGATGATCTTGACGGGCCGGCCGGCGTACTGCGAAGCAAGCACGGCTTCGGCAACGTAATCGTTCTCCAGCCGGCGTCCGAAGCCTCCGCCGAGCGCCGGCGTGTAGATGTGTACCGCTTCGATGGGCAGGCCGGTGAGCTTCGCGGCGATCTGCTGGGCCCGGGTCTGGGTCTGGGTCGGCGCCCATACCTCGCAGCGATTCACGCGGACATCGGCCGTGCAATTCATCGGTTCCATCGTTGCGTGATGAAGAAACGGAACCTCGTACTGCGCCATGACCCGGCGCAGCCCAGGCTCCCGCATGGTTTCGCGAACATTGCCTTCGCTGCGCGCCCTGGAACCGGGCTCGTAGAGGGCCGTAACCAGGCGGCGGCGAAAATCCGCGGACCGGTCCGTCGCACCCGTTTGCTCGCCGCCATCGGGCGGAACCCACCGCACGTCGAGCGCTGCGCGCGCCTGCTGCGCCTGCCAGAAATCGCCCGCCAGCACCACTACGCCGGGCGGCCTGTGCTCGTCGCCAGGAATCTCGAAGACATCCGTCACGCCGGGGAGGCTCAGGGCAGCCTCCGCATCGTAGATCGCGCGCCGTTCGACGGAACCGGGCCAGGGCGAACGGGCGATCAGGCCGGTCAACTGCCTGGGCAGGCGCACGTCGATGGCATAGGTCTGGGCGCCGAGGGTCTTTGGAGGAACATCCGCGCGCTGGAACGATCGGCCGACAAGACGGTAGTCGGACACATCCTTGAGAGGAGGGTCCTGGGGCGGATCCAGTTGCGCGGCAAGTCCGGTCAGCGCACCGTAATCCAGCCGGGCGCCCGTGGCGCGATTGGTCACCACGCCGTCACGGCAGACGCACTCGGACGGGCTGATGCCCCACTCCACCGCCGCGGCCAGCCGCAGCATCTCGCGGGCCGAGGCCGCCGCCTTGCGTAGCAGGTCGTAGGAACCGCTTACCGCCGTGCTGCCTCCGGTGCCCATGCTGCGTGGCCAGCCGGCCGGGTTGTCGGGCATGGGCGCAACGGATACGCGATCCCAGGGCGCCTCCAGCTCTTCGGCGACGATGCGGGCCAGCGCCCAGGGGCTGCCCTGCCCCATGTCCGTGCGGTCGCAGACAAACGAGACGTCGCCGCCGGGATCAATCTCGATCCAGGCGCTCGGGCGAAAACCCTCCGCTTCGCTGGACCGCCCTTTCGGCAGGTACCCGGCGAGCACGAGCGAACCGCCGGCCGCGACAAATGACCGGCGGGTCAATCTGATTTCAGGCGTGGACTTCATGCGGTCTCGCTCCTTCCGGATTATGGCGGAGAGGGTGGGATTCGAACCCACGAAGGGCTATCAACCCTTACTCCCTTAGCAGGGGAGCGCTTTCGTCCGCTCAGCCACCTCTCCGCTGGTGCGGAGTCCGCACTAGGACTCCTCGTCTTCTCCGGTCACACTGCCTTGCTCTTCGACAATACGCTGGTAGACCTCTTCGCGATGCACGGTCACCTCGCGCGGCGCCTCAACTCCCAGCCGGACCTGGTTGCCCCGTATGTCCAGCACCGCAATGCGCACGTTATCGCCAACGATTACGGCCTCTCCGGACCGGCGGGTAAGAATCAGCATGCCCTAAGCCTCCCTGGACGGGCGCTTGCACCGCGCGGCCCTTGCCCGTCCTCATTATTGTGGACAGAAATCATAACGCGGTTTCGGGCGGGACGCCACCGACCGCGCGCACGGCTGACCTAGCTGCGCAGCGTATAGAGGCCGGGATCGGAAAGGATGGGTTCGAGCGCCGCGTGGATCCGGTCCGCCATGCGCTCCAGCTTCGCGGGCGTGTCCAGCAGATCCTGGCGGACCTCCATCGCCGCGTACGGAAAGTTGCGGTCCTCGGCGTGATGATCGACGGTGAAGTCTTCGGGATGCCGCCCGGAATACGGCTGGTTGTCGCCCACCAGAAGCGTTCCGTCCTCGCGCAGGCCGTCGAGCAGCGGGCGGGCGATCCGGGCGTCCAGGTCCCACAGCACACCGCAATCCCAGCGCCGATCCTCGCCGTCAAGGAACCGCGTAAAGCTGTGTATTGCAATCAGCACGGGTGCTTCCACGATCGAGCAAAGGCGATCCAGTTCCCGGTCGATTGCGCCGCGATAGGGCCGGTAAATGGCCGCAGCCCGAAGTTCCTTGTCTTCTGCGCTCAACCCCAGGTTACCGGGCACTTCGACCCCGTCGCTACGGTCGAGAAAGGCGGATGCGTCCGTAAGCGCCCGGTTGCAGTCCACGACCAGGCGTGAGTAGTTGCAGAGCACGGCGGTGGAGTTGAGGCGTGCGCTCAATGCCAGCGCCAGCTCGCCCGCCCCGAGATCCTGGGCAATGTGGCTTGCGCGATGTTCCTGCGAGAGTCCGAGATGGTCGAGGGCCCTCGGGATTCGCCGGGCGGCGTGATCGCAAACCACCAGTTGGGGCGCCGTCGCACCAGGCCTGTGTACCTCGTACGGGGCCGGCTCGGATGCATCCAGCAGCTCGGAAACCATCACCAAGTCATCTATCCGTATGTAAAGTGGCGTCCCCAAGGGGATTCGAACCCCTGTTGCCGGCGTGAAAGGCCGGTGTCCTAACCACTAGACGATGGGGACTTGAGAATTCTGGTGGAGCCAGGCGGGATCGAACCGCCGACCTCTTGCATGCCATGCAAGCGCTCTCCCGGCTGAGCTATGGCCCCTACACAAGAGGCGGAATTGTAGCCGCTCGAACTTCCGTGTGCCAGTTGAAGCCGTTGCCTTGCGTTGACAGGATGTATTGACAACGTTGTCATTCTAGGGATAAATTCGGTGTCCTGTTCAAACAAGGGGAGGAATCATGTTTGATTTTCGCGCCACAGCTTCGCGGCTCTTGCGCCCATCCGCCGTTGTCCTGCCGCTCCTGATTCTGGGCGGCGCCGGGCCGGCTTTGGCTCAGCAGGACGACGGAGGCAATGTAATCGTCATCGAGGAAATCGTCGTTACGGCAACCAAGCGGGCCACCGACCTCATGTCAACGCCGATCGCAGTCTCCGCTGTCACGCAGGAGAGATTGACCAGTCAGGGGGTAAGTGACGTAACGGATCTCGGGGACCTTGTGCCGAACATGCAGGTCGGCTCCTCGCCTTCGGATTCCGGTGTGCAGGTCACCGTGCGCGGCATTACCTCAAATAACTTCACGGAGCTCGGTGATCCAACGGTCGCCATACATGTCGACGGCATGTACACGCCCCGACCGCAGGCGGGGCTGGCGCTGCTGCATGACGTCGGCCGCGTGGAAATACTGCGCGGACCGCAAGGCACGCTGTTCGGACGAAACTCGACTTCCGGCAGCATCAACATCATTACTGCCCAGCCCGACACCGAAGCCCTGGAAGGCAATGTCGAGCTTGATGCCGGCAGGTTCAGCCGGATTGGTGCACGAGCCTGGATCAACCTCCCAGTCAACGAGAACCTGGCTTTTCGCATTTCCGGCATGAGGGAAGAATCAGACTCCTATATTCACCAGGAGACGGACCGGTTCGACCTGGCCTTCGATCCGGATGGCGACGGCAATTTTGAGATTCCCGCGGACGGCATTCCCAACACCGATCAGAGGCGGAACCGCGACGTGGGCGATGACGAAGCCTATTTCGCCGTTGACCGCTG
Source organism: Gammaproteobacteria bacterium (assembly GCA_009845905.1). Lineage (NCBI taxonomy): Bacteria > Pseudomonadati > Pseudomonadota > Gammaproteobacteria > Gammaproteobacteria bacterium. Next base: position 214,577 of record VXYS01000006.1, on the reverse strand, counting down.
GGCTTTCCGCCTTGCCGCGCGTGCCTACCTGGGAGACGCGGCGAGCTGGCAACTCACCTACGATCACTTCCAGGACAACAGCCCCGGCGGCCTGTCGCTCAAGGATTGCGAGAAAGCCGCAGGCACCTTCTTCGAATGTGATCATGACCAGTGGTACGCCCGGATCAACGTGCCCGGCGAGCTGGATTTCACCATCCAGACGGTGCGGTCCGAGTTCACCTGGGACATTCTCGACTCGGTCGTGATGGAATACCGCGTCGCATGGTCGGAACAGGACCGGTACCAGCAGTACGACGGCGATGGCGGTGCCTGGGTCGATCCCGACCACCCCGGTTACGGAATAGCCAGGTTCTGCTGCGGCGCCCCGCCGCTGGTTCGCGACGCCGGCGCCTTTGAACAGCATGGGTTCGGCGTGGAAGTCAAGTTTCCCTTCGAGGACCTGCAATTGACGACCCGTTTTTCGACCTACAAATCGATGGTCCACGAGTTGCAATTCAAGTCAACCGGCGACGGCGACCTCTCGTGGATAGCGGGCGCATTCTTCATGGAAGAAGAGAATTCCATTCGTTTCGACGTCGAACTTCCATTCTGCTGCGCGGGCGGAGTTCCGCTGGCGCAAGCGTTCCTGCAACCGGACCGCGGCGTGTCCACGGAGGCTTTGTTCGCCCAGTTCGACTATGCCGTGACGGACAGGGCGAACCTGACTGTCGGCTATCGCCAGACCTGGGACGAGAAGTTCGACAAGGGCGGGTCGAACCACCAGACCATCGGTTACTGGGTCAATCCCGGCGCCTACGATCCGGACGGCTCATTTTGGTACGAGTCCTGGGGACTGATTGGAGTGGTCCCCGGCTGGGCAGCGGATCCGGCCTTTTACCAGGCCGACAAGCTGACCAGCGCCATGGGGTCGCATGCGGAGGACTTCACCTCAAGGATTCCGGGCACCGACAACACCTACCAGGCGGACTGGGGACAAGGCACCTGGCGCGTCGGGTTCGACTATCTCCTAAGCAACGATCTGTTCGCATACGGTTACGTAGCCAGCGGCTTCAAGGCCGGCGGCTTCGGCGACAAGGTGGATATCTGCGAGTGCGGCGAGGTGACCGCCTTCCCGTACGATCCCGAGGAAGTCATTACATATGAGTTGGGCCTGAAGGGCGAAGCCCTGGACGGAAACCTGCGTCTGCTTGCCAATGTCTTCTTCAACGACTACAGCAACATGCAACGCACCTCGTGGGTCATCGTCGGCGAGTCCATCCACAGCGGCAACGATATCGGCACGCTGCTCACCACCAACCTGGCGGAAGCCGGCATCTTCGGCGCGGAGTTCGAGTGGGACTGGGCCGAGCCCTGGCCCGGCGGCCGGTTCTACGGCTGGGTGTCGTACCTGAACGCCGAAATCGACAAGCTCGAGGACGGCGAGGACGGGCTGTTCTGCTTTGAGCGGGCCTACATGGGACTGACGCCCTGCCCACCCCAGGACCCGACCCAACTCCGGGGCGACAACACGCTGCGCCGGCCGACGGACCTGTCGGGGAACAAGCTCCCTTGGTCGCCGGAATGGTCATTCTCGGCAACAGTGGACCACACCTGGTGGCTGGGCAACGGCTGGGTCGTCGGACCGTCTGTGACCTGGAACTGGCAGGCCGAGATGTTCTTCAACGACAACAACTACACCGACGGCCCATTCCATGCGGGTCAGAAGGCGGTGAGCACCTTCAATGCGGACTTCAGAATCATCAACGAGGATCAGGGTTGGGCGCTGGTGTTGTTCGGCTATAACCTGAGCGATGAACTGGTGCGCTCCTGGGCGGACCCCGGACCGGGCTACTGGCGCGCCAACTTTTTCCCGCCGAGAACGTACGGCGTGCGCTTCAGCAAGGGCTTTTAGCAGCGCCCCTGTTCCTCCACGGGGGCCGGCGGCACGCGAACCCGGTGCTCAGCCAGGAGCACCAGGTTCGCAGTCGCCACAATGGAGAACCACTCCACTCCATCACGCCGGATAAACTTGCACGCGATTCGCGCCATGAACGACAAACAGCAGGCAAAGGCCGCAAGAGGCGCTCCCAGGGCCACCATCCACGACGTTGCCGCCCGGGCGGAGGTGTCGATCAAGACTGTCTCGCGAGTGCTCAACAAGGAACCCACGGTCAGGAACAGCACTCGCGATCGTGTCCTCAAGGCCGCCGACGCACTCAATTACGAGCCCCACCCCCAGGCACGGGGCCTCAAGGGGAGGCTGACTCACTCGATCGGCCTGCTGTACGAGAATCCGCAGGAGTTCAGCTACGTGCAGAAGGCCCTTGAAGGCGTATTCGACGCTTGTCGGTCGCGCAATCTTTCCCTGCTGCTGCGTCCCTGCCCGGAGCGGGTCGCGGTTGACGATGTGCGCCGCTTCGTGCTCCAGACGAGGGTTGACGGCGTAGTGTTGCTTGCGCCCCTCAGCGACCATCCGGACGTCGTCGCGATGTTGAAGGAGCTTGGGATACCGATGGCGCAGGTATCGCCGGGCGTCGCGGCGCCCGATACGATTTCGGTAAACCCGAGGGACCGGGAAGCCTGCGAACAACTCACGGAACACGTCATTTCAATAGGACACCGGCGGATCGGGTTCATCGAGGGCGACCCGCGCCACGGCTCCAGTCACAAGCGGCTGAGCGGGTTTCTCGCGAGTATGCGCAAACACGGCCTGGATTCCGGCGAGCATCTGATTTCACGGGGCTTTTTTACCTTTGACTCCGGCAAACAGGCGGCGAATCAACTGCTTCGCAGGCAGCCCTGCCCTACCGCCATCATTGCCAGCAACGACGATATGGCCGCCGGCGCAATCGTGGCGGCCCGGGAACTGGGCCTTGACGTGCCTGGCGACGTGTCGGTGGTGGGGTTTGACGACTCGCCGATCGCTTCGCACACCTGGCCCGCCTTGACCACGCTGAGGCAACCCATCAGCGAGATGGCTTCGACCGCCGCATTGCGGCTCATCGACCAGGTGGCCGGCGTTGCCCAGGTTGCGGGACACCAGGAATTCGATTGCGAAATCGTGATGCGCGACTCGCTCGCGGCGCCCGGACCGGCCGAATAGTGAGCGGATCCGCGCAAGGGCCGCGCTGGCCCGATTGCCGCAGCCCGCTGGACCGGCACGCCGAAGCGCAAACGCGAATCGAAGCGGAAGTAGCGCGCCGCCTGGGGAAGATGACGGCCAGGCAGAAGGTCGCACAGATGATTCAGGCGGAAATCTCGTCGATCAGGCCGGAAGATCTTGTTCAGATTCCGGTCGGGGCGATACTCAACGGCGGCGGCTGTGCCCCCGGCAACAACAAGCGCGCCGCCCTGAGCGAATGGCTGGGTGTTGCCGATGCGTTCTACGAAGCGTCCACCGCCGGCGGCGGCGTGCCCATCATGTGGGGGACGGATGCGGTGCACGGCCATTCCAACGTATGCGGCGCCACCGTATTTCCGCACAATATCGGGCTGGGCGCCGCGCGCAATCCGCAACTGATCGATGCCATCGGCGCGGCCACCGCGGCCGAGATCGTAGCCAGCGGAATGGACTGGACCTTCGCGCCCACGCTTGCAGTGGCGCGGGATGACCGCTGGGGGCGAACCTACGAAAGCTATTCGGAAAGCCCGGAAATTGCCCGAGAGTATGCGCCCCGGCTGATTCGCGGCCTTCAGGGCAATCCCGCCCCCGGTGCTTTGGGCGGCCCGGGGAAGGTCCTGGCCACGGCCAAGCACTTCATCGGCGAGGGGGGCACCGGGAAAGGCATCGATCAGGGCAGCACCCGATGCAGCGAAGAGCAACTGCGCGACCTCCACGCTCCGGGTCACATGGCCGCCATTGCCGCCGGCGTGCAGGTCGTGATGGCGTCGTTCAACGACTTCAATGGAGCCAAGCTGCACAGCCACCGCCATTTACTCACCCACGCACTCAAGGAGCAGATGGGGTTCACGGGATTCGTGATCAGCGACTGGAACGGATTTCAGCAGGTTGACGAGGACTTCGGCGACGCTTGCGCCGAATCGGTCAACGCTGGAATCGACATGCTCATGGCGCCCGAGAACTGGCGGCAGGCGTACGAGTGTCTGCTTGAGCGACTTGAGCTGGGCCAGGTGAGCATCGACCGAATCAACGACGCCGTGTCCCGGATCCTGCGCGTCAAGTTTCGCTTGGGCCTTTTTGCAAAGCCTCGACCGTCCGCGCGCGCCGGGGCCGGAAACCCGCGGACGCTGGCCGCGCCCCGGCATCGCGCGCTTGCCCGTCAGGCGGTGCGCGAGTCCCTGGTGCTGTTGAAGAACGATGGCGGAATACTCCCGCTGAAACCCGGCGGGCGCGTGCTGGTGGCTGGCGATGGCGCCGACAATATCGGTAAACAATGCGGCGGCTGGACCCTTACCTGGCAGGGAACTTTCAATGAAAACGGCGACTTTCCGAACGCGGACTCCATACTTTGCGGCATCGAGGAACATGTGCACGCCGGTGGCGGCAGCGTCGTAGTGAGCCCCCGCGGCGAGTTCCGCGAGCGCCCCGACGCCGCCATAGTGGTTTTCGGAGAAGAGCCCTACGCCGAAGGGCAAGGCGACGTCGCCCACCTGAGTTTCTCCGCCCGCCACCCCGAACCGTTGCGTATTCTGCAAAAGCTTCGCGCTGCGGGAATACCTGCCATTTCCGTATTCCTGAGCGGGCGCCCGCTGTGGGTCAATCCGGAACTTAACGCATCGACCGCCTTCATCGCCGCCTGGCTGCCCGGAAGCGAGGGCAAGGGCGTGGCCGACTTGCTTTTCAGGAATGCGGAGCGGGAAATCGAACATGATTTCACCGGCCGCCTGTCATTTTCCTGGCCGCGCGACCCTCTGCAGACGCCGTTGAACGAGGGTGATGAGGACTACGATCCCCTTTTCCCCTACGGCTTCGGGATGAGCGTGTTCGAGCCCGCCACGAGCCTTCCCCGGCTGTGCGAAGAGGATTCTGCGCGATTGCAGGCGGAGGAGCGCGTGTCTGTTTTTGACAAGCGTCCCGTAAACGGATTCGAACTCTATGTGGGGGACCAGGACGGCTGGCGCGTACCGGTCACGGCGCGCTCGGCCAGCTCGCCCTCGGGCATGGTGTCGGTGCGCAATATCGACATGTCCACGCAGGAGGACGCGCGCGAAGTGACCTGGCACGGCGGAGGCGCCCAAGTCAGCTTCCACGGCAGCCGGCCCCTTGACCTTACGCCGCTGGCCAAGGCAAAGGCGCAGCTCACCTTTGAAGTGCGGGTGGAAGCGCGCCCGGAAAGCGAGGTCATTCTGCGCATGGACAGCGCCTACCCGCACTGGGGCAGCCTGGACATAACGGACACTCTGAGGGAGTTGCCGCAGGGCAGATGGCAGCGCGTTTCCATCGAACTGGAGCGGTTTATCGAATCCGGTACCGACCCGCGCTCGGTTGAAACTCCGTTCTTGCTCTGGACCGAAGGGGCGATGCGCCTGTCGCTGGCGAACATCGCGATATCCGCGTGATTCCGACCGCATTCAAGCCATGCCGGATACGGCTCGCTGCCCTGGTGTGTGCACTGTGGGGCAGCGTCTGCTGGGGCCAGCAAACAGCCGCGGCGGTCAAGGTGGAAGTTGCCGGCGGCCAGGGCCAATACCAGTTGTTGCGAGGCGGCGAGCCCTACGTCGTAAAGGGCGCGGGCGCGATCGTGGCCAACTATGCGGAGCTGGCACGCCGCGGCGGGAACTCGGTGCGCACCTGGAATATCGACATGGCGCAGGCGCGCCTCGATCAGGCGCTGGAAGCCGGAGTGACCGTTTCGCTGTGCCTGCCGGTCGTGGCCCCACGCTATGGTTTCGACTACGGTGACGAGACCTTTCTCGTGGCCCAGCGCACCCGCGTCTGGGCCGCGGTGGAGCGCTACCGGGACCATCCAGCGCTGCTCGCCTGGATTCTCGGCAACGAACTCAATTTCGCTTATAACGGCACGGCACTGTGGGACGAGATCAACAATCTGTCGCGCATCGTGCATCACCTGGACCCCAACCACCCCACCACCACTGCGATTGCCGGCCTGGAGGAGGATGTCATTCGCGCTGTCAAGGAGCGTGCGCCGGATCTCGACTTCCTGAGTTTTCAGGTGTACGGGGCACTCGCGCTGCTGCCCGAGTTTGCCGAAGGAATACTCTCGGACACGCCGTTCATGATCACGGAATGGGGCCCTCTGGGACATTGGGAGGTGGACGCCACGGAGTGGGGCGCCCCGATCGAGCAGAACAGCTCGGGCAAGGCGAAACACTACCTCGATCAATACAGGAGATTCATTTCCCCGCATCTGGGCAACGGCCTGGGCAGCTATGCCTTCCTCTGGGGCCAGAAACAGGAACGCACGCCCACCTGGTACAGCATGTTCACCTACAGCGGCGAGACGACCGAAACCATGGACGCGCTGCAGACCGCCTGGACGGGCGCGCAGCCGGCCAATCGCGCTCCCCGTGTGAAATCGCTCCTGCTGCACGGCAAGAACGCCTGGCAGAACGTCACGCTGGCGCCCGGGGAAAGCTATATCGCGAGGCTTTCGGCCAGCGACCCCGACGGCGACGAACTTCGTTATCAGTGGGCGCTCCGACCGGAGAGCCAGGCCACGGCCGAGGGCGGCGACTTTGAGGAGGCGATCGAGGAAATCGACGGCCTGATCGAGAACACGACTCTCAGGCACATCGTGATGCGGGCCCCGGACACACCCGGCGCTTACCGGCTTTTCGTCGAGATCTATGACGGCAAGGGCCATGCGGGTCATGCAAACCTGCCGTTTCGCGTACAAGTCGAGGCCGCTCGCCGATGAGGGGCTGGAAGGACCGCGCCACCGCACCGGCGGATCGCGTTTCCTTCCCGCGAATGATCGCCTACGGATTGGGAGGCTTCACGAATAACCTCCTCGCGGCCGCCAGCGGCGGCATGATGGTGGTGCTCAACCTGGGCTACGGGATGAACCCCGCGCTGGTGGGCCTGCTGTCCGCGATTCCGCGCTTTACCGATGCCGCCACCGATCCCGTCATGGGTTACATTTCCGATAACACCCGGTCGCGCTGGGGCCGCCGACGCCCCTATATCTTCGCCGGCGCGATACTTGCGGGGCTTTCCTTCGCCGCATTGTGGCAGCTGCCGCGCATCGCGGACGAGGGGCTGCTGTTCGCCGTATTCCTCGCGGGGTCGCTGCTGTTTTTCCTGGGCTATACGATTTTCGCGACACCCTGGGTCGCGCTCGGCTACGAGCTCACGCCCGACTACCACGAACGCACCCGCCTTATGGGCGTACAGAACTTCTTCAGCCAGTCGGCCTACCTGATCGCCCCCTGGTTCCTCGTGTTCATGGAGTTGGACGCGTTCACCGATATTCGGAACGGGGCGTCCGTCCTGGCCGTGCTGGTGGGCATTGCCTGCGTCGCAATCGGGGTGCTGCCCGCCATCCTGCTGCGCGAACGATTCGCCGGCATGGCAGCGGCATCCCCAGAGCGGGAATCCAGGCTCAGGCGGATTTTCGGCGAAGTGCGGCGCTTTTTCCTGGGATTCGGGCAAACCCTGAGCAACCGGCCTTTTCTCAAACTCTGCGGGGCGACCTTTCTGGTATTCAACGGCTTCCAGCTCATTGCCGCCTTTCAGGTCTACGTGGTGATCTATTACGTCTTTGCAGGCGATCGCGATACGGCGAGCTGGTACATCGCGATGATCGGAACCATCGCGACGATTTCGACCTTCGCGGTGGTCGCGTTCGCAGCCTGGCTGGGCACGGTGGTCGGCAAACGCCATGCGTTTTTCATCTGCATCGGCATATCGACACTGGGTTATGCGCTCAAGTGGTTCTGCTACGACCCGGCCAACCCTCTCTTGCTGCTGATCCCCGCTCCGCTGCTCGCTTTCGGGCTGGGCAGCCTGTTTACCCTGATGCCGTCCATGGTGGCGGATGTTTGCGACCTCGATGAGCTGAAAACCGGCAAGCGGCGCGAGGGCATGTACGGATCGATTTACTGGTGGGTCGTGAAACTCGGCATGGCCCTGGCGCTGGCCGCGGGCGGCTTCCTTCTGAACTTCACCGGCTTCGACGTGAACCTCGAGGGCAATCAGACCGAGAGCGCATTATTCTGGATGCGCGTGTGCGACGTGGTGCTCCCGGTGATCACTTCACTGCTCGCCATCGCTTGCGTGGCGGCGTACGATCTGAGCGAGTCGCGGGTCCGGGAAATCCGCGAAAAACTCAACCGTTAGCCCGTACAGCCTTTCTGTGCAGTTTCCGGTGTCAATTTCCGATTGCCGTTCGGCGGATTATGAGATAGATTGAAGTTGGGCCGCCAAGCGCAAAGGATGCAATTATGGGAGCGACTTACACTGAAGTAACGATTCGCAATCCTGCGAATCGAGAAAGGGAATGGACCGGCAAATTCCTTGTCGATACCGGCGCTTTCGACTCGCTCGTGCCGAGGGCCTGCCTGGAAGCAATCGGTCTTGAACCCCAGGGACGCCGCAGCTACGTGCTGGCGGACGGCAAGCCCATCACGCTGGACATCACGGTAGCCGAGATGGAATTTGAGGGCGAAATTGTCGGCGGGACGATTGTGTACGGCGAAGCCGATGCCGAACCGCTGCTCGGCGTTACGGCGCTGGAGTCCGGCGGATTCGAGGTCGATCCGCGCAGCCAGACGCTGAAGCGCCTGCCGGCCGTGCTGTTGAAGACCAACGGGACGCGATCCGGCTCTTATTCGGTGGGTGCGGCGGGATCGACCGGTACGGGAGCTTCGTAGCGCAGGCCAAAGCCGAGTGGAAAGGCCGGCCGGTAGGACTCGTCACCGACGTTGTTGACCGCCTGATCGGGCCTTTCCGGCCAGGAGAAAGGCAGCCGGCCTGAAAAATCGTAGCGCGCAGCGCCTTCGACATCCGCGATCAGCACATCCGCGATCCCGGCGCCCTCGCTGCCGGGGAGCCAGGCCACGACGAATGCATCGGAAGCTTCGATTTCGTCCGGAACGGCCAGCGGGCGACCGGTCAGCAGGACGCTCACCACCCGGATTCCGGCAGCCTGCAAACGCCGGGCCGCTTCCAGGTGGGACTTGCCGCGGGGACTGAACTCCAGTGTCTTCACGTCGCCCTCGTATTCCGCGTACGGACGCTCGCCATAAACGAGCAGCGCGACGTCCGGCAGGGAAGCCGCCGGCCCTGCCCGCACTTCCGAGAATTGCCTGTGTTCCGCCGTTCCACCCGCACCTTCCAACGCCGCCCTGACCCCGTTCAGGATGCTGGTGGCGCCGGGGAAATCAGAGTTTTCGATATCGTCGCCCTGCCAGGTCATCGACCAGCCGCCCAGTTGGCCGGGGATATCGGATGCCGCCGCGCCGGCCACCAGGACCCTGGATTTCGGTGCAATCGGCAACACGCCGCCCTCGTTCTTCAACAGGACCAGCGACTCCCTCACTGCCCTGCGCGCCAGCGCACGGTGTTCGGGATGACCGATCCAGTCCGAACGGCCTGCCGCGCCGCTCTCGCGTCCCGGCGCAACCGGGCGCTCGGACGGACGCGGCGCGTCCAGCAGTCCGGCGCGGAGCTTGACGCGCAGGATCCGCCGCACGGCGTCGTCCAGCCGCGCGCCCGTGATCTCTCCCATGCGAACCTGGCGAAGCAGGTTGCGGTGCAGGACCTTCCAGTGCTGCGGGGCCATGAACATGTCCACGCCGGCATTGAAGGCCTCCGGGCAACTGCTTGATTTGCAGCCCGGAACCTGCGAGTGGCCGTCCCAGTCCCCGACCAGGAAGCCGTCAAAACCCATTCGGCCCTTCAGCACCTCCTTGAGCAGGTAGGGATTGGCGTGCATCTTCTGGCCGTTCCATGAGCTGAAGGAAACCATCACCGTCTGCGCCCCGCTCGCGAGCGCCGTGCGGTAGCCGGAGGCGTGAATCCGCACGAGTTCATCTTCGCTGACCTCGGTATTGCCCTGGTCCACGCCCCCGGTAGTGCCTCCGTCGCCCAGAAAGTGCTTTGCGGTGGCCAGCACCCTGCCGGGCGCCATGAAGTCCCGGCCAACAGCGCCCTGCATCCCCTCGATCAGCGCGGCGCCCAGTTCGGCCACCAGGTCGGGATGCTCGGAATATCCCTCGTAGGTCCGCCCCCACCGGTCATTGCGCGGTACGGCCAGTGTCGGCGCGAAATTCCAGTAGATCCCGGTGGCCGCCACTTCGCGCGCGGTTGCGGCCCCGATGAGCGCCAGCAATTCAGGGTTGGCGGTGGCTCCCAAGCCTATGTTGTGCGGAAAGAGCGTCGCGCCGAGCACGTTGTTGTGTCCATGCACCGCGTCGGTGCCCCAGATGACCGGGATTGCGGGCCGTCCGTCGTCGCGGTCGATGGACGCCTCGTGGTAAGCGTCGGCCAGCGCCAGCCAGTCGGCGGCCGACGCGTGCCGATCCTTGCCCGGAAAAGACCCGCCGCCGTTCAATACCGCGCCAAGCCGATAGCGCCTTACGTCTCTGGGGGACGCGTATTGGATTTCCCCCATGATGACCTGCCCTACCTTGTCGCTAAGCGACATGCCGGAAAGGATCTCGTCCAGACGGGCTTCTTCGGCGGGATCGGCAGGGAACGGGCTGGACTGCGCCGGCCACGGCGAGGAATCGGCCGCCGTGCCGGCCGTTAGCAGAAGGAGCGTACAAACGAACGACCGAAGTTGTCGCATTGTCATATCAGCCTGCCAGGACCCACTGTGAAAAAACGGCCCAGATCAGCAAAACCAGGAGCACAACGCCCGCGCTCAAGGCGAAATCGCTGCGCCAGCCCGGCCGACCCCGCATGTCCTCGCGCCGCACCGTGAGTTCGGATGCGCCGTCGCCCGTTGCGAGGCTTACGCCGACCAGCACCGCGGTCGAGATCGCGAACAGGGCAATGGCGATGTGCAGGAAGTTGATCTCCGCCAGCGCAAGCCACAGGCTGCCCTCGAAGGACTCCGGGTTCATTCCGGTCATCACCTCGATGAACAGCCGGGCCAGGCCCAGCAAAGCGCCCACGGCCAACGACCACTTCGCGCCGGAAGCATTGGCGCCGGGCCAGAGCACGCCCACCAGAAACACCGCCGCAATGGGCGGGGCGATATAGGCCTGCACGCTCTGCAGGTAGGTGAACAGTCCGCCGGAAACAAAGTCCATGAACGGAATCCACAGCAAGGCCAGGGCCACCATCACGACCGTTGCCGCGCGCCCCACCGCCACCAGGCGCGCCTCGCTCGCATCGGCAACCACCCTCCGATACAGGTCCACCGTGAAGATGGTCGAGGCCGAATTGAAAACCGACGAAAGAGAGCTCATCAGGGCCGCCAGCAGGCCGGCCGCAACCAGGCCCTTCAGGCCTGTCGGAAGCAGGGCGCCGATCATGGCCGGCAGCGCCTGATCGGGGTCGTCGAGTTGCAGCGCGCCGGTATTGCTGAGCGCCAGCGCCAGGACGCCGGGCAATACGAAAAGGAACAGCGGCAGTTGCTTCAGCCACGCGGCGAAGATGGTGCCCCGGCGTGCGTTGTCGATGCCGTTGGCCGCCAGCACGCGCTGCACGATGAACTGGTCCGTGCACCAGTACCAGACCGCCAGGATCGGCGCTCCGAACAGGATGCCGGTCCACGGGAACTCGGGATGGTTCACGCTGCGCCACAGGCTGAAGGCCTGCGGCTGCAGCGCCGCCTGCATGCCGTCCCAGCCCCCCACCGCATTCAGGCCGATGAGCGTTACCGCAATCGCCCCGCCCAGCAGGACGAACATCTGCACCATGTCCGTGTAGAGCACCGCCCGCAGGCCGCCCCATGCGGTATAAACGCCGGTAAGCGCAACGATGGTCAGCGCGCCCCACCAGAACGGGACACCCATGAGGGTTTCGAACACAATCCCGCCGGCGGCAACAGTAACGGCGATCTTGGTCAGCACGTAGCCGACCACCGAAATGACAGCCAGGTACGTCCTTGGTCCCCTCGAGTAGCGCTTCTCCAGGAATTCCGGCATCGTGAACACGCCGGAGCGCAGGTAAAAGGGCGCGAACAACCAGCCCAGCAACAGCAACGCGAAGGCCGCGAGGATTTCGAATTGCGCGACCGGCACCCCCTCCACGGCGGCGGATCCCGCCAGTCCCACGAGGTGCTCCGACCCGATATTGGAAGCGAAGATCGAGGCCCCGACCACGAACCAGCCGACGTTGCGTCCGGCAAGGAAGAACTCCGCCCGACCGGCCTGACGTTTGCGGCCAACCGTCCAGGCGACCCACAGAATCAGAGCGAAGTAGGCCCCGACAACTGACCAGTCGAGAATGGAAACGAGACTGTCCTCCCCTTTATGGAGGGCGCCACTCTAACAGAATGCGGCCCGCGCCAAGGCTCGCGCGAACGCGGCCGCGGAGGCCGGTCAACTCCCGAACAGCAAGCGGTTCAGGTACGGCAGTCCGAGCGCGAGAATAACGCTCACGATCAGGCCGGACAGCGCCTTCAGCGCATCCATCGAGACGTTCCGCAGCGTGCGTTTGAAGCCGGTGTCGGCGAGATACATGGAAAGCGCGAATTCGCGGCCGGCGAGTAGCCCCAGGAACACCCAGGTCGTGCTCATGGGTATGTTGCTGACCTCCTTGAAGACCAGCAGGACCAGGCCGTAGATGAAATCGATGATCGTGGCCGCGCGGATGTCGGTCGTGTCGGTCTTGGAGAGAACGATCTTCTGAATGACGCCGCCGAAGGTGTAGAAGATGTAGCCCTGCATCGCGATCAGCACCAGCACGCCGAACGCCAGCCACGAGAACGAGAGTTGCCGGGGCAGGTAGACGAAGATATTCGCCAGGTCCTGGATCAGCCACTGGCTCCACAGAAAGGCCGTGGACGACCACTGCAGCACCACCCAGTAGCGCGGAATCGCCTCGCCGCGGGTGCGGTGGAAATACTCCGTCGCACGCTTGAACACCAGCCGGAACACGACGATCGCGACGACGAAGGCCACCAAGTAGCCGAGCAGCGACTTCGTCAGCATGGCCTGCAGGTTGCTGATCGTGAACACGGTCAGGACCAGGAAGGTCGTGCTCACCGGCACGCCCACGCGCGTCAGGAACAGCAGCGCCAGCGGCGGGATGACATGGATCCAGCTGATGCCGCCTTCGGGTACCGGGAAGTTCGTCAGCCGGCCGTAGGACACGTCGCCGTCGTGCGCGAACCAGCCATACGCGAGGACCGCGCACAGGATCCCGGAGGCGAATATCCACAGCGCCCACCAGGGGCGGTGGGAGTTCGACGACAGGAAAGTGCCCAGCGTCTGGATGGAGTCGTTGGCGACGACCGCGTAGGCCGCCAGCAGGAAGCCGGCCACCATGTAGATTTCGGTAAGTGAAAACGCCAAACGCTGATGCCGCGACGGGCCGGCCCGGCCGACCCCGCGGGCGTCAATGATACCGGGCGTACGCGCCCGAATAAGTCAGTTTTATTTCAGCCGGTCCCCGTCATGGCGCCGGACACTTTCTGCATGAACACCGAGATGTCGGCGAGTTCCGGCCCGCATACCTGGTGTCCCATTTCGTACTCGCGCCACTCCACTTGGCAACCCGCGGCTTCCAGTCTTGCCCTCGAATCCAGACCGAGGCGCAAGGGGAGCACTTCGTCGTAGCGGCCGTGCGCCGCCAGGCACGGCAGGCCTTTTGCCGAGGCGCTCGGCTCCAGCGGTTCCAAGGGCGGCAGGAACGTGGAAAGGGCCACGATGCCGGCAACAGGCCTGTCCGACAGCAGGGCGGTGCGCAACGCGATCGCCCCGCCCTGGGAAAAACCGGCCAGCATGATCCTGTTGCGGGCGATACCGCGCTGCTCCTCCCTCTCGATCAGTTCCTCCAGCGCGCGGCAACTCGCGGCTATGCCGTCGGTATCCATGGGGGAAATGCTGTCGCGCGAAAAGAAGTCGAACCAGGCCCGCATCGGCATGCCGCCATTGATCGTGACGGGCCGAACCGGCGCATTCGGGAACACGAACCGCCATGCGGGCGAAGCCGGGAGGCCAAGCTCCGGCACGATCGGCCAGAAATCGCCGGCGTCGGCGCCCAGGCCGTGCAACCAGATAACGGAATACACAGGTTCCGGGCCCGTATCCCGCTCCAGGCAGTCGAGCATGATGAGTCCGCCGGGCCCTCAGCCCTGCGCGGCCGACTCGGCAGCGGCGATCCGGGCATCGATATAGCCCAGCGCCACGTCGAGCCTCTCCAGCGTCCTGGCACGCCCGGCGAGATAGAGCGTGGTATCGATCGGCGGCGAAACCCCACCACCGGTAACCGCCACCCGCAAGGGCTGGCCCAGTTTCCCGAAGCCGATGCCCAGCGATTCGGCCGTTTCGGCAATGCAGGCATGGATGTCCGCGGCGGTCCATTCCGCCAGTCCGGCCAGCGCCGCGCGCACCGCCGCCAGCGGCTCGCGCACCACCGGGCGCAGGACCTTCCTGGCCGCCTTTTCGCTCAATTCGATCTCATCGCTGAACGCCCATCGGGCCGCTTCGGCCACCCCGGCCAGCGTTTCGGCGCGCTCGCGCCATGCTTCCGCCACTTTCTCCAATGGCGGACCGTCCGCGGGATTCAGGCCGATTTTTTCGAGCTGCGCCTCAAGACCTTCGCACAGGACATCCACTGGCGCCGTCTTCATGTGCTGCTGGTTGATCCAGTTCAGCTTATCCGGGTCCAGTCGTGAGGCGGATGCGCCCAGCCCTTCCCTTCCGAAACAGGAAATCAATTCCTTGATCGTGAAGACTTCCTGGTCGCCGTGCGACCAGCCGAGCCGGGCCAGGTAGTTGAGCACCGCATCCGGCAGGTAGCCGGCGCGCAGATAGTGCAGCGCGTCGGTGGCTTCGTCGCGCTTGGAGAGCTTTTTGCCGTCCGGCGCCAGCAATAGCGGCAGATGGCAATACTCCGGCGGTGTCCAGCCCAGGGCCTGAATCAGTTGTAGCTGCCGGGGGGTGTTATTCAGATGGTCATCGCCGCGAATGACCTGCCGCACGCCCATGTCTTCGTCATCGACCACGCAACTCAGGTGGTAGGTGGGCGATCCATCGGCCCGCAACAGCACCAGGTCGTCGAGCTGCGAATTGAGATAGCGTACGTCGCCATGCAGCCAATCCCTGACCACGACCTCTTCGCTGTCCGGGCGGCGAAAGCGAATGACCGGCTTGACCCCGGCAGGAGGCGGCCCCGTGTTGTCGCGCCACCTCCCATCGTAGCGAGGAACCTCGCCCCGCGCACGCTGCTCCTCGCGCATGGCGGCCAGCTCGTCCGGCGTGCAGTAGCAGTGGTAGGCGGAACCCGACTCAAGCAACTGATACGCCACTTCCCGATGCCGCTCGACGCGGGAAGACTGCAGCAGCGGTTCTTCGTCCGGATTCAGCCCGAAGCGCTGCAGCGCCTCTACCAGCGCCCGGATGTGCTCCGGCAATGAGCGCTGGCGGTCCGTATCCTCGATCCTGAGCAGAAACTCGCCTCCATGGCGCCTGGCGTAGAGCCAGTTATAGAGCGCCGTACGAAGACCGCCCAGGTGCAGCACCCCGGTGGGGCTGGGGGCAAAACGGGTACGAACGGACATCGGCGTAAGATCAGAATTTCGGCGCTACTTGCGGGCCGCGCAGGCGGCGGTCAATAATACCCGGCCACGGGCGATTAGCTCAGCGGGAGAGCGCTGCCTTCACACGGCAGAGGTCGCTGGTTCAATCCCAGCATCGCCCACCAGTAAACGTATCTCGATATCAGGTGAAGAAGCCCACGGCGACGAGCGCAGCGAAGAGGACACCGAGGGAAATGTAGAGGCGGTTGGTCAGGCGGGTTTCAAGTTGCGCCAAGGCAACCGCCAGGCCTGAGTTGGTTACCTGCTCTTCACCGCGCTGCCGGATCGCGCGCGCTACCGCCTTGGCTTGATCGGCAGGCATGCCAGCCTGCTGAAAGGATTCCGCAGCTTGCAGGGTGTCGAACGCCGGATTGGCCACGGGCGAAGTATAGACCGCGATCACCGGACAAATCCGAGCAAAAATACGGGTATTGAGCCTTCTTTAGCAAGGATCGGGTCGATTTCGGGATCAGGAGAAATTAAGTTGCAGATGGTTCCGCATCGATGACCGTTTCCTGGAGTTCCGCATGAACACGACCGACTACGACCGAATCGAGGCCGCCATTCGCTATCTGGCCAGGCATCGCGGGCGCCAGCCGGAACTCGCGGACCTGGCGGCGCATATCGGTCTGAGCCAAAGCCATCTGCATCGGCTGTTCTCGCGCTGGGCCGGCGTCACGCCAAAGCGCTTTCTTGAGTTTCTTACCGTTCAGCACGCGAAGAAGCTGCTCGACAACTCCGAGTCAGTGCTCGCGGCAGCCCATGGGAGCGGGCTCACCGGCCCGGGCAGACTCCACGATCACTTCGTAACCGTGGAAGCCGTTACGCCGGGAGAGTACCGGAGCAGGGGTGCGGGGCTGACGATTCGCTTCGGCACTGGAGAATCACCTTTCGGGCCTGTGTTCGTCGCCTGGACCGGGCGCGGCGTCTGCCGGGTTGGGTTTGTGGCCGACGGGGATGTTTCCGCCGAGAAAGAAACTCTCCGCCGCACCTGGGGGCGGGCGTCGTTCGAAGGCGACGAATTGACGGCAACGGCGCTGGCGCGGTCCATCTTCGCGGCGCCCTTCGAAGCCGAGAGCCGCCCGCTGACCATACATGTGCGCGGGACCAACTTCCAACTGGCCGTCTGGCGCGCCCTGCTGCGCGTACCCCCCGGACAGGTCGTCACTTACGGCCATCTGGCCGCAGAGGTCGGCAGCGCGCGGGCGGCTCGGGCGACGGGGAGCGCGGTGGGCAAAAACCCGATCGCCTTCCTCATCCCGTGCCACCGCGTGATTCGCGCGGGAGGGATTACGGGGAACTACGCGGGGGGCGTCACGCGGAAACGCTGCATGCTGGCGTGGGAGGCGAGTCGCCAACTGTCCGGCGGCACCGAAATGGGCCAACCCGGGGGCGCAGCAGACATCATTTGACCCTGGTCGTCAGTTCGGCGGTCTTTTCGGCCAGGAGTTGAGGGTCGGCGCGGGTTTCGAGGTTCAGGCGCAGCAGCGGCTCGGTGTTCGAGGGCCTCAGGTTAAAGCGCCAGTCGGGGAAATCGACGGAGAGGCCGTCGATATGGTCCACCAGGGCGCCTTGTGCCGAATAAGCATCGGAAAGGCGCTGCAGCAGCGGCGCGGGATCCTCGCCAACCGGCATGTTGATTTCTCCGCTGGTCGGATAGCGCCGGCGGCGCTCGGCGGTGCGTTCGGCCAGGCCTCCGCCCTGCGCGGAAAGTAGGGCGGCCATCAGGACCCAGGGGATCATGCCCGAATCGCAATAGAGGAACTCGCGGAAATAATGGTGCGCACTGCTCTCGCCCCCATAGACGGCGTCCTCTTCGCGCATCCGCTGCTTGATGTAGGAGTGCCCCGCGCGGTTTCGGATCGGCCGGCCTCCGGCGGAGCGCACCTGTTCTTCGGTGTCCCAGACCAGCGTGGGATCGTGGACCACCCGCCGATCGGCGCCCGGCTGCGCGGGCAAGAGGGCGGACGCAAACATGCCGACCGTGTAATAGGGATCGACGAATTCGCCGCGCTCGTCGAAGAAGGCGCAGCGGTCGAAATCGCCGTCGAACGCCACCCCGAACCCGGCGTTATGCGCGAGCACCGCTTCAGACGTGGTATTGCGGGTGCTCTCGAGCAGGGGATTGGGCACGCCGTTCGGGAAGTTGCCGTCCGGTTCGGCCAGCAGATGAACGATCTCCAGCGGCAGGTGCTTCGAGAGCTTGTCTACGCTGGGTCCGGCAGCGCCGTTCCCGGAGTTGACCACGACCTTCAGCGGGTTCATCGGCAGGTCTTCCACGAACCCAAGGACGCGGCGACGCCAGGCGCCAAGCACCTTCGCGCGGCGCCTTCGGCCTCGGGCGCCGCGCGGCGGCGGCGACTCCGCAAGACGGGCAATCTCGGCCAGCCCGGTGTCGGCGCTGATGGGACGCGCATCTTCGCGAACGAGCTTCAGCCCGTTGTAGTCGGCTGGGTTGTGACTGGCGGTCACCATGACGCCTGCGCCGCATCCGAACCGTCCGGTCGCGAAATAAACCTGTTCGGTGCCGCACAGGCCCAGGTCGGCGATGTCGGCGCCCGCGCGGGTCGCGCCTTCGGCCACGGCGTCGGCGATTTCGGGGCTGGACAGGCGGGCATCGCACCCCAGCACTACCTCCCTCGCGCCGGTGAAACGCACCAGCGCGGCGCCGATGCGGCAGGCGAGGTCGGCGTTGAATTCGCCCGGCACCCGTCCGCGCACGTCGTACGCCTTGAAGGGAGGCTTAAGTCTCATCCGGCGTGTTTCAGGCGCGGCCGTAGACGTCTTCGAAGCGCTCGATGTCGTCTTCGCCCAGGTAGTCGCCCAACTGCACCTCAACGAGCTCCGCAGGCTCGTCACCCGGATTGTGGATCCGGTGTACGGCGCCCAGCGGGATCAGAATATGGTCGCCGACATTGAGGGAATGGCTCTCGCCGTCCCGTTCGGCCACGGGCGTGCCGCTGACGACCACCCAGTGCTCTTCCCGGCGGCGATGGCGCTGCAGCGACAGCGTCTCGCCGGGCAGGACCCGCAGCCGTTTGACCTGGTAGCCCTCGCCCTGCCCAAGCCCTTCGAAGCTGCCCCAGGGGCGAAACACTTCTTCGCCCACCGGATGCACGCCGGAGCCGTTGTCCCGGGCGATCCGTTCGCCGCGGCCAATTCCGAAATAACGAAAGCCCTTGTCCCGCATGACGTCGGGTGAATACAGGTTGCGGCCATCAAAGATCACGGGTTCCCTTAGCCTGTCCATGAGCAGGCCGAAGTCCGGCGATCGGAACTGCGGCCATTCGGTCACGATGGCCAGGGCGTCGGCGCCGTCCACAGCCTCCCCGGCGGACTGGGCGTACTCCAGACCGTGCCGATCACCCAACAGTGCGCGGCACCGTTCGATGGCCACCGGGTCATAGGCACGAACGCGCGCACCCTGCGAGAGCAGGAACTCAATCAGCGCCAGGCTGGGCGCCCCGCGCATATCGTCAGTCCCGGGTTTGAACGACAAGCCCCAAAGCGCGATCAGCCGGCCGGGCAGTTTTTCTGCGAACCAAGCCTGGATCTTCCGCCCCAGCAGCGCCTTCTGCGATTCGTTGACCCCGGATACGGCCTCCACGATCTGCGCCCGATAGCCATGCTCCCGCGCCGTCTGCGCAAGTGCATCGGTGTCCTTGGGCAGGCAGGACCCTCCGTACCCGCAGCCTGCGTACAGGTAGTTGTAGCCGATCCGCTTGTCGGCGCCGATGCCGGCGCGTACCTGCTCGATGTCGGCGCCCACCCGCTCGGCCACGCCGGACAGCTCGTTCATGAAGCTGATCCGCGTCGCCAGCATCGCGTTGGCGGCGTACTTGGTCAGTTCGGCCGACGCCGGCCCCATGACCATCAGGCGGTCGCGCTTGCGTTGAAACGGCGCGTATAGCCTGCTCAGATACTTGATCGCCCGCTCGCTGCGGGTGCCCAGGATGATCCGTTCGGGGTGCATGAAATCCGATACTGCCCCGCCGGCCTTGAGGAATTCCGGATTGGAAACCACGTCACAGGCGAAACCGGCGCGCCTCTCCTTGAGTTTTTCCGCGATGCGCGCCTGAACCTTCGCGCAGGTCCCCACCGGAACGGTGGACTTGCAGACCACCGTGCGGTAACCGGTCATATGCCCGGCTATCGAGTCGGCCACCGCGAACACCTGGCGCAAGTCGGCCTCTCCGTTGCCGCCGGATGGTGTGCTCACCGCAATGAACTGCGCATCGCCATGCGCCACGCCCGCCTGAATGTCCGTGCTGAACCGCAGGCGTCCGGCTTCCAGGTTCCTTTGGACAAGGTCCTCCAGGCCCGGCTCGTAGATGTGCAGATCGCCCGTTTGCAGACGATCGACGGTATCGCTGTCGATGTCGAGGCAGACCACACTTACCCCGGTTTCCGCGAAACAGGCCCCGGTCACCAGTCCCACGTATCCGCAGCCGTGAACTGTAATCTTCATAACCCTGCTATTTTAGGCAGGACGCGGTACGCCTACGTTGCAAGCTTGCCGTTCCGATCCGAGGTGCTGCAATATTGCCGCCGCTGCATCTGCCCTGCGCTGCCGTGAACTCACGCAACGAACAACCCAATCAGATAACCGCTGCCCTTCGGGAGTTCCTGCGGCTTGAGTCCGCCGGCGGTGCGATGGTCCTTGGAGCGGCAATCCTTGCCCTGCTGGCTGCAAATTCGCCCTGGGCCCACGTTTACGAGGCACTGCTCGAAACCGTAGCTTCCGTCCGCATCGGCAACTTCTTCATCGAGAAGCCCCTTTTGCTCTGGATCAATGACGGCCTGATGGCCGTGTTCTTCTTCCTGATCGGCCTGGAGCTTAAACGTGAGTTTCTTGAAGGTGAGCTCTCCTCGCCCGAAAAGCTCACGCTGCCGCTTGTCGGTGCTGCCGGCGGAATCGCAGCGCCGGCGCTGATCTATGTTTTCCTGAACCGGTCGGACGCAATCGCCCTGGACGCGTGGGCGATCCCGGTAGCGACGGACATCGCTTTCGTGCTGGCACTCCTTGGAGCGTTCGGCGCTCGAGTACCACTGGCGCTCAAGGTCTTCGTACTCACGCTGGCCATTATCGATGACCTGGCGGCCATAGCGATTATTGCCATGTTCTATGTGGCGGACCTCTCCGTGACGGCCTTGCTTTGGGGCTCCGCAATGTTCGTTGCCGCCGTGTTTGCGAATCGCATGGGCGTAAAACGAATCTCGATCTACGCGCTTATCGGTCTGTTGATGTGGGTGGCTGTCCTGAAGTCCGGCGTGCATGCCACATTGGCGGGAATCCTTATCGCCTTGTGCATTCCCCTCAAGGGCAGAAATGGCGGCTCGCCCTTGCGGGAACTTGAGCACGAACTCCATGTGCCCGTCGCCTTCATTGTTCTTCCGGTATTTGCTTTCGCCAACGCGGGGCTGCCAATCCGCGAAATGGCGCTTGACGCCATCTTGCATCCGGTGGCGATAGGGGTTGCCGCCGGGCTGGTTCTCGGCAAATCGATCGGCATTGTGTCCTTTGTGGGGATTGCCTCTCTCGCGGGGCTTGCGCGATTGCCGCGAGAGATCACATGGATGCAGTTGCTGGGCGTTGCATTCGCATGCGGCATCGGTTTTACCATGAGCCTGTTCATCGCCGGCCTGGCACTCGAACACGGCAGCGGCGCGTACTTCAACAAGGCGCGCCTGGGCGTTCTCCTGGGCTCGGCGCTGGCAGCGTTGCTGGGCTGGCTTGTCCTCCATTTCAGTCTCCGACGAAGAAGGGACAGTTAGGGCGAGCCACCCTTGCTCCGTGGTGTGGCGTCAGTCGTCGAGGAGTTTCGCCAACGGCGGCCGCGAGCGTGGATCGGCGGCCAGGCGCTTGGCGTGTTCCACGCCCCACTGGTCGAACGGGTTTACGCCCAGCAGCGTTGCCTGAACGAAGACCTTGTGTTCGTACAGCGCGATCAAGGCGCCCAGGTGCCGGGGATCGAGCCTTTCGAGCAGCAATATGTTCGAGGGACGGCCGCCGGGCAGGGCCTTTTGCGCCGCCAGGGGATCGGAGGCGATCGCGCTCTGCGGCAGGCCGCGCGCCAGGGCATCGGCTTGCGCCAGCATCTGGCGCAGCGCTTCCGCGTGCATCCGCGGATAGGCCCCGTCGCCGTCCCGCACCGCGATAAATTCGGCGCAGGGCGCGCGCGCGCCCTGCTGCGCCCATTGCATGATCGAGTGTTGCGCGCTCGAACCGGTAACCCCCAGCAGGGCCGCCACACCCCTGCCTTCGAGCGGACGGCCCTGCGCGTCGACGCTCTTGCCGAGGCTCTCCATTTCCAGTTGCCGCAGATACGCCGGCAGCCCTTTCAGGCGCGTGTCGTACGTGAGCAGGAGTTGGGTCGAGCAACCCAGCATGGACTGGTTCCAGAACGCGAGAAGGCCCATCAGCACCGGCATGCCGGCTTCCAAAGGCACCTCGTTAAAGTGCCGGTCCATCCAGCGCCCGCCTTCAAGAAACTTGTTCATGCAGGCTGAACCGAGCGCCAGCCAGGCGCTCAAGCCGGCGGCCGACCAGACCGAATAGCGCCCGCCTACCGCATCCGGCATCAGAAACGCCATTTCGCGCGCGATTCCCCAGGCGGTCATGGCTCCGGCGTTGGCGGAAACGGCGGCGAAATGACGCGCCGGGGCGTCTTCGCCGAGCGCCGCCGTAAGCCAGTGGCGCGCCGAGTACGCATTGGCGAGTGTTTCCGCGGTGGAGAAGCTCTTCGAGCACACCACGAACAGCGTTTCCGCGGGGTCGTTCCGCGACAGCGCCCGCTCGAGCTCGACGCCGTCCATTTCCGTCACGAAATCCACCGGACGGGAGTTTTCGTCCCCCAGCGCCGAACACAGGAGCCGCACGCCGAGGTCCGAACCCCCGATGCCGATATTGACGATGCGCTTCAGCGGCGCGCCCTTCGCCCCCAGCACCTCGCCGGCCCGGAACCGCCGGGCGAACGCGCCCGTTCGCTCCCGCTGCTCGGCCAGCACCGCATTTGCCGGGTTCGCGGAACGGGCATCCGGATGCAGCGCGGCGCGATTCTCGCTTGGGTTTACGACCTCACCGGCGAACAGAGCGGCCCGGGCGGCCTCAAGCCCTCGCGCCTCAGCCAGTGCCTTGAGAAGTCCGGGCGTCTCGCCGTTCAGCCTTTGCCGGCTGTAATCGAGCAGCATTCCGGCCCCCGCCGGGCCGTCGCTGCGCAGGAAAAAGTCCTCAAACCGCCCCGGCGCATCCAGCAGGTCACCCAGCCGCCACTCGCGCGCCTGCCCCGCGTGCCGCAGGAGCACGTCCCATTCCGGCAAGGAAGCGATGTCCCCAGGGATGGGCGGCAACCCCGCTTACAGGACGTAGATGATGGCGAGCAGGCCGGTCGCGGTCATCGTGATCGTGTACGGCAGGGCCATCAGCACCATGCGCAGATAACTCAGGCGAATGGCCGGCGCCAGCGCCGTGGTCAGCAGGAACAGGAACGCCGCCTGGCCGTTCGGCGTGCCCACGCTCGGAATATTGGTGCCGGTATTGATGGCCACGACCAGCAATTCGAACTGCGGTCGGTCGATCAGCCCATCAAACAGCGCCTGCTTGACCTCGGCGATATACACCGTGGCCACGAACACGTTGTCGCTGATCAGCGACAGGGCCCCGTTGGCCAGGTACATGATCGCAAGCTGCTCGGTCCCGTCGCGCGTGAAGATCAGGTCGGTGACCGGCTTGAAGAGTTTCTGGTCGTAAATGACCGCGACGATGCCGAAGAACACCACAAGCAGCGCGGTAAACGGCAGCGCTTCCTGAAAAGCCTTGCCGAGACGGTGCTCTTCCGTGACTCCGGAAAAAGCGGTGGCGAGCACGATGATCATCAGACCGATCAGGCCCACCTCGGTATGGTGAAGCTGATGAAGGCTCAGTGCGATGATCAGAATTACGGCCGCGCCGCCCTGGGCCACCAGCGCGGCGTTCTGCTTCGGCGTGCGGCGCTCGGAGGCCTCGCGGTCGTAGCGTTCGAGGACCTCGCGCACGGCAGGGCTTAGCTTGACGCCGTAGCCGAACTTGCCGAACAGTTCCAGCGCCGCGCAGGTGAGCAGGCCCACCACCAGCACGGGCAGGGTCACCGGCGCCATGTTCAGGAAGAACTGCCCGAAATTCCATCCCGCCTCGCCGAAAGCACGGCCGGCCTCCTTGGCCAGCAGAAGGTTCTGCGGCTCGCCGACCAGCGTCGTGACGCCGCCCAGCGCGGTGCCTACGGCAGCGTGCATCATCAGGCCGCGAAGGAAGGCCCGGAACTGACGCAGTTCCGCCATCTTGTCCGCTTCAACCCGCGAGTCGTCGGTCAGCACCTTCGAGGCTTCGCCCCCCGACAGGCCCGACGCAACCGAATGGTAGATGCGGTAAAAACCGATCGCCACCGAGATGATGACCGCCGTAACGGTCAGCGCATCAAGATACGCGGACAGCACCGCGGCCGTTGCGCTGAAGAGCAGCGAGAGCAGCAGCCGGGAGCGCACCCCGAGCAGAATGCGGGTGAAAACGTAGAGCAGCATCTCCTTCAAAAAGAAGATGCCCGCCACCATGAAGATCATCAGCAGGATGACGGGGAAGTTCTCAAGAGTCTTGGTGTACAGCGTCTCCGGCGACGTCATGCCCATCAGGACCGCCTGTATCGCCAGCAGCCCGCCGGGCTGCAGCGGATAGCAGCGCAGCGCCATCGCCAGCGTGAAGATGAATTGCAGAACCAGCACCCAGCCCGCAATGAATTCGCCGCCCGGGAGCAGGAACCACAGGATCGGGTTGACGATCAGAAACGCGATGATCGTCTGCTTGTACCAGCGGGGCGAGTCGCCCAGAAAATTTTGTGCGAAAGCGGACCGAATTGACTGCGCCACGATTTACTCCAGTTCGGCAAAAGCCGGATTCTAATTGAAGGCGGTCAGGATACCTTCCCGCTTACAACACGTAGACGATCGCGAGCAGGCCGGTGATCGTCATCACGATCGTATACGGCAGCGCCATCAGCACCATGCGCAGATAACTCAGGCGGATGGCCGGCGCCAGCGTGGTGGTCAGCAGGAACAGGAAGGCCGCCTGTCCGTTGGGCGTGCCCACGCTGGAAATATTGGTGCCGGTGTTGATGGCCACCACCAGCAATTCGAACTGGGCGCGGTCGATCAGCCCGTCGAACAGCGCCTGCCTGACCTCGGCGATATACACCGTGGCCACGAACACGTTGTCGCTGATCAGCGACAGGGCCCCGTTGGCCAGGTACATGATCGCAAGCTGCTCGGTCCCGTCGCGCGTGAAGATCAGGTCGGTGACCGGCTTGAAGAGTTTCTGGTCGTAAATGACCGCGACGATGCCGAAGAACACCACAAGCAGCGCGGTAAACGGCAGCGCTTCCTGAAAAGCCTTGCCGAGACGGTGCTCTTCCGTGACTCCGGAAAAAGCGGTGGCGAGCACGATGATCATCAGGCCGATCAGGCCCACCTCGGTATGGTGAAACTGATGCAGACTCAGCGCGACGATCAGCACGACCGCCGCGCCGCCCTGGGCCACCAGCGCGACGTTCTGCCTCGGCGTGCGGCGCTCGGACGCCTCGCGGTCGTAGCGCTCGAGGACCTCGCGCACGGCGGGACTGAGCTTGACGCCGTAGCCGAACCTGCCGAACAGTTCCAGCGCCGCGCAGGTGAGCAGACCCGCCGCCAGCACGGGCAGGGTCACCGGCGCCATGTTCAGGAAGAACTGGCCGAAACTCCATCCCGCCTCGCCGAAAGCGCGGCCCGCCTCCTTGGCCAGGAGCAGATTTTGCGGCTCGCCGACCAGTGTCGTGACGCCGCCCAGCGCTGTGCCTACGGCGGCGTGCATCATCAGGCCGCGAAGGAAGGCCCGGAACCGGCGCAGTTCCGCCATCCTTTCCTCCGGCACTTTGGAGTCATCGGTCAGACTTGCGGAAACTTCGCCCGCCCTGAGCCCGGAAGATACGGAGTGGTAGATGCGGTAAAAACCGATCGCAATCGAGATGATCACTGCCGTAACGGTCAGTGCGTCCACATAGGCGGACAGCACCGCGGCGGTTGCGCTGAAGAGCAGCGAGAGCAGCAGCCGGGAGCGCACCCCGAGCAGAATGCGGGTGAAAACGTAAAGCAGCATGTCCTTCAGGAAGAAGATGCCCGCCACCATGAAGATCATCAGCAGGATGACCGGGAAATTGTCCAGCGTTTTCGTGTACAGCGTCTCCGGCGACGTCATGCCCATCAGAACCGCCTGTATAGCCAGCAGCCCGCCGGGCTGCAGCGGATAGCAGCGCAACGCCATCGCCAGCGTGAAGATGAATTGCAGAACGAGCACCCAGCCCGCAATGAACTTGCCGCCCGGCAGCAGGAACCACAGGATCGGGTTGACGATCAGAAACGCAACGATTGTCCGCTTGTACCAGCGGGGCGAGTCGCCCAGAAAGTTTTGCGCAAATGCGGACCGAAATGACTGCGCCACGATTTTTCCCAGCTCGCAAAAGAGCCGGATTCTATTTCACGAGAATCAGGCTTCCTTGAGTTCCTTCAGCCAGGCGGCGCCGCGTTCGGATTTGGCGTCGATATTGCGCAGCATTTTCTCGTGTGCTTCAAGGTCCTCGGCGCCGGGCTCAAAGCGGACAAACTCAAGGCCCTCCCGATCGATGGTCCGCTTCGCGCCCCCGCCCGCCTCCTCGCTCATGCTGAGTTCGCCCTGCCCCATCGTCATGCGAAGCCATACCGAGGCCGTCAGGCGGGCGTCCTCGAGGGCATCGTGGTAGCCCCGCTCGCTGGACGCGACACCCAGGCGAAGGCTCAGCGCGTCGAGGTTGTTGCGCTGCGACGGATAGCGCGCCCGCGCCATCTTCAGCGTGCAGGTCGAGTCGCAGATCTCGCCAAGCCGCTCCTTTCTTTGGGCCTTCTGAAGTTCCGCATCGAGAAACCCCAGGTCGAACTCGATGTTGTGTCCGAGCAGGTGGGCGCCGCGCACGAATGCAAGAAACTCTTCGGCAAGGTCCGCAAATTTCGGCTGACCCGCCACCTGGTCGTCGCTTATACCGTGGATTCGGGAGGACTCCGCCGGGATCGACCGCTGTGGATCGATCAGCCGATGCAAATCGCGCCCGGTGAACTGACGCTCGACCAGCTCCACACAGCCGACGGAAATGACGCGGTCGCCGGAACTGGGGTCCAGCCCGGTGGTTTCGACGTCAACGGCAACGTGGCGCACAAGCTTACCCGCCACGCCCGGCACGCAGGGAATCGATCGCCTCACGCGCCAATTGGTCCACGCGCTCGTTATCGGGAATGCCGGCATGCGCCTGCACCCAGCGCCATTCGACCTGGTGCCTGGCGCAGACGGCGTCCAGGGCGCGCCAGAGATCTTCATTGAGCACCGGCACTTGTTTCTTCACCTTCCGGTCGTAGCGCTTCCAGTTGTTGCGCTTCCACTTTGCCACCCATCCGCTCATGCCCTTCTGCACATAGGTCGAATCGGTGTGCAGCACGACCCGGCAAGGGCGCTTCAGGGCTTCGAGTGCGCGCAAGGCGGCGGTCAGTTCCATGCGGTTGTTGGTGGTGTCCGGCTCCGCCCCGCTTATCTCGCGCTCATGATTCCCCGCGCGCAACAGGGCCGCCCAACCGCCGGGTCCCGGGTTGCCCGAGCACGCCCCGTCGGTATAAATCTCCACCTGCTGCACGGAACTTCATTCTACCTTTCGGGAGTACGCGGGGTTTCTTGCCAGTGCTATCCGGGAGTTTGTGAGCCAGGGATGGCGGAACAAAGCTCCATGGATGGATTCATGCGTCTCCCGGATAGCACTGGCAAGAAACCCCGCGAGCAGCAGGAGTTGCAGGGCGCTGTGCCTGTAGAATCGCGCCATGCCGATTCTGGAGGGAAAGCGGGCGCTGGTCGCCGGCATCGCGAGCAAGCGCTCTATTGCCTGGGGCATAGCCCGGAGTTTCCGCCGCGAGGGCGCGGAGGTCGCCCTGAGCGCGCTGCCGGGAAGGATGCTCGAGCGCGCCGAAGCCTTCGCGCCGGAAGTCGATGCGCCTTTCTGCCTCGGGATGGACGTCAGCAGCGACGAATCGATCGCGAAAGCCTTTGCGCAGTTGCAGGAATCCTGGCCGAATCTCGATATCCTGGTTCATTCGATCGCCTTTGCACCCGGCGACAACCTCAAGGGCGACTTTGCCGACAGCGTGTCGCGGGACGGCTTCCGGATTTCCCACGACATTTCCGCCTACAGCTTCGCCGCGCTGGCGCGCGCCGCGACGCCCCTGATGGCCCACGGCGGGTCGCTCTTGACCCTGTCGTATTCGGGCTCTAGCCGGGCCGTGCAGAACTACAACGTCATGGGTCCCGCCAAGGCCAGCCTGGAGGCGGTAACCCGCGCCCTGGCCATGGACCTGGGCAAGAAGGGCATACGCGTCAACGCGCTTTCGCCGGGGCCGGTCAAGACGCTGTCGGCCGCCGGCATTCCGAACTTCCGCAAGATGCTGCACCACTACGAAGCTTCAGCCCCGCTCAGGCGCAACGTGACGCTTGACGAAGTGGGCAACGCCGCCGTGTTCCTGTGCTCGGAGATGGCGTCCGGCATTACCGGCGTCGTGCTTCAGGTCGACGCCGGCATGGGCGCCGTCGGCTTGTCCTTCCCCGAGTAGCCCCTAGTCGAGTTCGGTGAGGATTTCGCCGACCGGCCGGCGCTTCTGCTCGGGAATGATCCGCGGGTAGCCGATCGAGAAAAGACCAACGACCATTTCATCCTCCGGGCTCACACCGAGCAGTTCGTAGAACCGTTCGTCCCGCGTAACCGCCCCCGTGCTCCACTTGCACGCGACGCCGCCCTCCCACAGGCACAGCATGAAATTCTGTATCGCGCAACAGCAGGCGGCGTAGTCCTCGCGCTCGCGGAAAGCGTCTTCCGTGCGGCGGCAGGTCACCGCCATCCAGTGCGGCACCGCCTCCATGAGCTGGCGCCTCTTCTTCGCCGCACCGGCGCCGCGCTTGGCAAGAGTGAGTTCACCGGCGATCTCGACCATGGCGTCCACGGTAGCGGCGCCCAGCAGGAAGAACCGCCAGGGTTCGGTCAGATGATGGTTGGGGGCCCAGCGCGCTGCATCCACGGCCGCCATCAGCAGTTCGCGCGGCGGCGGCTCGGGCTTGAAAAGGGCGACCGTGCGCCGCTCGCGCACCAGGCGCAGGCCCGGTTGCCGAGAGTCACTCACTCTTCATCGCGGCCGCGCTGCCGGCTCGCCTCGCCCAGCACGCCGCTCTCGCCCTCCAGCCGGGCGATCGTCACCGCGCCGCAACTGTCTCCGAATACGTTCACGGCGGTGCGCGACATATCGAGAATCCGGTCAAATACGAACAGGACGCCGATCGCCTCCACCGGCAGGCCCACCGCCCCGAGGATCACCGCGATCGCGACGAATGAAGCCGCGGGAACGCCGGCCACGCCGATCGACGTGAGCAGCGCGGCGAAGACAATCGTGAATTGCACGCCGAAGCCTATTTCCAGACCGTAGGCCTGGGCGATGAACATCACGGCAACGCACTCATACAGCGCGGTGCCGTCCATATTGACGGTTGCGC
This sequence comes from Gammaproteobacteria bacterium, assembly GCA_009845905.1. NCBI lineage: Bacteria > Pseudomonadati > Pseudomonadota > Gammaproteobacteria > Gammaproteobacteria bacterium. Next base: position 185,369 of record VXYS01000006.1, on the reverse strand, counting down.
CCAGCGGCAGAACGAAACCCGTCGTGCGGCTGGAAACTTTCGCATTGTCCTCCACGCAGCGCATCGTGATCGGAAGCGTCGCGGAAGATGAGGCCGTCGAAAACGCGGTCAGCAGAGCCGGCGCCATCGCCCGATACTGGCGTAGCGGGTTCACGCGCGCCACGAACAGCAGTATCAGCGGCATCACCACGAGGAAATGAATCGCCAGGGCCGCCAGCACGGTGATCGAGAAGACCACCAGCGGCCTGGCCGCGCCCAATCCGACATCCGCCACGACCGAAGCGACGAGCCCGAAGACCCCAATCGGGGCAAACCGCATGACAAACCGGGTGACCCCCATCATCGCCTCGAAGCAGGCCTGCACGAAACTCGTGACCTGCTGGCGTCGCTCCTTCACAAGTTGGGAAAGGAAGTAGCCGAACAGGATGCAGAAAACGATGACGCCGAGCATCTGGCCCTCGGCGGCCGCCATGACGATGTTCGGCGGAAACATCCGCAGAAACACTTCCGCAACGCCGCCCTCGGCGCCCGCCACCCGCGAGGCCACCAGCTCCGAATTGGTCTCGAAATCCAGAAGCCCGCCCACGGCGACCCCGTTCAGGATGCCCGGCTTCACCAGGTTCACGACGGTCAGACCCACCAGCACGGCGATCGTGGATGTGGCCAGGTAATAGAGAAGCGTCTTCCCGCCCAGCCGGCCCAGCGTGCCGGGGCCGCCCAGGCTGGCCACGCCGGAAATGATCGACGTGGCGATCAGCGGCACGATCAGCATTTTCAGCGCATTGAGAAACAGCGTGCCGATGTAGTCGTAAATCGAGTCGTAGGTTACGCCGGCGACCAATTCGGCAGTGTCGCCGCTGATCAGCCCGGCGATCACGCCCAGCAAGATCCCCGCGAAAATCTGCGCGTACAGGGGCCAGCGCAACGGATTCCATTGGCTCACGGCGCTTCTTCCAGCGTTTCGGGCGCAATCCAGACGCTGGCCCTGTCGCGCACGCTGGCGCGATAGGCGTCGAATTCCATCAACCCCTCGCGGTCTTCCAGGTCGGCCTTGACTTCGTCGCGCTGATCCCGGGGAATCGTTTCCGGACGCCCCGGAAATACCTCGGAGACCTCAAACAGCGCGTAACGGCCGTCCAGCAGCCTGAGGCCCTCGGCGGAATGTCCGGGCGCGGCGGCGAAAATGGCATTCAGCAGTTCCGAGGGGAAGCCGGCCGAATCCCTGCGCATTTCCTGCTCGTCGAAAAACTCCACGCCCTCGTCTCCCGCCAGTTCCGGAAGTTCGTCACCGGCCTGGCGCCGCTCCAGCAACTCCGCTCCCCGGGCCGCGGCGGCCTCCGCGGCCGCGTCGCTGACGAGTATCTCCCGAATGCGATCCGCCACTTCCTCCAGCGGCTGCTGCTCCGAAGGCTGATGACGGGCGGCGCGCAGGACGATCGCCCGCTCGGGACCCAGCTGCAGTATCCGCGAGTTCTCGCCGCGGTCCAGCACGGTCTCGCCGTAGGCCGCGTCGATCACGCGCCGGTTGCCGGCAAACTCTCCGGCGCCCTCGCGGGTGAAGTTCTCGATGGTCGTCAGCGGCAGCTCGAGTTCCTCGGCGATCCAGGCGAGTCCGTCCTCGCTCTCCAGCGCCATGTCGGCCAGCCGGTCGGCCAGGTCGTAAAAGCCCGTCCGGCTCCGGCGCTCCTGCAGGTCCGCCAGCACGTCCTCCCTGGCGTCCTCGAACGGCGCAATGTCTCCTCCGCGCAAACCGTCCAGGCGAATGATGTGATAGCCGAACTGCGTTTGCACCGGCGCCGTGTATTGGCCGACTTCCTCAAGTCCGAAAAGCGCTTCCTCGAATTCCGGAACCAACACGCCGCGTTCGTTCCATCCCAGGTCCCCGCCGAGCGAGGCGGAACCGGGATCCTCGGAAAATTCCCCGGCCAGGGCGGCAAAATCTTCCCCGGCCTCCAGCCGGGCGACAAGCTCGTTGGCGCGGGCCAGCACTTCGTCGTCCCCTTCCGGGCTGGCCGCCAACAGGATGTGACTGGACTGGCGCTGCAATGGGCTTACGAACTGGTCGCGATTCTGCTCGTACCATTCCAGGGCGTCCTGCTCGGTGATCTCTTGCTGTCCCGGCAGGCTCGCGGCATCGATTTCGATGTATTCCAGGTCCAGGTATTCGCGCGTCCAGAAGCCGGAGGCGTTCTGCCCGTAATACTCGCTTACCTGTTCGTCGGTCACGGCCACACCGGCGCGGAAAGCCTCCGGAGAAACGAACAGGCCGCGAACCGCCCGGCTCTCCTGCACCAGTTCAATGTAGAAACGAAAGTCCACCGGCGTAAAGAAGGCGCTCTCGGCGATGCTCCGGTAGAACTGCTGCTGAGTCATCAGTCCCCGCTGCTGATATTCGAACCAGGACGGCGACTCGCCGATATTGGCCAGGGCGCTGCGGTACAAATCGACTGAAAACTCCCCGCGGTCGAGAAATGCGGGAATACTCTGAATCACGCTCGCCAGCCGCGCGTTGCTGGTCGTAAAGCCGCGCTCTTCGGCATGCGCCTGCATCATGCGCACGTCGATCATGTCGTCGAGTACGAGCGCGCGAAGCTCCTGCTCGAACTCCTCGGGGAGCGCTTCGCCGAACTGTTCGCGGAGCCTGATCTGTTCCTCGTCCAGCGTGCGCAGGAACTCGGCCTGGCCGATTTCCACGCCGTCCACGCTGGCTACGGCCGTGCTGGACATGCCCACATTGCCCCGCATGGTGCCGAAAGTCAGCACCAGCGCAAGCCCGATTACGCCGAAGATGATGCCGGCAACCCAGCCGCTGAGACGGTCACGGATTACCTGGAGCATCGGAGCGCGCCAATCCTCCTCAGGACGAGGGTAAGTGGCGGAGTGGACGGGACTCGAACCCGCGACCACCGGATTGACAGCCCGGTATTCTAACCATCTGAACTACCACTCCGCTATGGGTGCTGAGGGGCTTGAACCCCCGACCTTCGCCGTGTAAGAGCGACGCTCTCCCAACTGAGCTAAGCACCCGCCGGCGCCATTACCCTCGCGGAACTCGCCGCAACAGCTGAACGGGGGCAAGCCCCGAAAGCTGGAGGTGGTTAGTTTACGGCATCCCTCAGGGCACGACCTGCCTTGAATCCGGGAACCGAGGTCGCGGCGATTTGTATCGTCTCTCCGGTACGGGGATTGCGTCCTTGCCGTGCGGCGCGATGCTTGACGCTGAAGGTCCCGAAACCGACCAGAGATACCGAGTCTCCCTGTCCCAAGGCACCGCTAATGGCCCCTAAAACCGCATCCACGGCACGCGCCGCGTCCGCTTTCGCAAGATCCGCAGCCGACGCCACAGCATCCGTAAGTTCCCGTTTGTTCATGCAATTCTCCGTAGGTTTTCGCCCGGATTTACCGGTTCGATAGGCACTGGCGGTGTCTAAAGGACTATGAAATCCACCCCCAAAATTGGTATAGCGGCACCCAAAACCTCCGATGCCGCCATATCATCCCAAAAACCGGGAAAAATTCCCGGATGGCTGGGAATTATGTACTAATCCCCAGGCCGCCGCAATATTACATTCTCTTTACGGCAAACGCACGCCGCGCCTGCAAAAAAACAGGCCCGAACGGCCCTGAGGAAGATGCGCTAAACTCGGCAAATTCCATGGCGAACCTGACGAAACAAGCCCGCAAACGAGCCAGGAATCGCGTAACCTCGTCTGACCCGTCAGATTGACCGGGTGTCGATCAGATATCCACGTCCACGATCACGCGATGCAATTCGTGGTCGAAGACGAAGGGCGGTTCATACTCCCGGCTGATCGGCGCGTGCCGGTTTTCGCCACAGCGCAGACCTGAATTCGCGAAGTAGATCGGCCACATTTCGTCGAGCGCCAATTCACCAATCGAATCGTCGTCGAGCAGCAGCGTACAGCGGCCCTGGCTCGCGCCGGTCTTGACGATCCTCACCCCAAGCACATGCTCGCCTTCCGGAACGCAGCGCTGCGATCGGGCTCTGTATATGGCATTACGCGTATAGACGTACACGAAGTGGACGTAGCCGTCGCGCATGAACCACTCGTAACCGCCGCCGCTGTCCCCGGATGCAAGAATGACGCCGTTGGCACGATTGTCGCGCAGCGTGACCCGGGCGCTCATTTGCGAGTTGAACTCGTAGATGTCCGGCGCACTCAAGCGATCGAGCCGGATCATCCCGGGATAGAAAACGTACGTTGCGCGCGGCTGCGGCACCGAGTTCTGGTACAGCTTAAGCGTATCGTCTTCGAGGGGGAGCACGCCATAGCGCTCGGCCTCGACGCGCCAGATTTCGACGAGCTCCTTTAGCTTGTCCGGGTACTGCTCCGAGAGTTCGTTCGTCTCCGAGAAATCTTCCGACGCGTGGTAGAGCTCCCAGACGTCCTCATCGAAGGACGTGCCGCTCCTGTGACGGGTGACCGCTTTCCAGCCGTCAGCCCAAATGGCGCGGTCACCCAGTGTCTCGAAGTACTGGACCTTCTTCGTCGTCGGTGCTTCCGCATGGTCAAGAGCGTAGGCAAAACTCTCGCCCTGTATCGACAACGGCGTTTGACCATCAACCTTGTCGGGCATGTCCCCGTTGATCATATTGAGGAGCGTCGGCAGAACGTCAATGGCATGGTGATACTGATCGCGAATCTCGCCGGCCGGAATGTCGCCGTTGGGCCAGCTGACAATCAGAGGTGCGCGTATGCCGCCCTCGAACGTATCGGCTTTGTACCATTTCAGCGGGGTATTGCTCGCTTGCGCCCACCCTTCCGCGTATTCGCATTGCGAGGCTTCCGTGCCGAGCAGGTCGATATTCGCAAGCACTTCAGCGAACGGTTCCTCACCCAGATACGCGGATCTGCGGACGTCGGTAAGGCCAACGAGGCCCCCGCCGTATGTGGCTCCGTTGTCCGACAGCAACAGGAAGATCGTGTCGTCGAACTGGCCCTCCGCCTTCAGAAAGTCCACCAGGCGCTGCAGCTGGTCATCCGTATGCTCGAGGAACGCGGCGTAGACTTCCTGGCCTCGCGCCGCATACCGTTGCTGATCTTCAGTCAGGCCGGCCCAGGGTGTTCCGGTGGGGTTGCGTGGCGCCAGCCGGGTCTCGGGAGGGATAATTCCGATCTCCTTCTGACGGCGGAATCGCGCCTCGCGAATTACATCCCACCCCATGTCGTAATCTCCGCGACGTCGTTGCAGGTAGTCGTCGGGAACGTGCAGCGGAAAATGGGTGGCGCCGAATGACAGAAAGTGGAAGAAGGGTCTGTCCGAAGACGAAACGAGGTGGTTCTTTATATATTGAATCGACCGATCGACCAGGTCCTCGCTCAAATGATAGTTGTCGCTCTTGTCCGGGTACGCCGCCGTCGTATTCTCGAACATCTCGGGATGGAAATGGTCGACCGCGGAACCATGGAATCCATACCATTTGTCGAAGCCCCTGCCGGTGGGCCAGTGGTCGAATGGCCCTGTTCCGTTCTGATCGTGCAACATCGACAGGTGCCACTTTCCGCAGGCTGACGTTCTGTAGCCAAGCTCTCTCAATGCCTCCGGAAGCGTCACTGCATCCTGACGAATCCAGCCCTTGTAACTGTCGTGATCCGCTCGTCCCCACTCCGCAATATTTCCCACACCCACGGCATGCGCGTTCCTGCCGGTCAGCAGACATGCCCGCGTTGGGGAGCACAGGGCGGTTACATGAAAATTGTTGAACCGGATTCCTGCTTCTGCCAGACTGTCGAAGCACGATGTATCGAGTTCGGATCCATAGCAACCAAGATCCGAAAAGCCTACGTCGTCCAGAACGGCAATGACGATGTTGGGCGCCTTGGGCAATGCCCGGCTTCGCCAGTTCGCGTCGCGCACGGAACGGGGCGCCTCGTCTTCCGATGCCGTCGCGAAGGTCCCGGACAGCCCGGTCGCGGCAGATGCCGCGGCGGTTGAAAGCAGAAATTTCCGTCTGGTGACTGGCATGGTCTCACCCTGTCGACTGTCTGTCGCCCGAGTACATTCGGCCGGCCCCCCGTGACCGGGCGCTACCCCGCCGGGCTATGTCTCGCACTATGGCCTGTCGCCGATTGTCAGAAGCGGTATTTGATCTTGACGCCAAAGTTTCGCGGATAACCGAAGTTCGAAGGAAGCGCGTCCTCACCACTGATGGTGACCCGCTGGAGAATAGCTTCGTCTTCGATGTTTTCAACATACGCTTCCAGGCCGAAACTCCCGTCAGGCGACAACCAATTGACGCGCAAGTCTGTCTTCGTGTACGCGTCCTGAATAGCCGTGGGAAAATCAACATTGAAGCTGCTGGTGTTGTAGTCATCCGAATACGAGAAGTGCACGGATGGAACGAGAGTTCCATATTGTCCGAGATCAAACTCGTAGTTCCCACCAAGCTTTATCGTGATGTCCGGCGACCATGGGGGTGTTTCGCCATCGAGAGTTATGAATCCCTGGGGAACCCCGTTAAATACCTGGAATGGGTTGCTGGTGCCGAACACACCGTACTCTGCGTTAAGGAACGCCACATTGGCCGACAGGTTGAGATTGTCCACCGGATTGGCCAGCAGTTCGATATCAAGCCCTCGGGCTTCGATATTGCCGCCATTGGCCGAATACGTCACAACCAATCCGCTGGGGAGTGTTTCCTGAAATTGCGTGGCGAGATTCTCATATTCGTTGAAGTATGCCGCTACATTCAGTTGCAACCTGTTGTCCATCAAGGTGGACTTCCAGCCGATCTCGTAAGCGGTTGATTCCTGCTGTTCCAGTATGTTGCCGGCATCCAATGCGCCGGACAGAAACCCCGTTGACGCTGCGGCATAGAGCATCGATAAGTCACTGACGTCGTACTCGAAACCGGCTCGCCACGTTACTTCGTCAAATGTTTCGGAGTTGTGGTTCGGTGCATTCGCCGCCGTAAACACGAATACGCCGGTCGGGTCATCAACAATCGCAGCGGATGCCGACGGCAGGCTGACGGCGATTCCCCCGTTGAAATTGCTTCCGTCGGAAATCGACTTGTCCTCCTCGTTGTAACGAAGGCCCGCTACCAGTCGGAACTGATCGGTAACGCTGAACTCCACCTGGCCAAAAACACCGGTCGTATCGATTTCGAACTGGCGAGCTCTTGCGAACATTCCGTTGTAGGTTGTTGTCGGATCCATTACGGGGGTGCCGGTCAAAACCGTCGTCAGGGTTCCATTCCCGTCCGGAGCCTGGACCCTCACGGAAGGATCATCCCTGGTGTGTCTCAGGAATGAGAACTGCATGAAGCTCTCGTCATTCGAATAGTACAAGCCGCCGGTCCACTGAGCGCGACCATCACCGGTCGAGCTGATCGTCAACTCCTGGGTCATGGATTCTATGTTCTCCTCCCACCAGAATCGCTCGAAAGGAGTCGGGCTGTGGTCTCCATCGTCGCCGAACAGCGAAGAGTAGTCGGTCCAGGAAGTGATCGACTTGATGTCAAAGGAATCAAGGCTCCACGAAAGCGTGAGTGTGAGATTGTCCTGATCAAGGTCGCCATCGGGAGAATAGTCCTGACTGATATCGTACGGGCCGACCGCATTGAAGTCGCCGGGTACGCCATTCGATCCTCTGCGTGCATTCGCGCAGTCAATATTCGGACCACGAGGATCGGTCAGGCCATTCGCGGTTACAGGTCTGCAAATCCCGGGACCACCAAAAATCATCGGAATCGTGCCGTTTTCGGTGATCGTCGTGACTCGCAACAGCGCGCTGAACGTGGCGCTCGGTTCCCACAGCGCTGACGCTCGTATGGAAAGATCGTCATCCGCGCCGAGGTTTTGCCCGGCACTGTTCTCGATCCAGCCGTCACTGGTTTCATAAAGTGCGGCAAACCGGAACGCGAGCTCGTCGCTCACTGGTACATTGACGAAACCCGTCGCTCTCATCGCCTCGAAACGCGCGAACCCGATCTCCATGTTTCCGCTGGTCCCTGCATCGATGTCCGGGGCGTTTGTGATCAGATTGATCGCGCCCGCAAGCGTGTTTCGGCCGTACAACGTACCCTGGGGACCCTTGAGCACCTCGAGGCGGTCTACATCAAAGAATGCGCGGCTTTGCTGCGATGCCCGGGGCTTGTAAACACCATCCACGAACATACCGACAATTGCCGAGTTGTCGGCGAACGTGTTGTTGGCGTTGGCGCCGCGGAGTGCAATCTTGGCATCGTTACCGATTCGCCCGAAACTGACACCCGCCACTGCTTCGTTCAGGCGCGTCACGTCGGTGACGCCGGCAAGACTCAACGCTTCCTGGTCGAAAGCCTGGATGGACAGGCCCATATCCTGCACCAATTCAGAACGCTTCTGTGCGGTGACGACAATCTCTTCGATCTGCGCGTATGAAGTTGACGCAAAAAACACACTCAGGAAAAGTGCGGCTGCGCCTCGTTTGGCAACTGTGCCTTCGGTATTGATGACCATCGTGTCCACCTTCGGTCTTGGGGATGTTTGCTGACCCGAATCGGCGGATGCGATTTGATCCTTTCCCCGTGCACAAATCCCCGCCCGCGTAATTCGGGTTCGCGTTGCCTGAGCATACGTACTCACGACTTGGGAGTCAATGAATCGAGCCGGAAAATCAGGACTCTCGAACAGGCCCGGCCTGCAACTTGCGGAGCGTTGTAACGATTTGTAAAACTGCCTTATGATGATGAATTACTACTTGCGTCCGCACCAAAAAGAGACCCTTCAGATGCCATTGCAATTCAGGCAAGTGAGCAGAACGGTGCAGACCCGCTTCGCCGTTTTCATCGGCCTGACCGCGATGATCGCCGCTGACGTCCATGCCGGGGAGATGAAGCTGCTCTGGGGCGATACTCACCTTCATTCGTCCTTGTCTTCCGATGCGTATCAGTTCAGGAATCGTTCGATTACTCCGGACCTTGCGTATCGATACGCGAAGGGTTTTCCCGTTGTTCATCCTTACACGAAATCACGGATTCGAATATCGCGCCCCCTCGATTTCCTTGCCGTAACGGATCACGCGGAGTGGCTGGGCGAGGTTCCTTCGGTGATTCTGAAGGATCCGAAAGCCGCCCGGGAATTGATCGAGATGGTGCTGGAGGAGGATGGGACGGACCAGGTTGAAGACAGGATTACCGAACTCATGCTGCCGACCTGGTCGCACCTGCCCTCCCCGATGTATACGGACGCCTTCAATTTCGATGCCTGGGAAGAAATAATCGATGCAGCGGAAGACCACTATTCCCCCGGTGAATTCACGACGCTGATTGGGTGGGAGTGGACGGCAAGTCCAGGGTTGACGCAGCATCGAGTCGTGCTCACTTCCGCCGGCGGCGACAAGGCAAGAGCCATTACACCGCTCAGCGCCCTGGAATGCAGGGGTGAAGGAATATGCACCTACGGATCACCCGAGGACCTCTGGAACTGGCTTGAAGAAACGTCGAAGAAGGAGGACATGGATTTTGTGGCCATTCCACACAACCCGAACCTCTCCAGGGGTACTGCATTTCCTCTCGGTGCGAGTGACGGCTCCGCCATCGATGCAGCGTATGCGCAACGCCGTATGCGTTGGGAACCCGTGATTGAGGTCACTCAGGTCAAGGGCGATTCCGAGGCAGACCCGGTGCTTTCGGCTACCGACGAATTCGCTGCATTTGAGAAGTTTGGCGCAACAGCCAGTCAATATTCGACACGTGAACGCGAAGTGGCGGCCGGCTCGTTTGCGCGCTCCGGGCTGCGCCGCGGCCTCGAATTCCAAAAAACAATCGGCGCCAATCCCTACAAATTCGGCCTGTCGGGCGCGACCGATTCCCATACCGGCCTGACCGGGTCAGGTGAAGATGACTTTCAGGGCAAGTTTGGTACGGATTCCATCCCGGCTTTGAAGGACACGCCGCTGTGGCCGGGGATCGCCGATTGGAGAGGCTGGCAGTACTCGGCGTCCGGGCTTACCGCGGTTTGGACAAGAGGCAATTCGCGAGAAGAAATCGTAGCCGCACTCAAGCGGAAAGAGGTTTACGCTACAACCGGAACTCGCATTCGGCTTCAGTTCTTTGCCGGCTGGTCGTTCGTGCCGGAACATGCAGAGCAAACTTCACTGTTTGATGTCGGTTACGACCTGGGCGTCCCGATGGGCGGAGACCTCCTTGCCGCTCCGGTGAGGAACGGGCAACCTCTCCGTCCGACCTTTTTGATTCGAGCGATCAAAGACCCGGTCGGAGCCAACCTGGACAGGGTGCAAATCGTCAAGGGCTGGGTTGATGACCACGGAGATAGCCATGAACGTGTTTACGATGTCGCGTGGTCGCATGGCCGGAGTGTCGATCGCAAGGGGAGCCCGGAGCCTGTGGGCAATACCGTTGACCTCGCTACCGGCCGGTACGCCAACACTATTGGCGCACCGAACCTTTCCGTCGTTTGGACCGACCCGGAATTCAACCACTCTCAGCCGGCCTTCTACTATGTGCGCGTGTTGGAGATTCCCACACCTCGACACTCCCTGCATGACGCGATTGCATTGCGAATCGACCCGGCGGAGACAAAGCGTCCGGCCACGATCCAGGAACGAGCGTATTCGTCACCCATCTGGTATACCCCTTGATCCGCGACTTGCTGAACAAGGCGCTGAGAGATCCTCTGACCCACTTTGTCGTCGCCGGATTTGCCGTTTACCTTCTTCTGGGGTCGACACCCATGGATCGAAACCTGGGTTTTGGTCAAAACATCATAGTCGTTGACGAACAGTCTGTTCTGAGATACATCCAATTTCGAAATCGCACCTTTGACGCCGATCAGGCAAAAAGATTTTTCCATGGATTGAGCGATCCGGAACGTGAGGAGGTCATCAATCAGAGCGCCCGGGAGGAGGCGCTTTACAGAGAGGCGATTCGGCTGGGCATACAGGATCACGACTACGCGATCCGACAGCGACTCGTGGGCTCACTCGAATTTGCGGTTCGCGGGCTCGGTGACGGAGACTCCCCCGTAGATCCAGATGCTCTGACCGCGTTCTATGACCGGCATAAGGATGACTACTTTGTACAGCCGAGCATTACATTTACGCATGTATTCCTGAGGACATTCGGAGGTCGTCCGGACGGCGCCCGGGCCCGGTTGACCGAATTACTCGGTTCACTGACGAACGAGAACGCACCCGCGGATTACGCAACTCGCTTTGGCGACGACTTTTTGTATGGCGCCAATTTCGCCGATCGAACCATTGGCGAGGTCACGGCGGATTTCGGCAGCTCATTCGCCGATCAGGTGTTTGACGGGAGCCGACATCTTGATCAATGGTTCGGCCCGATCGATTCGGATCATGGCGTTCACCTGGTTTTCGTACTTGAGAGGCGTGATGGATACACCCCTTCATTGTCGAAGATCAAGGACAAGTTGCTCGCCGACATGGCTCACGAACGCAGTGTTCTGGAAACTGAAACGAGAATTGACAGGATTGTTGAAAAATACGACGTGCGCGTCAGGCTACGGAATCAGGAGCCTGTTGTTCCCGGTATGCCTCCATGACCATCCTTGATCGCCGTTTCGGCCGGCTCGCGACCATTCTTTTCGTCATCCTTCTCGAACCCCCTTCGATTGCATCTGCTCACGACGGCAGGCCGTTGGTGATCGGGCTGGATCAAACCGACATCGGACATTACATCGCGAGCGTATACGCGCCCCCTACGGTCGCTTTTGAGAGTTTGCCGACCGTCTATTTCCCTTCCGGTTGCGAGCAACGGAATAGCCGCAACAATGGTTTTGTTTCGATAAGAGCGGGCTCGACACAAACCATTTTTTGCCCCGGTGGATTGAGCCAACGCCGGATAGAGGTCGACTACCCGCTTGGAAACCCGTCGTTGTCAACGCTTCTGAGGATCACCTGGAGCGTCGGTGACTCCGCTACCGTTCTGTCGGAACCAGGCAAGAACATTGTGACCGTACCGATGCGTCCGACGACATCTACGGTCAGTCTGGAGTTTCTCAAGTTTGGAATTACACACGTCCTGGCCGGAGTTGATCATCTCGCGTTTGTGATTTGCCTGCTATTCCTGTGCCGAACGATCAAGCATTGTCTGATCGCGGTAACCGGGTTCACGGCGGCTCACTCGATCACGCTGACGCTTGCGGCGCTGGGTTACATTGGTGTACCGATCAGATTTGTCGAGATCCTGATCACTCTCAGCGTCGCAATCCTGGCGGCCGAAGTCTTGAGATCAAGAAGAACGCCGACGCTGCCGAGGCGTCATCCTTTCTGGCTGGCGTCCGCATTTGGACTACTGCACGGACTCGGATTTGCGTCAGCTCTCGGCGAAGCCGGACTACCTCGGTTCGCAACGGTTCAAGCACTGCTGTCGTTCAATATCGGCGTGGAGCTGGGACAGGCTCTTGTCATTGTTCTGGCGTTGTCAATCGCCTATTCATTACGATCGCTTCCGGCGGTGGTCAGGAACACGGCCGGCGTGACTTCGGTATATGTTGTCGGAGTAACGGCAGCGTACTGGTCGTACTCTCAGATCGGCCTGGGCTAGATGCCGATCCTTCGGTTTTCCGCGCCTGGCCATCCGGACAATCAATTGATCAAAACGGGAGACAGGCAGTGAGCGCGGAATACAATCTTGACCTTATCAAACGCCTTTACGTGGCTTTGAATGCACAAGACCTGGCAGGCCAGGATGCGTTCTGGCATGAGGACATGATTTGGCATGGCCCGCCCGGATTTGGTGACGTACATGGCCTCGATGGTTTTCGATACAAGGTCTTGCTGCCCTTCTATACCGCGTTTCCGGATTACCATGTAAAGGACGAAATACAGGTTGCAAATGATTCCTGGGTGTCGGCTACCGGCGTGCTGACTGCTCACCACCGGGGTGAGTGGCTTGGCGTACCACCCACCGGGAAGAAGATCACGATGCGTTATTCGGACTTTTGGCTGGTTCGAGACGGCAAGCTGTCGGAAAACTGGGTGATGGTCGACAACCTTGGAGTATTGGCGCAAATGGGCGTTGAGACCATACTCGATAAACGCAGGCAGGATTCTTGAACAGGACCGGGGCGCCCGGGTCTTGAAGCTGGAGTCGGCCACGCAGGCACGCCGGGAGAACAGTTGATGCCCGAATTTGGAATGCTCAACTGGACGATTCTGATCGTCTACGTTCTGGCCAACCTTTTGCTTGGTTTCATTCTGAGCAAACGTGTCGCAACCGCCGAAGATTTTTACCTGGGGCGGCGCACGACACCCTGGTGGGCAATAGGAATATCGGTCGTCGCAACCTATGTCAGCGCATTGTCGTTTCTCGGCGCGCCGGCGTGGTCCTATACCGACGGCATGTCCGTCGCGATGATTCACATGAATTATCCACTCGTGATCATCATCGTGATCACGCTGTTCCTGCCGTTCTTCTACAACAGCGGCTGCGCATCCATCTACGAATACCAGGAGAGCCGCTTCGGTTCAAAATCCCGTTCGACCATATCCGGCATATTTCTTGTATCTCACGGCATCGGCGCGGCGGCGATTCTCTACGCAACGTCGCTCGTGCTGCAGTTCATCACCGGCATCGACGTTATCTACGCCATCGTGATCGTGACGGTGATTGCGCTGATCTACACAACCCTGGGCGGCATCACGGCCGTCATCTGGACCGACGTGATCCAGGCGGTCATTCTCTTCGTTGGCGCGGGAATCATTTTCTACGCCCTGGTTCAGCAAATGCCGGGATCGCTGAACGACACGCTGGTTGCGCTCAAGGCGCAAGGCATGACCAACCCCCTGCATTTCGATTTCGACCTTTCGCACACCACGACAGTGTGGGCCGGCGTCGTCGCGATGACGATTTATCACGTTACCGTTTACGGCGTGAACCAGATGATGGCGCAACGTGCGTTGGCCGCCAAGAATATCGGTGACGCAAAGAAGTCGTATCTGATGATGGGATTCGCTTCGCCGTTCATCTATTTCAGCTTTGTCTTTCTCGGTATTCTGTTTTATGCGTACTACGACGGCAGAGAGTTCGAGAACGGCAACACGATAATTCTGCAGTTCGCTTCCGAATACGGGCTGCCGGGACTGATGGGAATCATCGCCGCGGCAGTCATGGCGGCATCCATGTCGACGCTGGACTCCTCGTTCAATTCGATGTCGACCGTCACAACCGTGGACTTCTACCAGAAATATTTCAGGAAAGACGAGTCCGAGGTTCATTACCTGAAGGCGACACGCTGGTTCACCCTGATGTGGGCGATCATCATCATCGTGCCGGCCGTTTTGTTTTCCAGAACGGAGGGTTCCATTCTCGAGGTCCTGAGCCAGGTCGGGTCCTACTTCGTGGGCGCGAAACTCGCCATGTACGGGATGGGTTTCTTTTCCAAGCACACGACCGAACGGGGCCTTCTGGTTGGCGTGGTTGCCAGTTTTATCGCCGTCTGGACGATCGCGGGCACGACGGACATTGCCTGGCCGTGGTACTGCCTGATCGGCGCCGCCGCCAATATCGCGGTGTCATGGACAGCAAGCCTGATTCTCGACGGCCGTCAGGAGGAATGGCACCCGTTCAGCGTTCCCGGTCAGCTGAAGAAATTCCGTGACCAGAACCTGAAGGAGAAGAATGACGGTTGGTACGTCGTGCCAGGACGAATCGACACGATGAGCTACGTTCTGTTCGGCTTCTTCGTGCTGTGGATGATCGGGCTTTACTTCTTCAACGCACTGATTTGAGCGCGATTGGACGAGAACTCCAATCCTGCCTGAATCCTCGACCGGCAAGGGCGAACCCGTCACCGGCGAGACTAACGGGACGGCGGAAGTCCGTTGATCATCCCCACCGATATCCCGTACGCGTCGAGGCCGACCAGACGTCGCAGCACAGGTGAAGCGTTCTCCGCGACCTCGGGATCGAGCGAGGCAGTATGGTTCTCCTGGGTGCGAATCCAGGGTTGACAGAAATAGCTGAATATTCCCCGTCGCAGGGTCCTCGCTCGATTGGACCCGGTTCCGTGCCACAGCCGGCCGTCAAAGAAGAACAGGGTCCCCGCCGGCGCCTCAATGGGTATGGCGCGCTTCTCTTCACCGGGCGCCGGATTGCGATTCAGCTTGTGGCTCCCCGGAATGGCCAGTGTGGCGCCGTTTTCTGCCCGGAAGTCGTCCAGCAGCCAGCCGCCGTTGCAGACGATCGGGTAGTCGGGCCACGGTTCATGCACGTAGCCCTGATCGCAGTGCATGAGCATCGGCGTCCCGCCGTAACCCGCGATGTTCGCGGTCAGGCTGGACAGGAGGAACTGGGGCAGCCCGTCGTTCTCGATCCCGTAGGCCGTTCGATTGCCGAGCAGTTCGCCTGCAAGGTCAAGCGCCAACGGATGCTCGGCCAGTTCGACAAACTCCGCGCCCCGATTGAGGAGCTGCCACAAACGCTGGTTGGCGCCGCCCTCGTCCACGAATGGATGTCCGCCGGCGATGTCCTCGCCGGCGGTGCGATCAACTGCCGCCTGCAAGCTAGTCAGCTGTGATTCAGGCAGCGCGTCGGCAACGAGGCAATAGCCATGCTCCGCCAGATCGGCGCTCATCTGCGACCGATCGGAGGTTGGTTTCGGCAGGAAATTCGATGACGTCATGACCTCCGGACCTGCGCCAAAACGTCGACGCCCATCTGGTCCAGCAGGTCCATGTAGTCCAGCAGCACCCAGTTCTCGGCGATCTTGCCGTCCGCGCAACGGTAGAAGTCCATAACCCGCAGAGTGAGTTTCCTTCCGGTCGGCTCGACGCCCAGGTATTCGCCCCTGTGGGTCATCGTCATCGCCGGCCAACCGCCAACAACGGCATAGTCACCGTCACCGAACTCGCAGAATCTGTCGCCTCCCTCGCGATCGGGAAACGCGGTCAGAAATGGAATCCTGTGATCTTTCAGGAATCCTGCCCATCGGTAATTGGACCCGATCCCGCCCGGGCCGTACCAAAGCATGTCTTCGTGCCAATAGCCGTTGATACCGGTCTGGTTGGCCGAGGAGAACGTTTCCGGATCGTATTCATGCAGGTCGGCAAGCATTGCGTTGACGAGTTGCATGCTGGTTTCGCCGCGATCGCGATTGCCCGGCAGCACGCCGTCATGCGTTGCCGGGCCCGGGTAGAGCATTTCGTTGCCCAGGACATGGGGGATGGGCGACTGTCCCGTCTGTCGCAACAGGTCGACCAGGTCGAGGATCAGCTTCGCTTCGCCGATGCGGCCGTCATCGACACGGTAGAACTCGCCCGATCGCAGCAGCACCAGCCGGTTGTTTGGAGGGATACCGAACAGAGGCGCATTGAAATTGCCGACATAGTGGGTAAGGGACGCGATCCATTCGCAACCGTCGTGCGGATTCCTGCTCCCTATGAATATCTCGTCGCGACGGCGCACACCGTGAAGGGAACGGCGAATGGGAGTCACGAACTCGTCCATGACGGCATCGATGCCGTTCAGGCAATTGAGCGGAAAGCAGGCATCCCAAACCACGTCCGGCCGAACGAACGAGCGCATGAACCTGGCGAGTTCATCGTCAGGTTGCTTAAATAACCGATTCAGCGATTTCGAGATCAGGTCTCGATGGTCGGTCATGGAGCAGCGTCAGAAGCTCTAGCTTGCGGACAGTCCGTACTTGCGCGGCGTGCAGGCTCAGTGGGGGCGCGGATGATCCGGCGGGGGCGGAGCAGCGGGTGTTGAAGTCGCCGCGGCGGCCTGATCGTCGGCAACGGAAGCGGGGACCCCGGGCATGCTCTCCAGGGCGTGTTCCAGCACTTCGTCGATCCAGCGCACCGACCGGATATCCAGGCTGCGCTTGACGTTGGCCGGGATCTCGGCCAGGTCCTTCACGCACTCCTCCGGAATCAGGACGCGCTCGATGCCGCCCCGGTGCGCGGCCAGCAGTTTTTCCTTCAGCCCGCCAACCGGCAGTACCTCGCCGCCCAGCGTTATTTCGCCGGTCATGGCGACGTCGGCACGCACCGGGATGCCGGTCAGCGCCGACACCAGGGCGGTGCACATGCCGATTCCGGCGCTGGGGCCGTCCTTGGGCGTGGCGCCTTCCGGGACGTGCACGTGCAGATCCAGTTCGGACTGGAAGCCCGGGTCCAGCCCCAGCGAGGCGGCCCGCGCCCGAACGACGGTCAGCGCGGCCTGGATCGATTCCTGCATGACGTCGCCCAGCTTGCCGGTCAGCGTCAGCTTGCCCTTGCCCGGCGAGACCGAGGCCTCGATGCGCAGCAGCTCGCCGCCCACCTCCGTCCACGCCAGGCCCTGGGCCTGGCCCACCCGGTTCTGGTTTTCGGCGCGGCCGTAGCGGAACTTGCGCACGCCCAGGTACGGCTCGAGCTGGCGTGGGCCAATGCAGATTTCTTTCGGCGAGGGGCGCAGCAACTGCCGCTTGACGACCTTGCGGCACACCCGGGCGATCTCGCGCTCCAGGTTGCGCACTCCGGCCTCGCGGGTGTAGTGGCGAATGATGTTGCGCAGGCCGCCGACCGTGAAGCGGAGCTCGTCCTTGCGCACGCCGTTGTTCTTCATCTGCTTGGCGATCAGGTAATTGCGCGCGATGGCCAGTTTCTCGTCCTCGGTGTAGCCGGGAATCCTCAGAACTTCCATTCGGTCCAGCAGCGGCGGCGGTATGGCCAGCGTGTTGGCCGTACAGACGAACATCACGCGCGACAGATCGAAATCGACTTCCAGGTAGTGGTCGTTGAAGGTGGAATTCTGTTCCGGATCGAGCACCTCCAGCAGCGCCGAGGACGGGTCGCCGCGAAAGTCCATGGACATCTTGTCCACCTCGTCGAACAGGAACAGCGGGTTGCGCACGCCCGACCGCGCCAGGTTCTGGATGATCTTGCCCGGCAGCGCGCCGATATAGGTGCGGCGGTGGCCGCGTATCTCCGCCTCGTCGCGCACGCCGCCCAGCGACATGCGCACGAAGGAGCGGTTGGTGGCCCTGGCGATCGAACGGCCCAGCGACGTCTTGCCGACGCCGGGAGGACCGACCAGGCACAGGATGGGCCCCTTAAGCGACCGGACGCGTTTCTGCACGGCCAGGTACTCGAGGATTCGCTCCTTGATCTTCTCCAGCCCGTAATGGTCCTCTTCCAGGATCCGTTCGGCCCGGGCCAGGTCGCCGTTGGTCCGGCGCTGCTTCTTCCAGGGCACCTTCAGCAGCCAGTCCAGGTAGTTGCGCACCACGGTGGCCTCGGCCGACATCGGCGCCATCATCTTGAGCTTGCCCAGTTCGGTCATGGCCTTTTCCTGGGCCTCCTTGGTCATGCCGGCTTCCTTGATCCCCTTTTCCAGCGAGGTAATCTCGTCCGGCGCCTCGTCGAGCTCGCCCAGCTCCTTCTGGATGGCCTTCATCTGCTCGTTCAGGTAGTACTCGCGCTGGCTCTTCTCCATTTGCGTCTTCACGCGGCCGCGAATCTTGCGCTCGATCTTGAGCATGTCGATCTCGCTGCCCATGAGGCCCACCAGGTATTCCATGCGCTTGCCCGGATCGCCGGTCTCAAGCACGACCTGCTTCTTCTCGAGCGCAAGCTGCATGTGCGCGGCGATGGTGTCGGCCAGCCTGCCGGTGTCGTCCAGCCCCGACACGCCGGCCAGCGCTTCGGGCGGAACGTTCTTGTGCAGCTTCACGTACGACTCGAACTGGCTCAGCAGCGAGCGGCGCAGCGCTTCCATTTCGTCGGGCTTGTCCTTGCCCGCGGCCTCTTCCGAGATGGTCTCGAACTCCGCGCTGAAGAATTTGCCTGACTTGAGCGAACTGAGGCGCGCGCGCAGGACGCCCTGGACCATCACCTTCACCGTGTTGTCCGGCATCTTCATCATCTGCAGCACGGTCGCCAGCGTGCCCACCCGGTAGATGTCGCGCGCCTGCGGTTCGTCCACTTCCGGCTTCCGCTGCGCGACCAGCAGGATCTCCTTGCCCACGGCCATCGCGTTTTCCAGCGCCAGGATCGAGGGCTTGCGTCCCACGAACAGCGGAACGACCATGTGCGGGTACACGACCACGTCGCGCAGCGGCAGGACTGCCAATCGGCGGGGCACGGCCAGGTCTGTGCTGGTGTCGTCGCTCATGGTGTTACCTCGATATGGGGCTGGTCGGCGCCAAACCCAACCCCGAAAGCATCGCCGGTGATTCGGCCGGTTGCCTGCCCCGCAACTGATTTCGCCATGCCGCGAGGAAGGAAACTAGCCATCCGATCCCGTGGCCCTCTCGTATTCCTCGGGCGGCTTCAAGGCCAGCGGCTCGTCGGTCTCGTACACCACCAGGGGCTTGTTCTGGCCCATGATCGCCCCGCGGTCGAGCACGACGCGGCGGGCGTTCTTCAGCGAGGGAAGATCGAACATCGTGTCCAGCAGCACGTCCTCCAGGATGGTGCGCAAACCGCGTGCGCCGGTCTTCCTTTCCATGGCCCGCTCGGCAATGGCCTGGAGGGCGCCCTCGTGGAATTCGAGTTCGCAGTTCTCCATTTCGAACAGCACGCGGTACTGCTTGGTCAGCGCGTTCTTCGGCTCGACCAGGATGGCCATCAGCGCATCGAGGTCCAGCGGATAAAGCGTGGCCACCAGCGGCAGCCGCCCGACAAATTCGGGTATCAGCCCGTAGCGGATCAGGTCCTCGGGCTCCACGTGCGAAAGCACATCGCCCAGGCGCTGGCTTTCGTCCTCGTCCCAGACTTCCGCGGTGAAGCCGATGCCGCTGCGTTCGGTCCGGTTGCGGATGATGGCGTCCAGCCCGGCGAACGCGCCGCCGCAGATGAACAGGATGTTCGACGTATCCACCTGCAGGAATTCCTGCTGCGGATGCTTGCGCCCGCCCTGCGGCGGCACCGAAGCCACGGTGCCTTCGATGAGCTTGAGCAGCGCCTGCTGGACGCCCTCGCCGGAAACGTCGCGGGTGATGGACGGGTTGTCCGACTTGCGCGAAATCTTGTCGATCTCGTCGATGTAGACGATCCCGGTCTGGGCCTTCTCGACATCGTAGTCGCACTTCTGAAGCAGCTTCTGGATGATGTTCTCCACGTCCTCGCCCACGTAACCGGCCTCGGTCAGCGTGGTGGCGTCGGCGATGGTGAAGGGCACGTTGAGGATGCGCGCGAGCGTCTCGGCCAGCAGGGTCTTGCCGCAGCCGGTCGGTCCGATCAGCAGGATGTTGCTCTTTGCGATCTCCACGTCCGGCGCGTCCTTTTCCCTGCGCCGCGAACGCATGCGCTTGAAGTGGTTGTAGACCGCCACCGACAGCACCTTCTTGGCCCGGTCCTGGCCGATCACGTATTCGTTCAGGAATTTCATGATCCCCGCGGGCAGCGGCAGGGACACCGGCTGGTTTTCCGCCCGGTCCTCGAATTCCTCGCGGATTATGTCGATGCACAACTCGACGCACTCGTCGCAGATGTACACGGAAGGGCCCGCTATGAGCTTGCGTACCTCATGCTGGCTCTTGCCGCAGAACGAGCAGTAGAGGAGTTTCCGCTCGCCTCCGCCGCCACGATTATTTTTGCTGGACATAGCTCTGGTGCGATGCAGTCGCGTCTATGGGCGCGCTGGCATTGTAACCGCTAGGCGCTATCCTCTTCCGGCACGGCCACCTCGTCCCGGCTGGCCAGAACGCGGTCGATGAGGCCGTAGGAGCAGGCCTCCTCGCCGCTCATGAAATGGTCCCTGTCGGTGTCGCGGGCAATGCGCTTCAAGGGTTGGCCGGTATGTTCGGCCAGGATCCGGTTCAGCCGCTCCCGGGTCTTGAGCATCTCCTTGGCATGAATGTCCACGTCGGATGCCTGACCCTGAAAGCTGCCCATGGGTTGATGGATCATGACGCGCGAATGCGGCAGGCAGTAGCGCTTGCCCTTGGCGCCTCCCGCGAGCAGCAGGGCCCCCATGCTGGCGGCCTGCCCGAGGCAGAGCGTGCTCACGTCGGGCTTGATGAACTGCATGGTGTCGTAAATGGACAGCCCGGAACTCACGAGGCCACCCGGCGAATTGATGTAAAGGCTGATGTCCTTGCCGGGGTTCTCGGACTCCAGGAAAATCAACTGGGCCACGATCAGGTTGGCCATGTGGTCGTCCACGGCGCCCACGACGAACACCAGCCGCTCCTTGAGCAGGCGCGAATAGATGTCATAGGCGCGCTCGCCACGGGCGGTCTGCTCCACGACCATGGGCACGAGATTCAGTGCTTTTTCATTCATTGGGCAGTTCCTCCGGAAAGGACGGGGGGCATGGGTTCCATGAACTCGTCGAAGGCCATCGGGCGCGGCGTGACGGCGGCGTTCTCGTACAGCCATTCGAGCACCTGTTCCTCGCGCATCCGCGCGCGCAGGTTGCCGACCAGCTCGCGGTTGCCCGCCAGCTCCGCGAACGCCGCCTCGGGATCGGGCGCACCGGCGGCAAGCACCTGCAATTGCTCGCGCAGCTTCTGATCGTCGGGCGCGATTTCCTCGCGCGCCGCGAGCTCGTTGATGAGCAGCTGCAGACGCACGCGTTGCTCCGCCGCGGCGCGCATCCCGGGCAGTTCCTCCGGCAACTCCGGCGGCTCAGCGGTTTCTTCGTCGCCGTCCGGGTCCGGAGGAGGAGGAGGCGGACGCATGGCCTCCCGCGCCTGCTCGACTTCCTGGTCCACCAGCGTCCTGGGCGTCAGGCCGGGATTTGCGCTCAGCAACTGGTCGAACAGGGCCTGGCGCTTGTGTTCCTCGCAAACGGATCGCAGTTCGCGTTCCAGCGTCGCGCGCACGTTCGACCGCAATTCGTCGATGGAGCCGCTCTCGACCCCCAATTTCCCGATGAACTCTTCGTCGAGGTCCGGCAGCGCGGGTTCCGACACGCTCACGACTTCGACTTCGTAGAGCACGCGCTTTCCGCGCAGCGTTTCGTCCGGGTACTCGGCCGGCATCTTCAGGCGGAATTTCTTCTTTCTGGCAGCGGACAATCCCACCAGGCGCTCTTCAAGCTGCGGCATCAGGCGGGTCTCGCCCAGCATCAAAGGCGCCTCCTTGATCTCTCCGGCGTCCACGGTCTGGCGCCGCCGCGATGCGCGGATATTTGCCACCATGCGGTCGCCCTCGCGAGCCGGCCGGTCGACATCCTCCCACTGCGCGTCGCGCCGCCGCAGGCGCTCTATTGTGCGGTCCACGTCCCGCTCGCTGATTTCCACCTGGGGCTGCTCATAGGCGAGTTCGTCCAGGCGGTTGAACTCGATGTCCGGTAGCACATCGAAGGTGGCTTCGTATTCGAGGTCGACCCCCTCGCGCGCCTGGCTGGTCTTGACCTCACCGCCTCCCACTACCCGGAGTTTCCGGTTCTGCGCGCCCTCGCGGAAACTGCGCTCGATGGTCTCGCGGGTCAGTTCGTTCCAGACGTCCTGTCCGTAGCGCTGCCGGATCAGCTTGATCGGCGCCTTGCCGGGCCGAAATCCGCGTATCCGCGTGCGCCGCCGCAGCGCGCCCAGGCGCGCCAGGAATTCCTGCTGCAGGACGGTGGCGGGAACCTGCACGTGCATGACGCGGCGAAGTCCCTCGCCGTCTTCCACCTTGTAGCTTGCGCTGTCGAGATTCATGGGGCTGGATGGTTCGGTCGCCGTTTCAGGAGAGGGGTACTGGTGCGAAAGGAGAGATTCGAACTCTCAAGGGGATAACCCCACAGGAACCTAAATCCTGCGCGTCTACCAATTCCGCCACTTCCGCTCCCCCTCAATTATAGATTTGCCCATGCGCCCCGGTCCCGCAAACCCTCGGTTCCTCTTGCCCACCTGTTCCGGGACACGCCTGCAAGCACATCCCTGTGGGCTCGGCGTCGGCATCCTGCCTCCGACGTTCCCGGAACCGGTGGGCAAGAGGAACCTGTAGCTTACGGCGCCGGCTAAAGCCCTTTCTTCGCCCCCCTCCTCGTGGGAGCGTTGGAGCAGGGACAGCGAGAATCGAGCCAGGATGGCGTCTCCAACGAGGAGGGGGGCGAAGAAAGGGCGAGGAAGCCCGAATAGGAAGGGAGTCAGGAGGTGAGAAGGTGCAGGGCGGTCTGGTATTTCTCGGCGGTGCGGGCGATCACGCTTTCGGGCAGGCGGGGCGCGGGCGGCTCACGGTCCCAATCCACCGAGAGCAGGTAATCGCGCACGAACTGCTTGTCGTAGCTCGGCGGGGATACGCCCACCTGGTACTCGGAGGCCGGCCAGAAGCGCGAGGAGTCGGGCGTCAGCACTTCGTCGATCAGCACCAGCTCCCCGGCCGCGTTGATCCCGAACTCGAACTTGGTGTCGGCCACGATGATGCCGCGAGCGGCGGCATGCTCCGTTCCGAACCGGAACAGGGCCAGCGCGATGTCCCTCACCTGTTCGGCCAGTGCGTCGCCGATCAGGGCCGCGGTCTGCGCCATTCCGATGTTCTCGTCGTGCTCGCCCGCTTCGGCCTTGGTGGCCGGAGTGAATATGGCCTCCGGCAGACGCTCGCCAAGGCGAAGGCCCTCCGGCAGGCGGATGCCGCACACTTCGCCGGTGGCCTGGTAGTCCTTCCAGCCCGAGCCGATCAGATGGCCGCGGACTACGGCTTCAACGGGCAGCGCCCGCACCCTTTCCATCAACACCGAGCGCGACTCCAGCTCCTCGATCGCGTCCGGTTCGAGGCCGTCGATCACGTCGCCCAGCGGCGTATTCAGCAGCGCATTCGGCACGATTTGGCCGGTATTGGCGAACCAGAAACGCGATAGCGCGGTCAGCACGCGGCCCTTGCCCGGAATGGGATCGGGCAGCACGACGTCGAAGGCGGATATACGGTCGCTGGTCACCAGAAGAAGGCGGTCGTCGCCCACCGCGAAGAGGTCGCGAACCTTGCCGCTGCCGATGGACTGCAAACCCGGAATTTCGGTATACGATACGGTCACTGCCTGCTCCCTTGTGCGTTCGTTTCGGGCGTATTCTAGTGTGCTGAGCGCGACACTGCCCACGCCAAGCCAATGTACGTATTTCTTCTGGGAAAAGCCGCCGGATTCATCTTCGGTTTCATGTTCGGCAACCTGCCGGGGGCCTTCCTCGGGGTACTGCTGGGACACATGGTGGACCGCAGCATGTCACGCGGACTGGGCGGATCGTGGCAGACCTTCTCCGGCGCACAAACCGCCAACCGCCGGCGGGTCTTTTTCGCATCCACCTTCCGCGTGATGGGACATATCGCCAAGGCCGACGGCCGCGTGACCGAAGAGGAAATCCAGGCCGCGCGCCAGGTCATGCAGGGAATGCGGCTGAATCCGGCCCAGATACGCGAGGCCATCGACTGCTTCAACGAAGGCAAGGAGCCGGACTTCGACCTGGACGAAGAGCTGATGCGGATGAACGAGGCCTGCCGCGGACAGCCGCTGCTCAGGCAGTTCTTTCTGCAGACGCAGTTCTTCATGGCCTTCGCCCACGGCGGCGTGACCGGGGGGGAGCGGGCGGCGCTGGATCGTATCGGGGAGGCGCTGGGACTCTCGCAATGGCAGATCAGCCAGCTCGAAGCGCAGGCGCGCATGCGGGCCGGATTCGCCGGCGGCAACGGCCGCGCGGGCCCGGCCCGGCAGCAGCCGATCGGGGACGCCTACCGGGCCCTGGGCGTTTCGTCCCAGGCCAGCGACCAGGAGGTCAAGACGGCCTATCGCCGCTTGATGAAGGAGAACCACCCGGACAAGCTGGTGGCCCGCGGCCTGCCCGAAGCGATGATGGAACGCGCGCGCGAACGCACCCGCGAAGTCAACCGGGCCTACGAACAGATAAAGGAACACCGCGGAATGCGCTAAACCCGCCTTTCAGGCTCTTCGCCGACCGTAGCCTCGTTGTCTGTCTTCCTCTCGAGGGAGCGTTGGAGCAGGGACAGCGAGAATCGAGCCAGCGAGCGCCGATGACCCGGCGCGAGCAGCGTCTCCCACGAGAGGAAGACAGACAACGAGGCGGGATCGAAGCGCCCGGGGAGGCTATTCGCCGAGGGCCGCGCGCATTTCCCCGATCGCCTGCGCGTAATCGTTCGCGCCGAAGATCGCCGAGCCGGCCACGAAGGTATCGGCGCCGGCGGCCGCGATTTCCGCGATATTGCCGGCCTTCACGCCGCCGTCCACTTCCAGCCACACGTCGCGCCCGCCAGCGTCGATGCGGCTGCGGGCCTCGGCAAGCTTGGCGAGCGCCTGGGGTATGAATTTCTGGCCGCCGAAACCCGGATTGACCGACATGATCAGTACCAGGTCGATTTCCTGTAGCGTGTGGTCCAGCCAGCTCAGCGGCGTTGCGGGATTGAAGGCCAGCCCCGCGCGGCAGCCGTTCTCGTGGATCAGCCCGATCGTGCGGTCGACGTGGTCGCTGGCCTCGGGATGGAAGCTCACGATGCTCGCGCCGGCCTCGGCGAAGGACCGGGCCACTTCATCGACCGGGCTGACCATCAGGTGCACGTCGATCGGCGCCGTGATCCCATGCTCGCGCAGGGCGCGGCAGACCAGCGGCCCCACGGTCAGGTTGGGAACGTAATGATGGTCCATAACGTCGAAGTGGATCACGTCGGCGCCGGCCTCCAGGACGGCTTCGACCTCCTCGCCGAGGCGGGCGAAATCGGCAGAAAGGATCGAGGGAGCGATGCGGGCCCGTTTCATTTCACTGCCTCAAATGTAGCGCGCGGTGGTGGTCATGACGCCGGAAACCAGGCGCATGGCCGAACGTGCGACCTCCGGCAGCGGTTCGCCGCCGGCTTCTTCCGCGTCCCGCCCGTGGCGGGCCTCGTCGGCGCGCATCTGCTCGAGGATCCTGCGGCTGCGCACATCGTCGGCGGGCAGCTCTTCAAGGTGTCCATCGAGATGACTCTCGACCTGCGCTTCGGTCTCGGCAAGGAATCCGAGGCTGGAGCGGTCGCCCATCAGGCCGGCAAGGGCGCCGATGCCGAAGGAGCCGGCATACCAGAAGGGAGTCAGCAGGCTGCGGCGGCCGTTCAGCTCGGTGATCCGCTCCTCGCACCACTTCAGATGGCGGCCTTCTTCCTCGGCGGCGCTCAGCAGATTGCGCCTGAGGCCGGGGTCTCGGGCGACCAGGGCCTGACCGCGGTAGAGCGCCTGGGCGGAGACTTCGCCCGAATGGTTGACGCGCATGAGGCTGGCGCTGAGTTCGCGGTCGCGGCTGGTACCGATCCCGTCCTCCGCGTCGCCGGCCGGGTTGTCGGCGGACGGCGCGGGCTCGCCGGCGCACACGCGCAGGCAGTGGCCCAGTTCCGCGAGGAGCTGGTCGCCTATGGAACGCTCTTGATCCGTCATGCCCATATTTTGCCTGGCGTTGAGCGCGGTGCAAGTGACCGGTGGAGTGGCTGGGGGACCAGGATTCGAACCTGGATTCTCGGAGTCAGAGTCCGATGTCTTGCCGTTAGACGATCCCCCACCCGTTGGCTCGCGGGGCGCCGCCGCGCAGCGCGATCAGCGCTTGGAGTATTGGGTCGCGCGGCGGGCCTTTCTCAGGCCCACTTTCTTGCGCTCGACCTTGCGCGCGTCGCGGGTGACGAAGCCGGGCGCCCTCAGCTTGGGACGCAGCTCCTCGTCGTAGGCAAGCAGCGCACGGGTGATGCCGTGACGTATGGCGCCGGCCTGACCGGTGGTGCCGCCGCCCTTGACGGTCACGGTGACGTCCATCCGGCCTTCGAGGCCGACCACTTTCAGCGGCTGATGCACGATCATGCGAGCGGTCTTGCGGCCGAAGAATTCGTCCAGCGGACGCCTGTTGACGGTCACGTTGCCGGTGCCGGGCCGAAGGAACACGCGGGCCGTGGAGGTCTTGCGCCGGCCGGTGCCGTAATACACGGTGTCGGTCATGCCCGTATCTCCAGGGGCTTGGGCTGCTGCGCGGCATGCTGGTGCTCGGGGCCCGGATAGACCTTGAGCTTCTTGAGCATGGCGCGGCCCAGGCGGTTCTTCGGCAACATGCCGCGCACGGCCGAAAGAATGGCGCGCTCGGGGGTTTCCTTCATGACCCGCTTCAACGGAACGGACTTGAGGTTCCCGATATAGCCTGTGTGACGGTGATACATCTTCTGGTTCAGTTTGTCCCCGGTCACACGGACCTGGGACGCGTTCACGACCACGATGTAATCGCCGGTATCCACGTGCGGCGTGTATTCGGGCTTGTGTTTGCCCCGCAGGCGCGTGGCAAGTTCGGTCGCCAGCCGGCCCAGCGTCTGGCCGGCAGCGTCCACGAGGAACCAGTCCTGCTGGACCTGCCCGGGTTTTGCGGAAACGGTGCGCATCTTGAATCGTTGATGGAAATCGGCCGCGCAGCGTGCGCGAAGCCGCGGAATTTTACACTATCGGGGGTTTGGATGCCCGCCACGGTGGGCCAAGCTTATGATGAGCGAACACTTCGGATTCGGAACACGAGAGGAGCGTAAAGAGTGAAGAAGATCGGGCGGCGCGGGTTTCTGAAATCGACATTGGCCGCGGGGGCCGCGGCGGGGCTGGGTTCGGCCGCGGGGGAACAATTTCGGGAAATCGAGCGGCCGAGGCCGACAGGCAGCCGCCCGGTCATGGGTCTGGTGGCGCCGCGGCTGGAGACCGTGCGTGTGGGCCTGATCGGCGTAGGCGAAAGGGGTACTGAGTTCGTACGGCACTTCTGCAACATCGAGGGCGCCCGCATCACGGCGATTTGCGACACCCACCAGCCCGTGCTCGATCGCGCGGCCGGCATCATGGCGGACCTGGGCGCATCGCCGGCGGCACTCTATACGGGCGATGACTACGCCTACCGCAAACTGCTCGATAGCCGGGACGTCGACATCGTGGTGATCGCGACGCCGTGGCGCTGGCACGCGATCATGGCCGCGGAAGCGATGGAAAGCGGCAAGCACGCGTTCGTCGAGGTGCCCGCGGTCACCACGCTCGACGAGGCCTGGTGGCTGGTCGACACGTCCGAGCGCACGCGGATGAACTGCATGATGCTGGAGAACGTCTGCTACGGCCGGGACGAACTGATGGTCCTGAACATGGTCCGCCAGGGACTTTTCGGCGAACTGCTGCACGGAGAGGCGGCCTATATCCACGAACTGCGCTGGCAGATGAAGGAGATCGACCACAAGACGGGCTCCTGGCGAACGCAATGGCACGCGAAGCGCAACGGTAATCTCTATCCCACGCACGGCCTGGGTCCGATCGCCCAGTACATGGGTATCAATCGCGGCGATCGGTTCGACTACATGAATTCCATCAGCTCTCCGGCCGCCGGCAGGGCGGCCTATGCGCGCCGCGAGTTTCCGCCGGAACACGAACGAAACCGGCTCGACTACGTCACGGGCGATATGAACACGAGTCTGATCAGGACCGTGCAGGGCCGGACGATCATGGTGCAGCACGACACGACAACGCCCCGTCCGTACTCGCGCCATAACCTGATCCAGGGCACCAACGGGGTGTTCGCGGGCTTTCCCAACCGCATCGCGCTGGAGGAAGGCGGCGTCAGGTCATTCCACGAGTGGGACCACGACATGACGGCATGGCGGGCGCGGTTCGACCATCCGCTTTGGGTGCAGATGGGCCGGCGGGCCGAGGAACAGGGAGGCCACGGCGGCATGGACCACCTGATGTGCTGGCGCCTGGTGTACTGCCTCAGAAACGGGGAACCGCTGGACCAGGACGTCTATGATGCTGCCGCCTGGTCGGCCATCGGACCGATAAGCGCCGATTCGGTCGCCGACCGGGGCAACAGCAAGCCGATTCCGGACTTTACCCGGGGAGAATGGAACAGGACCGAACCGCTGCCGATAGCAGGCGCGGAGCGTGCGGGTTAGCGCACCGTCGTATCAGCCGGGAGCGGTTAGCCTCAGGCTGTGTCGCCGACGCGCTTGGCCGGAAAGTTACAGGTAAACGTGCTTCCCGAACCGGGCTTGCTCTTTATTTGCAAGCTGCCGTCGTGACGCGTCAGCACATGCTTGACGATGGCCAGTCCCAGACCGGTGCCCGGAACCACGGGACTGCCCTCTCCCCGCACCCGGTAGAACCGTTCGGTCAGGCGCGGAAGGTGTTCCCGCCGGATTCCGATGCCGGTATCGGTCGCGGAGAGTTGTCCGCCGGAGCGGCCCGCTTGCCAGCGCAATACGACTACGCCGCCGGGCGGCGTAAACGCTGCTGAATTGATCGCCAGGTTGGTCGCGACCGACCGGATCTCGGCTTCGTCGCCCAGCAAAGGTCGTTCACTCCTGACTTCGGCGCGGATATCCAACTGGCCGCTGGAACGCGCTGTCGCGACCTGCACCGCGTCTCCGAGAACGTCCATCATGTTCAGGGGCGTGAAGCCGGGCGGAGTTTCGGACGTCTCCAGCCGAGACAACTCGAGAAGGTCCCGTACCAGCCTGGTCATGCGGTCGCACTGCGATGCCATGTGCTGGACAGGGTCGCTCCAGCGATCGGGAAACTCCTCATCCTCCGACATCGACTCCAGGTAGCCGGTCAGCACCGTCAGGGGCGTCTGCAGTTCGTGCGAGGCGTTGGCCACGAAGTCGGAGCGGGTCTTGTCCGCCAGCACCGCGGCGGTGACGTCGCGCACCAGGAGCAGGAATTGCTTTTCCGCGTAGGGAACGCGCTGCGCCTCCAGCCAGCTGTCGGGCTTCTCCGGCGACTTGAACCGCACCAGGTCCTTGCCGCCGCGCTCAAGCCAAGTCCTGAACTCGGCATCGCGGATCAGTTTCAGCGCCGGCCTGCCCTTGTCCAGCCGTTTGCGCACGCCCAGCATACGGCGGGCCTCGCGGTTGCTGACCACAACCTCTCCCTGGTCGTTCAGCACCAGGGCCGCGTCGGGGAAGGACCGCGCCGTGCTGCGCAAGGCCTTCAGCACCTTCCTGAGCCGTTCTTCGGCCTCCTCCGTGCGGCTCTCCAGGTCGCTCAACTGCTGCGGCAGTTCGGCGAAGGAGAACGCGCCTCCGGACCATGCATCCGGGTCGAACAGTTGCGACAGCTCGCCCGCGGCGCGCACCTGGACCGACAATTCCCATGCAAGAACCAGGACCAGACCAGCCAGGGCGCCCGCAATCGGCCTCTCGGCAAGCAGCCAGCCGGCCACGGCCAGCACCGCCGCCGCACCGCAAGCGCGCAGCACAATGCGAATAACCAGTCTGCGGACCAGGGGATCCAGGATTCGGCTCTACTGCAGCGAGAAACGGTAGCCCGCGCCTCGCACGGTCTGGATGTAGCGGTCCACCTCATGCGCTTCCAGCGCTTTCCTGAGACGCCGGATATGCACGTCCACGGTGCGGTCCTCCACGAAAACCGCCGGCCCCCAGACGCGGTCCAGCAACTGCGAACGGCTGAATACGCGCTCGGGGCGTTCCATGAACAGGCGCAGCAGGCGGAATTCGGTCGGCCCCACGATGACGGGCCCCCGGTCGGTGTGCACGCGATGGCTGACCGGGTTCAGCGTCAGCCGCCCACGCGTTATCGGGTCTTCCCGGGTGCTCTGGGAGCGGCGCAGCACCGCGTTGATGCGGGCCAGCAGCTCGCGGCTCGAGAACGGCTTGGTGACGTAGTCGTCGGCGCCGCTGCTCAGTCCCGAAATCTTGTCCTCCTCCTGGGAGCGGGCGGTAACCATGATGATGGCCACGTCGCGGGTTTCGGGCGTGCGCTTGATCCAGCGGGTCAGTTCCAGACCGCTGCTGTCCGGCAGCATCCAGTCGATGATGGCCAGGTCTGGAAGGCGTTCGGCGATGGCCTTGCGGGCGGCGCCGGCGTCTTCGGCTTCGCGCACGTCGAAGTCTGCGCGACGCAGGTTGAAGGCGAGCATTCCGCGAATCGCGCCCTCGTCTTCAACTACCAGAATGTCGCGCCGCATTTCGCTATCCGATTATGCCATTCCCCGGCACGCGTGCTTCCTCGCCCTGTGTTCGGCCCGCCTCCTCGGCGGAGACGCCATCCTGGCTCGATTCTCGCTGTCCCTGCTCCAACGCTCCGTCGAGGAGGCGGGCCGAACACAGGGCTTCACACTCATTCTTCGTCGAAATTGGTGGCGCAGGATACGACGTTGTTGTGGAACGCGATCTCGCCGGTGTTGTAGCGGCCGAACGTGGCCTCGTCATCGAAGTCCACGCAACGGTTGAAGCCGGTGACCACGCTGTTCCACATGGTCGCGCCGGTTCCACGGCGAAGCAGCACGCCGATCGTGCTGGTGCCGCCGTCCTCGGTGCCGATCATCGTGAAGTTCGCCAGCGTCGGGCCGGAAATCGGCTGCGCGTTGGGAGCGTCGCCGTCATTGTCCGCCTCGATGCCGCGGTCCGCGTCGTCGGAAGACTGGCGGATCACAACGAACTGCGCGCCGCCCAGGTAGCCCTGGCCCCAGTCGAAGGAGTCGTCGGCCGTGTCCGTGATCACCACGTGGTCCATGAAGTCGCTGGCGCCGAAGTGCTCCACGCCGTCGTCCAGTCCCTTGTGCACCTGCAGGTAGGAAACGCGGGTGCCGGAACCGGTGGCGAACATCGTAAGGCCGTTCAGCTCGTTGCCGTTGCCGTCGATGTCATTGCCGGCATGGCGGATCACCAGGTAGCGGATGTAACCGCTGTCGTCGGCGGCGTCATTACCCCCGTAGGCGCCGATGTTGCCTTCGGCAGCCACGTCGCAGGGGCTGCCGCACTCGTTGGAGCGAGCGTAGCCCATCAGCGCCAGGCCGGCCCACTCGCCGCGGCCCGCGGTACCGTCGCCTCCGGCCGCCCAGTCATCGAACTGGCGCCGCGAGGTCATGACGATCGGGTCCTCGGCGGTGCCGTCGGCTTCGATCCGCGAGCCGCGAGTGATGATCACAGCCTCGCCGGAAGAGGCGAGGACCAGCGTGCCCGGTTCGATCTTCAGCGTCACCGACACATTGTCGGACGCATCGCCGTCGGCCTCCTCGCCATTGCCGATGTAGGTGCCCGGGAAACCGGACGCCGGCGCGTAGATGTTGTCGTTGGTCAGGGTCAGCGTCGAGTCGTCGGTGTCGTAGCGGCGCTGCAGGCGGCACAAGTCCATCCGGCCGCCGCCCACCGCGGAGGGCAGTTCCAGGCTGCCGTCGGCCGTGGTGCCGGCCGGACAGCTCTCGTCGGCGCCCGGATTATCGACCGCGGGCTCCCAGACGGTGGCGTTGCCGTTCAGCGAAACGGTCCAGCCTTCGGTCCAGTTGTCTTCCGTATCCTGCGCGAAGGCGCCCACGTAATCGGTGGTCACGAACAGGTTGCTGGTCACGTCCGCCTCGACTGCGTTGGGCCGGTAGTCGGCGCGCAGGTTGGGATTGGCGATCCGGTTGTCGGGATTCCTATCCACCCAGTTGGCGATCGCCGCTCCGGACACGTCGTCGTCACCACTCTCGTAGACCTCCTTGGCGGGGCAGTAAAACAGCGAATTCTCGATCGTCAGGTCGGTGCCGAACAGGTCCTCCGTGGCGGCTCCATCCACGTCCAGGCAGGCGTCCTGAAAGTCGGCCACCAGGAAGTTGTAGATGCGCGCCCCCGTTCCGCGCCGCAGCAGGATGCCGTCGGATGAGGTTTCCGCGCTGTCCGCGGCGCCCAGGATCGTGAAGTTCGCCAGTGTCGGCCGCGAGACCGGCACGGCCAGCGGGTTGTCCCCGTCGTTGTCGGCCTCGATCCCCCGATCGCCGTCGTCCCGCGCCTGGATGATCAGCACGAACTGGGCGCTGCCGCGATAGCCCTGCCCCCAGTCGAAGGAGTCGTCCCGGGCGCCCGTGATCACGACGTGGTCCATGTGATCGGTGGCGCCGAAGTGCTCGACGCCGTCATCGAACCCGTAGTGCACCTGGACGTAGGACGAACGGGTTGCCGAACCGGTCGCGAACAGGGTCAGGCCGTTCAGCTCGTTGCCGTTGCCGTCGATGTCGTTGCCGGCGTGGCGGATCACCAGGTATTTGATGAACCCGCTGTCGTCGGAATCGTCCGTGCCGCCGTAGGCGCCGATATTGCCTTCCGCGTTGACGTCGCAGGGATCGCCGCACTCGTTGGAGCGGCCATAGCCCATCAGAGCCAGGCCGGCCCACTCGCCGCGCCCGTCCGCCCTCGCCCGGCCGTCCACCCATTCGTCGAATTGGTCCTTGGAGGTCATGACGATGGGATCCTCGGCGGTGCCCGAGGCTTCGATGCGCGATCCCCGCGTGACGATCAGGGCCTCCTGCTGCGATCCCAGGATCAGGGCTCCGGACTCGATCACGAGCGTTACGGAAACGTCATTGCCCGCGTTGCCGTCCGCCGCTTCGCCATTGCCGATATAGGTGCCGGGGAAGCCGGCGGCCAGGCGGTAGATGTTGTCGCCGGTGAGCGTGATGGTCTGCCCGTCCGTGTCGTAGCGGCGCGCCAGCTGGCAAAGGTCCATCGAACCGCCGCCCACGGACTCGGGCAGCGTCCGGGCTTCCACGAAGGTGGTTCCGGCCGGGCAGTCGCTGTTGGAAGCCGGTTCGCCCCTGGGCTGCCACACGGTCCTGTTGCCGTGCACGCCCACCGTCCAGCCCTCGGTCCAGGTATCGGCCATGTCCTGGGCAAACGCGCCCACGTAGTCCACGTCCTCGAACTCCCCGCCAAGGGATATGGCGAAGGCATCGCCCTGCAGGTCGGGCGAACTGGAAGTGAAGGCCCACTCCGCTCCCTGCAGGTCCGGCGCGCCGTCGCCGGGCGTGCCGTTGGAGTTCAGCATGGGATCGAGACCGATCCGATTGCCGTTGCCTGCAAAGGCATCCGATACGGGAAACGGATCATTGGCCGACGTGGGCGTTTCCGAACCGCTGCCGGTATCGGTGGGCGGGGCCGTATTGATGACCAGGTCCTCGCCAGCGCTGCCGCCGCCGCAGCCACCCAGAATCAGGGCGGACAAGAACACGACCGGGAGACAACGGACAAAATTCACGGACATTCGGGCAAACCCCTCCTGCGGGTTCTGTGAGTCGATAGAGAAGGTCCCGATCCGCGCCAGCTCGTCGGATCGGGCGAACGGGCATGCGCTTCAGTCAGAACTGAAGATCGACGGAGAAACTGATCGAGCGGCCTCTCGTGTAAAGGCGCTCGGTTCGTCCTCCCCGCAGAACTTCGTAGTCGTCATCCAGCAGGTTCCGGATCTTGACCTGCAGCCTCAGGGGCATGCCGCGGAACTCCACCGCATGGCGGTAATTGAAGTCCAGCCTGGCAACGGGCTGTTCGTAGGAATCGGGCAGTCCCTGTGTGCCGACGTCCACGATGCGCTCGCCCGCCATGTTGAGCAGGAGGGCGGCCTGCAGATCCCGTTCGGGGTTGTCGTAGCTGAACTGCAGGTTGGCGACCCAGGGCGACTGGCCTTCGAGGTGGCGCTCGGTGCTGGTCTGCTGCGCCCCCGCCTGGCCTACATTGACCATGGAGTCCACGAACGCGGCATTCAGGCGGACCTCGAAATCCCTCAATGCATCGGCGAGCGACCCCAGTTCGGTGCGCAATTGCATCTCCACTCCCTTGAGCGTGGCGGACTCGGCGTTGGCGAAGGTCCGGATGCCGCCGGCGCCCAGGCGGATCACGCGCTCGATCGGGTCCTGAAACCTCTTGTGGAAGAAAGCCAGCTGGATGTTGCTGACGTTGTCGAAGTAGTACTCCCAGCGCAGGTCGATATTGTCGATGGAGGCCACCATCAGATCCGGATTTCCAACGACCGTGTAGCGCTCTTCCGGATCGATATAGGGCGCCGCGGACAACTCCTTGAGATCGGGGCGATTAAGCGTGCGGCTGTAGCCGAGGCGAATCTGCTGGGACTCCCCGCCGCCCGGCAGCCAGGTGATCGTCATGGCGGGCAGCAAGGCCGCTTCGGACAATTCGCGCATATTGCGCCGGGTCGGGTCGATGAGTTCGAACGTGGTGACGTCCTGCGTGGAGTCCTCGTAGCGGGCGCCGAACATCCAGCGCCAGTTCATGCCGAGGTTCAGATCGGCCATCAGGTAGGCTGCCGCCAGGTTGTGTCCGGCGGCGTAGTTGTCGGTGGGCTGAGTGGTTTCCTGCAATTCCCAGAGACCCTCCGCGATCAGCTCGTCGGAGAATATGAGGTCAGGGCTCTGTCCCAGTCGGGAACGGAGGTTATTGCGCGAGAAATCGGCCAGGAAACGGAAACGGCGAAAGTACGAATCACGCTTCTTGTCGAGCCAGGCCAGGCCGAATGCAATCTCACCGTCCGAATTCGGGCTGAACTGAATCGGCAACGACAGGTTCAGCGCGTAATTGACCGCCTCGTCCTCAAGCTCTTCCCAGCTCCGCTCATTCGACTGTCCGGTATCGGAAAAAGCGTAGAGGTTGCCGGCTTCGTCGAAGCGCTCGTAGCGGTAGAACAGCGTGTCGGGCTCTTCACGGGTTGCTACCGACCAGGTCACCGTCCAGTCGATGACCAGGTCTCTTGCCGCTTCAAGGTTGTGTTCGCCTGCGAATTGCTGGCTGAACAGCTCCCTTTCCACGAACTCGAGCGTCGTGTCGGCGACGTGGATGTCGTTTTCCGAGTAGAAGCCAAACTCGCGCAGGAACGTGCGGTCGGTCCGGCGCGTGACGAAGGTCGTGCTGCG
This sequence comes from Gammaproteobacteria bacterium, assembly GCA_009845905.1. Lineage (NCBI taxonomy): Bacteria > Pseudomonadati > Pseudomonadota > Gammaproteobacteria > Gammaproteobacteria bacterium. The sequence continues at coordinate 149,853 of VXYS01000006.1, read as the reverse complement.
CAGGAACGTCCCCGCGCTGACGTCCCACTCCACGTTCCCCAGCAGCGAAAGATCGATCGTGTTCTGGGTCCGGCTCTGCGTGCCTTCATCGAGAGTGGAAAGTTCGTCGCCCACACCCGACAGGCCGAAGGTACGACGCTCTTCGTCCCTGTAAGCCCAGTCGTTCGAATACCGCGCCGAAAGCATGAAGCCAAGATCGCCGCCGCCAAGCTGCCTCCCACCGCCCCAGCGCCCGGAAATACTCACGCCGGGTTCAATGTCCCTTAGTTCCGTCGCGTAGCTGCGGTTGAGCGAACGCCCGGCCAGCGCCCGCTCTTCGTCCGAAACGAGATTAAGGGACCTGGCGCCGTTCTCGGTGATTCTGTTCAACTCCGTCGGAAGCTTTCGCATGCCGTCGTCCATTCCCAGCCAGTCCCGCCCGCCGCCCGCGTAGTGGAGTCCCGTGCCGCCGGTGGCCTGGGAATTGCCGCCGATGCCGACGCTGATCTGCACTACGCGTTCCGCTGGCGCGCCGCGGGTCTCCATCGCCACCATGCCGCCCGAGAAATCTCCCGGCAGGCGAGGCGAATAGGTCTTCTGAATATCCACGTTATCCAGTGCGCCGGTTGGGAACATGTCCATGGGAATGACCCGCCGCGTGGGGTCCGGGCTGGGCAGCGGCGCTCCGTTCAGCAAGGTGTTGGAGTAGCGCTCGCCCAGCCCGCGCACGTACACGTACTTGCTGTTGATCACGGTCAGTCCCGGCACCCGGGCCAGCGCATCCACGACGCTGGAGTCGCCGGTAATCGCGAAATCATCGGACGACAGTGTGTCCACAACCGAATCGGAATCGCGGCTGCGGGTCACCGCGTTCGGACGGTAGGCGCCGGTCACGACGATTTCTTCCATCGCGCCCGTGGTCGCGGAAGCGTCGTCGCCGCTGTCCTGGCTTTCGGGGATTGCTTCCTGGGCGGATACCGGCATAGCGGTCAGCATGGTCGCGGACATGGCCGCCAATGCAATGCTTCTGATCTTCATTGAATGCGCAAGACCCTCCTTGGGCTTCGCATTTCATCCGCCGCGTGTAAACCCCCCGTTACAGGAAAATTACGGTTTGGTTACGAATGTGAACCGATTGTTACGTTGCAATCCTAGTCGGCGATTTCCTCGACCAGTTCTATGGCGAAACCGTTGGGCGCCGCCAGCGTGGCGCGCCGCGTGGCGATCGCTGCCGGGCGGGCGTCGACGATGAGCGGTTCACATAGCACTTCCGCGCCGAAGCCGCGGGCGCGTTCGAGCACCGCGTCGAGGTCGATCGTCATGAACGACCACATCACCATGCCGCGGTTCGGCGGACGGGACGGCGCGACCGCATCGGCGCCGGTGTCGTACCAGTCCAGAAAAACCAGGTACTTGCTTTCGGAGCCGGGCGCAAAGACCTGCAGGAACCGCATGTTCGAGCCCGGGGGCACATCCAGCAGACCGCCCGCCGGGCCTTCGCTGGGGAGATCGATGTCGCGGCGCACCTCGTAACCCAGCACTTCGGTATAGAAGTCCAGGCTGCGCTGGCCGTTGTTGATGACCTGGCTGGAATACGCCGGGCCGCCGGTAAGCGTCCCTTCGGAAATCGGGCAGATCGGGGCCAGGTCCGGCGGGCGCGCAATGCCCAGCACGTAGACGCCATCGGGCGCGCGCAGGTGCGTTTCCAGGGCATCGTAGGGCGTGCCGTCCGGACGATGAAGCGGAATGCGGGTAACGCCGGCCACGGTTCCGAAGCCCATGCGATCGCTCTCGGCGATCAGCTTCTCCATATCGGCGCAGGCGAAGCCGACCGCCAGGCCGCCTTCGAGCAGTGCATTCATTCCCGGGCGCACTTCCGGTCGATCGCCGGCGACGCCGATCACACGCAGGTACGGCATGTCGGTATTGCCCGGCTGCTGGTAGAGGACGTGCTCCCAGTCGCCTTCGTCATCCAGCCCCCAGAGTTGGGTCAGCGGGCCGCGAATTTCGTCGGCCAGATCGTCAATCGCCGGTTGCAGTCCCATCAGCTCCGAATAGAAGGCGCGGCAGCGCTCCATGTCGCTGGTCACAACCGTGGCGGCGGCCAGCGTACCGACCAGTGCGTCGCCCTTTGTCTCGCCGGGCGCCAGCGGGTTCGTCGTGTTCATGGCGCGCAATGATAGCGAAGACAGGTGCGTTATTCTTTATCGAGTTGAGCCAGGGCACACGGGATGACCGAGCAGCGCCGACGATTTCTCAAGATGCTCGCCGCCGGCGCGGCCGGGGTGGCGGCGGCCGGATGCGCGCCTTCGTCGGAGCGCGAAGCACGCGAGCCGGCGGCAGGGCGTGGCGACGCCGGCGAGCGCTACCGCTGGCGCCTGGTCACTGCCTGGCCGCCGGGGCTGCCCGGTTTCGGCACGACCGCGGTGGCGCTGGCCGACACGCTGCGCGAGGTCTCGGGCGGGCGGTTCACCCTGCAGGTCTATGCGGCCGGCGAACTGGTGCCCGCTTTCGAGGTCTTCGACGCGGTATCGCGCGGCAGCGTGGAAATGGGGCATTCGGCGCCCGCGTACTGGAAAGGTCAGGCGCCGACCACCCAGTTGTTCACCGGCTATCCCTTCGGGATGCTGCCGGCCGAATTCAATGCCTGGATGGCCTATGGCGGCGGCATGGAACTGTGGCGGGAATGCTATGAGCCGTACGGCCTGGTTCCGTTCCCCGGAGGGAACACGGGCGCCCAGATGGGCGGCTGGTTCCGCCGCGAGATCCGCTCGGTGGACGACTTTTCCGGGCTCAAGATCCGGATGCCGGGCCTGGGCGGTGACGTGCTGCGCAGGCTCGGGGCGACGGTGGTCAACCTGCCGGGCGGCGAGCTGTTCACGGCGCTGCAGTCGGGGCTGATCGACGCCACCGAGTGGGCCAGCCCCTACAACGACCTGCCGCTGGGACTGTACCAGGCGGCGCCCTACTACTACTTCCCCGGATGGCACGAACCGGCCGGCTCGATCGAGATCATCATCAACCGCAAGGCGCTGGAATCGCTGCCGGGAGAATTGCAGAAACTGATCCAGACGGCCTGCACGGCAGTCAATCACCAGATGCTGTCGGAATTCATGGCCCGCAACGTGCAGGCGCTGCGGGTGCTGGTCGAGGAACACGGGGTGCAGTTGCGGCGCTTCCCCGAGGAAGTGCTCAAGGGCCTGCACAAGGCCGCAAGTGAAACTCTGGACGAACTCGGCGCCGCCAACCCGTTGGCCGGTCGGATCCTTCGCTCGTACCGCGAGTTCCAGGACGGCGTAGCTGGCTGGCAGGCCATTTCGGAAGGCTCGTACCTAAGCGCCCGCGACTCGTGATCCGGCGTGGCCCCGCACTGCGCGGCCGATCCGCGCCGCCGAAGGCGAGCGCCGCCGTCCAGGCCGACCGCAAGGCGGTATGGATCGCCGCACTGACCGCGGTGGTACCCACGCTTACGGTCAACGTCTGTTACGTGATTTCCAGCACGCAGGGCCTGGTGCCCGCCTGCATTCCCTATTTCGAGGGCTGCACGTCGATCAGTTCCGCCGGCCGCTACGGCATCAGCTACTACCTGTTCAAGGTGGGCATGGTGGGCGCGGCGGTCCTGCTGGTCCTGTTCTGGCGGCAGATGTCCGGTCACATTCGCGCGGCCACCGGGCGCGCGGCGCCCGTGGCTGCGGCGTGCGGCATGGGCGGCGCGGCCTTCCTGGTTCTCTACACGGCGTTCCTGGGAAGCGAGGGCGATTTCTATTTTCTGATGCGCCGCTTCGGCACGCTGCTCTACTTCGGACTGACGATGGTGGCGCAGCTCATGGCCTTGCGGCGGCTGGAAACCTTCGCCCCGCCATGGCTGACGCGCACGATGAAGTGGATCCTTTTCTCGATGCTGTTCTTCGGATTCTTCAGCATCCCGGTGATGAACTACATGGACAACAAGGACACGTTCCAGGACATCATCGAGTGGGATTTCTCCCTGCTGATGCAGACCTACTTCCTGTTCTACGCGATCTGGCTGGCCCGCCTCCGCAAATCCCGCTCTACCTAGAGCTTCCTCGCCCATCGTTCGTCCCCCTCCTCGTGGGAGACGCCATCCCTGGCTCGATTCTCGCTGTCCCTGCTCCAACGCTCCCACGAGGAGGGGGACAAACGATGGGCTTCAGCCGGCGCGGTAGAAGGGTTCGCACCAGGGCTTTGAGAGCTTTTCGCCGCCCCTTCTTTCAGGAGCGTTGGAGCAGGGACAGCGAGAATCGAGCCAGGATGGCGTCTCCGGAAAGAAGGGGCGGCGAAAAGCTCGCGCAGCAGGTACTGGCGCGATATGCGGACAGGTAGTTAGTCGGCGGCTTTGTAGCGCATGGCTTCGATGAAGCGGGGGTCGTTGGGGTCGGCCAGTTTGCAGCGGGCGGACGCCCATTCGGTGCCGAAGCCTACCCGGCCGCTTTCCGGCGTGGCCCAGCCATTACCGATGACGTCTTCCTGGCCGTATGCGCCCGGCTCGCCGTCGTGCAGCGTGAGTCGCGCGAGGTCGACGAAGTTGCGCCCGGAACTGGACGGCCAGAGCGACGTCAGGAATTCCAGGTGGACGTCGCGCGGCTCGGGTTCTTCGGTCGTGATGGTGTAGACGTCGCCCCGGTCGTGCATGAAGAACGGATTGATGACCTGGTTGCTGCCGTCCTCGTAGCGCAAGGCGGCGAAACACTCGTAGCGCCGCGCCTTGTCCATGCGCAGGTGGGTGCGGTCCAGGCGGCCGGAAATAAGCGAACCGTCTTCCAGGTAGCCGTTGTCGTAGATCCACAGCTCATCGGGGGTGAGGATCCATTCCGCGTCCCAGGTCATCTGCTGGCCGGTGTTCTTCGACACCATCGTGCATTGCCCGAACTCGCCGAGCAGGCCCCTGAGCTGCTTGCCGTGCCGGCGCCAGTTGAAGCTGCAGTTGCCGCCGTAATTGGGGTCCGGCTGCAGTTCGGGCCAGACTTCCGGCCGGAGATGGGCATCGACATAGAGATGGGGGTCCTTGATGCGCCGGCCGGAGATGGACACCGCGCCCAGTTCCTCGTCGATCGAAATCAGGAACACCACCTGCTGGCCCGGAAACACCGGTCCGTCGTCGGCATCCAGCCTGATCTGCGTGTAGATCACATGTTCGGCCAGGTGAGGCGCTTCGATTTCGGCAAACACCCGGTAGAAGAGGTCATGCTCGCCGTCCGGCGGCGCGCCGAGGTTGCGTTCCAGAAAAACCTGGGGAACGGACGAGTACTCGCCGGGCATCCAGGCCATGAAGTCCTCCAGGACCTTCATCAGCTCGGGCTTCGAGTTGGTCGCGCCCGCGGGTATGGCCATCAAAGAGAGTGCAATTGCGGAAATAAAGGCGCGCATGGGTTCAAGCCTCCAGTTGGCGTCAGGCCTTGAGGTCGTCGTCGCTGAGCGGGAGCTTGCGGACGCGGCGTCCGGTGACGGCGAACAGCGCGTTGCAGAACGCGGGCGCCACCAGCGGCGTGCCGAGTTCGCCGATTCCCGTGGGCGGATGGTCCGATGCAATCAGTTCCACTTCGATGGTCGGCGTGTTGGCCAGCGTCAGCATCCGGTAACGGTCGAAGTTGCCTTCTGCCACCGCGCCGTCCTCCAGGTTGATTTCTCCGAACAGCAGGGCGCTCAAGCCATAGATGATGGCGCCCTCGATCTGCGCCTCGACGTTGTTCGGATCCACCGCCAGCCCGCAGTCCACGGCGGCGCGGATCTTTCGCGCCCGCCAGGCGCCGTCCTTTACTTCCAGTTCCACTTGCGTGCCGATGTAGCTGGAGAACAGCTTGGCCACCGCTATGCCGCTTTGCGCGGTCCAGCCTTCGGCCGCCTTTTCCAGCACTTTCAGCGCGCGCGGATCGGAGGTGAGTTCGGCGCGCAGTTCCACCGGATTGCGGCCACCGGCGTGCGCCACCTCGTCGAGGAAGCTCTCGGCGAAAAACGAGTTCATGCTGGCGGCCACGCTGCGCCAGAATCCGCCGCGCACCGGCATCTGCCGCATCACGTAGCTCACGCGCCGGTTGGGGACCGCGTACAGGTCGTTGAACAGAGCGCCCACCGACGACGGATCCGCCGATTCTTCCACCATCCACGGCCAGCGCTCGGCCAGCAGCGAATGTCCGGCCGCCTTGGCCGTCCAGGCGCTGGGGCGACCGGAATCGTCCAGCGCAGCACGCAGCCGCGCCACGTAGGGCGGCCGGTAACAGTCGTGGCGCATGTCCTGCTCGCGGCTCCACACCAGCCGGACCGGGCGGTCCGGCAGTCCCTGCTCGTGCAGCGCTTTTGCGATCGACAGGGCTTGCACGGCCACTTCCGACTCGATGCGCCGCCCAAATGCACCGCCCATGTTGCAGTGGTGCAGCAGCACCTGTTCCGGCTCCAGGCCGAAGATGTTGCCAATGTCGGCCTGCAGGCGCTGCAGGTTCTGCGACGGAACCCACAACTCGCATCCGTCAGCGCTGAAGCGCGCCGTGGCCCCCAGCGGTTCCATGTTGGCGTGAGCGAGGATGGGCGCCTCGTAGGTCGCATCCAGCGTCCGTTCGGCGGATGCAATCACGGACTCGGTATCGCCGGCTTCAATCCAGTTGCGGCCGTCCTCGGCCTCGAGCGCACCGCGCAGTTCTTCAAAGACCGATTCCGTGCTGCTGGTATCGCCGCCCTCCCAGACGATGTCTGCCTGTTCCAGTGCCGAGGACGCCGTCCAGTAGTCTTCGGCCACCGCCGCCACCGCCTGATCGCCGATGGCCATGACCTTGGGCCAGGCGCCGTCCGGCGACTCGTATGCGAGGCTCTTGAGGCGCGCTCCGCGGCGCGGCGCATTGAGCACGGCGGCATGCAAGGCAGGTTCGCCGCCGGCGGAATCGGCCATGAACGGAAACGTGCCCATGACCTTCGGCGCGCTGTCCTTGCGCGGGGCGTGCTTGCCGATCAGTCGAAATTCCTCGCGCGACTTGAGCCGCGGCTCCTCCGGCACCGGCATCCCCGCGGCTTTCCCGGCCAGCTCCCCGTAACTCAGCGAGCGGCCATTGCACCAGACCTGCGATTGCTCGGCGTAACAGTCCGAGGCCGGCACGCCCCATTCGTCCGCCGCAGCCGCCACCAGCATCTCGCGGGCCGCGGCGCCGGCTTGGCGAAGGCCCTTGTGATAACCCATGATCGACACGCTGTTGCCTGAACCCTGGCCGCGGTCCAGGCGCGCCGAGTTGCCGTAAGCGCCAGGGTCGAGCGGCGCGTAACGCACCTGAACGTCGTCCCAGGCGACTTCCATTTCATCGGCAAGCATCAGCGGCAGGCTGTGCAGAATGCCCTGACCCATGTCGCCCACCGGGCACAGTATCGTTACCGCGCCCTGCTCGTCGAGCGTTACCCAGGCATTGAGCGGTCCACCCGCTTCACGGGCCATCGCCACGCGCAGTCCAAAGGCGGGGGCGGCCAGCAAGGCGCCGGTGGCGGCCAGCATCTCACGGCGGTTCAGGGAAAGACAGGGCTGGGCGACCGGATCCGTACGACCGGCGGATGAAGCGTTTGTTTTCAGCATAGCGCCACGAATAATAAACCTTACGGCGGATGCGTTTCGGCGCGCGCCCCGGGAAGTCGTGGAATCGCGGCCCGGCAGGAGTCAGCGCCGACGCGCGTGCATGATAAACTGCACCGCCGTGGCGAGCTTTACTCTCAATGGACGCGCGGTCACGCTGGACGTGCCCGATGACATGCCGCTTTTGTGGGCGCTGCGCGATCATCTGAACCTGACCGGCACCAAGTACGGTTGCGGCATCGCCCTGTGCGGCGCCTGCACCGTGCATCTCGACGGGGTTGCCGTGCGGTCCTGCCGGATCAACACGGTCGCCGCCGAGGGCCGCAGCATCACGACCATTGAAGGTCTGGCGGAAGACGGCCGGCCGCACCCGGTACAGCAGGCCTGGATCGACGAGCAGGTCCCGCAATGCGGCTACTGCCAGCCCGGCATGGTGATGGCCGCGGCGGCACTGCTGGCGGACAATCCCGCGCCCAGCGACGAAGACATCGATCGTTCGATCACGAACATCTGCCGTTGCGGCACCTACCCGCGTATCCGGCGGGCCATCCACGCCGCAGCCAGATCAATGTCGCCAACCACGGCCGGCGAAAGTTGAACCCAATCAGGCAATTTACGCCGGCTTTGCTGGCAGCAACGCTTGCGCTCTGGGCTTGCGGCAGCGAGCAGCCGGCCGCGACTTCCGCCGGGACCGAGTCGTCCGGCGCGGGTGCATCGGAGCCCGCGCCCGCAGTGGAGGAGGTAGACCTCGCCACCCTGCTGGCCGCGGCCAATCCGGACCGGGGCCGACGCCTGTATATACAGTGCCGCGCCTGTCATACGCTGGTGGCCGAGGGCAACCAGTTGCTGGGACCGAACCTGCTCGGTTTCCTGGACCGCCCGGCCGGCACCGCGCCGGGCTACGAGTATTCGGAAGCGTTACTGGCCTCGGAGATCACCTGGACGCCGGAAACGCTGGATCACTGGATGCGCAGTCCCTCGGAAGTCATCCCCGGCAACAAGATGATCTTCGCCGGCATCCGCAGGGCGCGCGACCGCGCCGACCTGATCGCCTACCTGCAGCAGTCCACCGCCGAACAGTAATCCGGCCGTTGGCGGCATGACGCCGCCATCCCTTGCGATCTCCCTGTTGACTTGGTCGAAATATTACTCTATATTTCAGAGTTAACGCTATTTGCGAGCGTTTATTCTGGTGAAAGGAGGAGAAATGACCAATCAGCAGCAACTGAAAGAAGACATCGCGTATGTGCGCGCCGCGTCCGAGCGATCCGCGTCCGTTCACATTCCGGCGATTTACCTGATCTGGGCAGTGCTTTGCCTGTGCGGTTTCACACTGGTGGACCTTGTGGGGCCGGGTTCAGCCTGGATTGGTGTTTACTGGATGATTGGCGGACCTGTGGGCGGGGGGCTTACCTCGTGGCTCGCCTGGCGGGCCGCCCGCGACGTCGGACAGGCCGACCGGCGGGAGGGCAAGCGCTGGGTGTTTCACTTTCTGGGGTTCTTTTGCACCGGATTGCTCGTATTCGGCCTTGTCGGAACCGGGCAATTGACGTGGCCGGGAGTAAGCTCCACGTGGATTCTTCTTCTGGCACTGACTTATTTTCTGGCGGGTCTGCACCTTGAGCGACGCATGTTGCCGATCGGCGCGCTGCTTGGCGTCGGGTACCTGATCACGCTGGCATTGCCGTCCTACGGATTCACTGTCGCCGGCGTACTCGCCGCCACGGCGCTGGCGGCGCAGGCCTTCCTTGGCGCAAGGGCGCAACGTGCCGAAGACTGACCCGGACGTCGCGACCCTGGAGGAACTGGGTTCGCTCAGGGGCTTGTTCGAGCACCGGGTACGGCTGGCGATCTGCGTATTGCTGTCCAGGCACGATGCGATGTCATTCAGCCGACTGAAGCAGGTGCTTGAAGAAAAAGACGGCAGCCTGGGCACGCACCTGCGCAAGCTCGAAGACGCCGGTTACCTGAAGATACAGAAGAGCTTCCGCAACCGGCGGCCTGTGACCTGGTATCAGCTGACCGATTCGGGACGCACCCAACTGGGGGAGCACATCGCAAGCCTGACGCGCCTGATCGAGCGCGCCCACTAAGGCGGGATCAGCAGCCTAGTCGGCCTGGCTCTCCTCGGCGCGCTGTGCGTCGATGTGGTCCTTGAACACGGTCCAGGACGTTTCCCTGGGGTTCTCGGTGCGTATCGGCGGCGGCTCGACGTATTCCGGGTGATTCAAGTTGATTTCATCCATCACCACGGCCGGCAATTCGTCGTAGCTGCTCAGGCGCATCCCGGCGGTATGGAACACCGCGACGCCGGGGCGGTCGCCCATCTTCATCCACGGAAGCCACTTGGAAACGCGCCCCCACGAAATGATCCGGTCCTGCGCCACCGGAATGTCCGCATCCAGGATCTCATCGACGGGCGAGGCTCCCGTACCGAACTCCATCGCATGATAGATTCCGCCCACGGATTGCTGGTAATCGCCACCCAGGGGATTGCTGTAGAAGAGCCGCGCGGCGCCGCCGCCGTTCATCATCACGCCGTCCTTGAAGAAATTGGACAGCGTCGCCGTGGGATTGCCTTCCTCGTCGCGGGCCCAGTTCTCGCGGTAGTTGCCGGGCGGATCATTGGCCACCTGCACGACTTCCACTTCCTCGCCGGTCCAGGGATTGGTCCAGGTCCTGAGGATCTCGTTGGTCTCCGGGTCCAGGTAGAACATCAGTTCCCGCGAGCGGGCGACATAACCCAGGCCGCGCACGGGGTCGCTCAGGGTTTCGCAGTGGCGGATGTTCATGCCCTGTACGTTGAACAGATGGCGGTCCTTTTCGGCCGGCTTGCGGGAGTACATGCGTCCCTCCCACCAGTACAGCGCCGTCTCGCCGTCGTTCAGCGAGCAGCTGACCTTCATCCGCAGCCGAATGATGTCGTCGGGGTCGTCGAGATTCAGTTGCCCGGCGTACGCGGCGCCCGCCGCCAGCGACAGCGCCCCGGTCAATCCGGCCAGGGCGCGTACAGTTTTTCTTGCTTTCATTGTCTCCATTCCCCCTCCGGCTCGGTCATCGATCCGAAATACGACCAGCTGGTCACGTTGGGCCGCGCATCGTCCAGGGGCGGCGGCTCGGCGTAGTCGGGATAGTTGTTGCGCAGTTCGCTCAGCAGCGGCTCGGTCAGGTCATCGATCCCGGCAACGCGTTTGCCGACGGTCGTGAAGATCATCATCCCGGGGCGATCGCCCATCTTCATCCACGGCAGCCACTTCGAAGTGCGCGCCCAGGACAGGGTGTAGCGCTTGAGCGTCGGGAGTTCGGGATCCAGCAGCTCGTCCTCGTAGGCATAGGCGTTCAGCATTTCCATCGCGTGATAGGTGCCGCCCACGTACTCCTGGTACTCGCCGGCCAGCGGGTTGGTGTAGAACAGCGGCGCGAATCCGGTGGTCCAGACGCGGCCTTTCATGAAGCGCCCGTTGAAGGTGATGCCCGTTCCGTCGGGGCGCCGCGCGTACGCAGGACCGCGCATGTTGACCGGATCGTTGGCCACGTGCAGCACTTCCACTTCCTCGCCGGTCCACGGGTTGGTCCAGGTGCGCAGCACCTCGTTGGTGTCCGGATCCAGGTAGATCAGCAGTTCCCGGGACACCGAACGGTAGCCATGGCCGCGTTCCGGATCCTCGAAGTTCTTGCACTGGCGTATGTTCATGCCCTGCACGTTGAAGATATGTCGGTCCTTCTCGCCCGGCATGCGGCTCATGGCGCCGCCCTGCCACCAGTAGAGGATCGTTTCGCCTTCGTTCAGCGAACAGTTCATCTTCTGTCCGAGAAGAATGGCATGGTCCGGGTTGACCGGATCCAGCCTCTCGGCGGCCGTCGCCGCCGAGCCCAGGATCAGCAGCACGGCGCCGCCCAGCGCCGCGCGGAGTGGATATCTCATTTCTCTTTTCCTCCCATTTGTCGGGCGCAGCATAACGCCCATCGGGGCGTTCGCATAGTCCAGGGCCTGTTGGCCCTGGTCATTTTACGGGCCAGCCGTCCGCCAGACCCGTCCCGGTGAGCTGTTTCAACAGTGCGGCAGCCTTCTCCAGCGCCTCGGGATCGGGATGCGCGACCGGAGGCGTGGACGGATGGCGCGGCAGGGTCGCGTCCAGTCCCGCCTTGGAAGCCGTCTTGCGCCCGGGTTCCAGCGACGGGTCGAGCAACGAGGTTGAAAGATCGTCGACCCGGATCAGGTCGCGGTCCCACTGAAAGCGCGTGGCCAGCGCCCAGTTGATCTGCTGCGCATCGAACAGGTCGATGTCCGAATCCAGCGCCACGGCCGTCTTGACGCGGCGCCAGGCAAGCACTGCCGCCAGCGCGTCGCGGACTTCCCCCGCAAGGGCGCCGTCGAACTGCAGCAGGGCCAGGAATCGCCGGCCCTCGGCTGGCGCGTGCACGTTGATCAGGCGCGGCGACACGGCGCGCGCCAGCGAAAACAGCTTGCCCTCCATGGCGATGTTGTCCGGAGTCAGGTTGTCGGCCAGGCCGGAGCCGCAGTCATGCAGCACCGCGCCCTTGCGGTGCGTAATCGACAGGACTTCGCAGACCGGCGCGTCCACGGCCGGCCCGAGAAAGCCCGTGTACTCGGCGAACGGCCCGTCCGGGGCCGTGGCGCCGGGATGGGCCAGCCCCTCGATCACGATTTCCGCATCCGCCGGAACGAGCAGCCTGCCGTCGAAGTTGAGCGACGGAGTGAGCCGGACCGGTTCGCCGATCAGCCCGCCGGCCGCGGGCCAGTGGCTTTCCGGGTAACCCAGCTTGACCTGGGCCGCCACGCTTACCGCCGGATGGTGACCGATCCAGAACGCTACCGGACAGGGCTCGCCCCGTTCGTGCCAGGCGCGCATATTGCGCGCATTGTGGGAATTCGGATACGGAAACCAGCTCATGGTTCGGGCGTCCTTGATCCAGCAGCGCTGGATCGCCGAGTTGTCGATGCCTGACTCGGGATCGCACGTGGTCGCGTGGGCCGCGGTGAGGTAAGGGCCGGGGTTTCCCTGATGCTGAACCGTGGCCGGCAACAAACGCAAATCCACTTCGCCGCCCGCAAGAACAATCTCACGCACGGGCGCAGCCTCGGCCGGCATGGCGACCGGTTCGACTCTATGTTCCTGGCGCCCGGCCCACCAGGCAGCCGCCGTGCGATGATCGGCCAGTCCCAGCGCCGAGCAGACCAGTTCGCGGCTGGCGGTCAGGTTCGTGACCAGGCCGAAGGGCGATATCCGTCCATCGGCAAGCCGTGGCTGCCGCACCCAGACGGGCGGATAACGGCCCTCGGCGTCCAGCGCGTGCTGCAACGCGGTGGCCTCGTATTCCACCGCCACCGGCTCGTCGAGGCGAAGAACCGCGTCACCGAGCGCCTCCAGCCAGGCAAGCAGGCCGTCCCGCACTCCGGCAACAGCTGCAGCGGCACTCATTGCCTTGCATCCACGTCGGTCAATCCGTAGATCGCGAAAGTCGCCAGCCAGTGCTCTCCCTCGTAGTGCCCGCTGAAAACGTAGTCGAGGCCCGCCGCCATATGGTCTACGGCGGACGCCAGCAGCACGCCGGCGCGAGGATCGCCCGCCGGCAATGCGCGAGCCACGGACCGCATGGTCCAGGCCCGGTGCAGGTTCAGACCGGCCAGATGGACGATCTTGCCGTCGGTCACGTCGCTGACAGTGGCCGGCTGCAGCAGCCGGCCCAGTTCGCCTTCCCGCAGGGCGGGAAAGAAACCGTCCAGCCAATCGGAATATTCCGCCGAGTCAAGGACCCGGCGCATCAGGTCCGCCTCCGCCAGCGCCGCGGAAAAGAAATCCTCGCCGCTGGGCTCGTAATTCACTGGATAAGCACGGTCGGCGGCGTAATAGGCGAGGCTTCTTTCAACCAGCAATTGCTGAAGCTCGCCCTGCCCTGTTGCCCGCGCGTAGTCCAGACCCTGGCCCAGCGCGAATGCGGTGTTCGGATGCACCCCCGTTCGCACCGGCCAGTCCAGGCGGGGAAGGTAGCCCATCATCAATGCCACGATGCGCTGCTCCAGCGGCGCCAGTCGCAGTAACCACTGGCGGGCGTAGGGATCCTCGAACGTGCGAAGCTCCACCGCCAGTCGCAAAAGCCAGGCCCAGCCGTACATACGCTCGAAAGAACGATTCTGGTCCTCGTCAAAATACTCCGCTTCCTCCAGTAAGGCCTGGGTGCTGAATTGCGCCTCCAGCACGCTGCGGGTCAGTTCCGCAGCCGGATGTCCGGGATAGAGTTTGAGCAGACGAACGAGCAGCCAATGGCCATGCACCGCCGAGTGCCAGTCGAAGCAACCATAGAAAACGGGATGGAGTTGCCGTGGAGTCAGAACCGACTCTTCGCCCAGCATCACCTGTCCCGGCTTGTTCGGATATTCCGTCACGATGCAATCCAGCGCCAGCCCCGAGAACGCCGCGGCTTGCTCGTGCGTGAGCGGCTGATCGAAGCGCGGCATCGCGGCTTCTCCCATGATCGGGATGTCCGTTTGGGGATCGGCAGCGGCTACGCCGCCTGCGCCCACAGCAAGAAGGGCGATCGTGCCTGCCAACATTCGCCGGATGGTACCACCGTGGCGCCGTGCGCATCGCAGGGATCACGTCCCGGCTATTCGCCCGAAGCCGTCCGTCGGCTATCCTCTCCTTCAGCCATGAGCGCAAACCATCTGCCCGATTATTTTTCAGTCGCCAACCCGGCGGGGCTGAGGCGCGAATACCCGCTGGGAGACGACTTCATCACGCGCTTCGCGGGCATGGGCCGCGACGAGTTGCGCGCTATCCAGGAAGGACGCTTCCGGCGCTGCCTGGAGCGCGCCTGGGCCACTCCGTTTTACCGCAGGCTGTGGGGAGAAGCGGGGCTGGAGCCGGGCGACGTGCAGAGCCTGGAGGACCTGGAAAGGCTGCCGGTCTTCTCCAAGTCCGATCTCATGAACAGCGTCGAGGCGAACCCGCCCTTCGGCGACTACCACGCCCATCGCGACGACGGTCCGCGGGCCGGCCCGGCAGGGCTGGTCATGCAGACAACGAGCGGCACGACCGGCGCGCCGCAGCCGATCTTCTTCGGACCGCGGAGCCGCGAACTGCAGGCGCTCATGGTGGCGCGCGCCTGGCTGCTGCAGGGGCTGAAGGACGGCGATGTCGTGCACTCGAGTTACGCGCACGGGATGGTGAACGCCGGGCACTTCGTGCGCGAGGCCGCGTTGCACTACACCCGGGCGCTGATGCTGTCGGCCGGCGCCGGCAACGAGACGCCCTCGGTCAGCCAGGTGGCGAACATGGCGCGCTTCGGCGCCACCGTGCTGGTGGGCTTTGCCGACTACCTTCGCAAGCTGGCGGATACCGCGCGCAGCCGGGGGCTGGAGCCGGGACGCGACATTCGGGTGCGAATGATTTCCACTCACCTGGGGCTGATGCCGCGCGATGAACTGGCCCAAGCCTGGGCGGCGGAAACGGTCTACGACTGGTACGGCGTGGGCGACACCGGGCTGATCGCCACCGAAGGCCCCGATCTCGATGGCATGCACGTCATGGAGGACGCCCACTTCCTCGAAATCCTCGACCCCGACAGCCAGCGCCCGGCGGCCGACGGCGAGGCCGGCGAACTGGTCTGCACCTGCCTGTACAAGGACGACGCCTATCCCATCATCCGCTTCAACACGCGGGACATGAGCGCGCGGCTGGCCGGGAACAACGCGCTGGGGTTGCCGTTCGAGCGGATCGCGGGTTTCCTGGGTCGCAGCGACAACATGGTGAAGTTCAAGGGCATCAATTTCTACCCCGAGGCGGCCGCCGCCGTGCTGGTCGATCTGGAGGAATACGCCGGCGACTACCTCTGCGTGCGCGAGGGCGAACAGCTCCACATCGAGATTGAAGCCGACGATCCGCGGCTGCCGGGCCTGGCGGATCGCTTCGGCGCGCTGATTCGTGAACGGCTGGGCGTCCGGGTGCCGGTAACGCTGCGCGAGCGGGGAGCGCTTGGGGAGCTCACCGGCTCCGAATCCCGCCAGAAACCCCGCCGCCTCGTTACCCGCTGATCGTCTGTTGGACGGTAATCACGACCCATTCGGTGAAATTGGGGTGCTGTGACAGGCCTTTCTCGTTGAACGTGTAGTCCAGGCCGATCAGATCCTGCCTGATGTGGTGCTGCAAACCGTCCGCGGAAGAAGCCGGCGACACGACGATCAGTTTCTTGCCCTTGCGTTGCGCCTGCTGCATCCAGCGTTTCAGTTGCCTCACGTTGCCCTCGCGCACGGGAGGGATGGCGTCGTCCTGCAGATTGATGGCCCGCACCTCGCTGATTCCGGTCGCCGCCTTGACCTGCTCGGCCAGGCTCTCGATCACCGGAAGGTCGAGCTCGTTGTCGAAGTCGTCCTCCGGGCCGTGGGCGACCAGGAACAAGGCTTCGTTGTCCGGGTCCGTGCTGATTTCCAGCGCATGATCGGACAGGATTTCGGCGATCAGCGGGTGGTCGTCCATGTGCGGGGCGAAAACGAGCTTCGCGCCGGTTTCGATGGGTTTGACCGTCAGGTACGAAGACTCGTCTCGCCGGCCCAGGATGTACTCCCACTGCCGGGTCATGGAGTTATGGACGGTCGACGTGGTCTGCACCAGCACGATTGTCGCGGCGCCGGCAGCCTCGAGATCGTCGATGGCCGCCTGCAGGTGGGACGAGGTCATCATGGCCATGCCGTAACCGATGGCCGTGGGAAATTCGCCGGCGATGGCGCGCATGGAATCGGTCATGATCCTGTCGCCGGCCTCGCTGACGCCATGTGACAGGACCAGCACGCCGATCTCGTCCCTGACGTCCGCGTCGCTCACGTACCAGGTGTAGTTCTCGCCCATCTGCGCCACGTTGATGCGCAGTTCGTTGTCCGTGAGCAGCCCGTACAGGGCGATCTTTTCCTTCAGTCCGGCGATGACGTCCTCGCTCAGCATGTCGCGCATGTCCATGCCCATGCGGCGGCGTCCCAGTTCGTCCGGCGGCGGCATCGGCATATCGTGACCCTGGTATCCGTGGGCGCGATGCGCGCCGTGGTCCTCCTGCGCCTGGATGGAGGCAAGACCCACGCCGAGCACCACGGCGCCGAGAATCGGAAAAGGAAATCGTCTAGGTCTCATCTGGAGGTCCTCCGTTGAGGTGCGGAGATGTCGGCGGGCTCAGGAAACCGTCCTCGATTTCCGCCACCTGGTCGGCCCAGGGCAGCATCGCCCGATCATGCGTGACCATGAGCGTGGCGACGCCATGCTCTCTGGTCTGTCTGGCCAGCAATTCGACCACTTCCCCGCCGCGGCTGTGGTCCAGCATGGAAGTCGGTTCGTCCACCAGCAACAGCGACGGTTCGGTCATCAGCGCCCGCGCTATCCCGACCCGCTGGCGTTCGCCGCCGGACATCTGGTCGGGACGGTGCGAGGCGCGGTGGGCGAGACCCACTTCTTCCAGGAGCCTTGCCGCCCGTTCCCTGTGGCCCCCGTCCGGATTGCGGCCGTTGATGTGAGCCATCAGCAGAAGCTGGTCCATGGCGGTCAACGCGGCGACCAGGTTGGACTGCTGGAAAATGAATCCGATTCGCTCGCGCCGCAATCGCGCCCGGTCGCCTTCCCCCAGCGCGGTCAGGTCCTTGCCTTCGATGACGATGTGCCCGGAGGTGGGCGGCAGCAGGCCGCCGCAGACCGCCAGCAAGCTCGATTTCCCGGCTCCGGACGGTCCCATCACGGCGCACAGATCGCCCGCCTCCACGGTCAGCGAGACGTTGTTCAGGGCGGTGACCTGCTGGTCGCCGTCGCCGAGGACCAGGGATACGGAATCGACTGCGAGCGTCATCGCAACTGCCCCAGCGCAATGATCGGATCGATTCGGGCAATCCTGCGCACCGCCAGGACCGCCCCCACCAGGCCGCCGCCGATGACCAGCGCGCCGGATATCAGCATGGCGCGGATATCGATGACGTAGGGGATGTCGGTGCGTTCGACGATCAGGTCGCCAAGGCCGTATCCGATCCCCACGCCGCAGGTCACGGCAACGGCCAGCAGCAGGGACACCTGCCCCAGGGCGTCGCGAACGAGATATCCCGTGGACGCGCCCAGCGCCTTGATCAGGCCGATCTCCTGGGTGCGCTGTATGGTCCAGATCGAAAAGAACGCGCCGATGATCAGCGTCGCGATGACCAGCAGGAAACCCTGGTTGATGCGCACCGAATCCCGCTCGGCCTTGTAGCCGGTGGACGCCACGAACGACATGGGCTTGTCGAGCGCGACCGTGAACAGCTCCTCGTCGATGGGAGCGATCTCCGTTGTTTCCTCGAGCTGCAGAGCCACCACGGTGGCGAAGTCGTAGAGGATGTCGGGCAGCGATTCGCCTTCCGGCGGCCCTCCCGGCGGACCGTAGGACGCTTCGGCCCACAGGCTAAACGGCGCATAGACGATGGGCGTGTGGGCGATGTTGTTGTGGGCGTCGAGCAGACCGACCACCTTGAGTTCGGTCAGCACCCGGTCCAGAACGATGGTATCCCCGATCTCCACGTTGTTTTCCGCAACCAGCATCCGGCTGACCACCACGCCATAGGGGTCGCCGCCGATGGGTTGGCCGGCGTCCGCGCCGGGATCGATGAAGGATCCCGGCTCCATGCCCCAGAGCGCCAGCGTGATCGGTTCGCCCTTGGAGGTCCGGGCGTTGAACATCGTGTTGCCCAGCTGAGTGGAAGTCGTTACTCCGGGCCGGTCCGCCCAGCCGTCCCACATGGCCCGTTCGACCATGCTGTTGGACCAGGTGGGCTTGTCGTCGTATTCGAACGCGAGGTGGGTGATGGGCAGGGCGCGGATGCCGGAAATGTTGCGGTCTACCAGACCGCTTGAGAGACCCGTCAGCAGCACCATCATCAGGGCCATCATGACGATGACCACGGCCATGAGCAGAAACCGGCCCTTGGCGAAGACGAGATCCCGGAGCGCGAGAAACATGGCGATGCTGATTCTACCGATGCGCGGGAGCAAATTGCTTGCTGCCGGCCCTCGCCTTTTCTCCTGCCCTTTCCCTGTTGAGAGGCGCTGTTCGCGCCGGGGCATCGGCGCTCACTGGCTCGGTTCCGCCATCCTGGCTTCAACGCTCTCCACAGGGAAAGGGCAGGAGAAAAGGCTTTAGTGGCGCTACGGGTACATACTTGCGCCTGACTGAAGCACAAGACCGTTCATCATGTCACTGCATCAACGACTCATCTCGATCCTCTTTTGCTTGTCTTGCAGCCCGTTTGCGGGAGACGCGGCGTTCGCAAAGGAGGGCATGTTTACGCCGGAGCAGATTCCCGGGATCGCCGGGGATCTGCGCGACACGGGGCTGAAACTGGACCCGGCCGCGCTGGCCGATCTGACCGCGTTTCCGATGGGGGCGGTGATCTCGCTGGGGGGCTGCACGGCCTCGTTCGTTTCGCCGAACGGCCTGGTGGTCACCAACCATCATTGCGCGCGCGGCTCGGTGCAGTTCAATTCCACCAGCGAGAACAACTACCTCGAGAACGGCTTTCTCGCGGCCTCGATGGCCGAAGAGCTCCCGGCCGCTCCCGGGTCGCGCGTCTATGTCACGCTGCAGGTGGACGACGTCACCGAGCGAGTCACCGGGGGACTGGACCCGGCGCTGGCGCCGCGTGAGCGTTTCACGAAGATCGAGCAGCGCCGCAAGGCCCTGATCAGGGAATGCGAGTCGGAACCCGGCTACCGTTGCCAGGCCGCGTCGTTCTTCGGCGGGCTGCAGTACAAACTGATCAGGCGCCTGGAAATCCGGGACGTGCGGATTGTGTACTCTCCGGCCGACGCGATCGGCAAGTACGGCGGCGACATCGACAACTGGCGCTGGCCGCGGCATACCGGCGATTTCGCCTTTTACCGGGCGTATGTCGGGCCGGACGGCAATCCCGCGGACTACTCGGAGGACAACGTCCCGTATTCGCCGCCGCATTATCTCGAGGTGTCCGCCTCCGGCCTCGAGGACGGCAACTTCGTGATGGCCATGGGTTACCCGGGAAGCACTTCCCGTTACGCCCGCCTCGCCTCCGTCAGGCAGACCTTCGATTGGCAGTATCCCGAGTTCGTCCGCTTTTTCTCCGACTGGATAGCGACGATCGAGGCCGCCGCGCCGGAGGGAAGCGAGGCCCGCATTCGCTATGCCTCCAGGCTGGCCCAACTGAATAACGTGCTCAAGAACCTCCAGGGCCAGATCGACGGGGCGCGCCGCAACGACCTGGTCGGCCGCCGGGCGCAAAGGGAAGCGCAACTGAACGACTGGATCGCGGCCGACCCGCACCGCATGATGCTGGGCCAGGCGATCGAGGAACTGGACGCGCTTTCCGAGGAACGGACGGCGGAGGCCAAACGCGGCTATTGGTACGGCAACGCGCTGCGGCCGCAGCTTCTGGGTGCGGCGCAGCGCCTGTACCGCCTTGCGCACGAGCGTGGGAAGCCGGACGCGGCGCGCGAGAGCGGTTACCAGGAGCGCGACATGGCGATGTTCCGCCAGCGCATGAGCGTGATCGACCGCCGCTATGACCCGGCGGTGGACAAGGCCGAATGGATGCTGTTCCTCAAGGGCTATCTGGCCCAGCCCGCCGAAATGCGCTTCGAGGCGCTGGACGAAGCAATGGGCCTCTCGCCCGGATTGAGCGACGGGGAACTGTCGGAAAAGCTCGACGGTTACTACGAAGATACGGTCCTGAACGACCTGAATACGCGTCTGGCGCTCATGGACGCGTCGCCCGAAGAGCTTGAGGGCCATGCAGATCCCTTCATTCGCCTGGCGGCGGCGCTGCACGAAACGCAAATGGAGCGGGAAGAGGCCGCCAAGGTCCGCAGCGGACGCGCCAACCTGCTCAACCCGCAGTACATGCTCGCGATCATCAACTGGCAGCAGTCTCAGGGCCATGCCGCCTACCCGGACGCGAACTCCACGCTGCGAGTGACTTACGGCACGGTAATGGGCGGTTCGCCCGCGGACGGACTCCTGTACGAGCCGTTCACGCGCCTAGAAGGCATCGTGCAGAAGGACACAGGCGAGGAACCGTTCAACTCGCCGGCCGCACAACTCGACCTGATCCGCGCGGGCGACTACGGCGACTATTTCCTGGACTCCATCGGTTCCGTGCCGGTCAATTTCCTGTCCGACCTCGACTCGACCGGCGGCAACTCAGGCTCGGCGACGCTGGACGCCCACGGCAAGCTGGTGGGGCTGCTGTTCGACGGCACGCTGGAGAGCGTGAACTCGGACTGGGACTTCGACCCGAGCATCACGCGCACGATCCACGTGGATACGCGCTACATGCTCTGGGTCATGGAAAAAGTCGACGGCGCCCAAGCGCTGATCGACGAAATGACCGTCGTTCGCTAGGCGCCGGGGCATCCCGCCCTCCGCGAAGACGGGAGGCTCATCGCTTCCCGAATTCAGGGCGGGAGCCGCTCAGCCGAGGATGCGTTCACGTTGGTAGAGGCGGATCGCTGCGCACGCCAGCAGCACTCCGAGCAGCAGTGTCGATACCACGGATAGCGCCAGCATGGATGCTTCGATGGGTTCCGCCCGGATCAGGTTGGTGACGAGCAGGTGCTGACTCAGGCTCGGAACCGCCATGAGCGCCAGCGAGGGCCGGACATTCATTACCGATGCAATGATCAGCGGCAACGTCGGAACCAGGATAACGAGGCCCAGATACGTCTGGGCTTCCTTGTAGCTCTTGGTGAATGACGCCACGACCGTCATCAGGGCCGCGCCGAGCGGCGCGAATGGAATGAGCACCAGGAAAGCGAACAATGCCGTTCCCGGATCGAAGGAACTGCTCATGCCCAGTTCCTCAAGGGGCATGAAGCGCACCGCGACCGTAAAGCATGCCAGCGTAAGGGCAAGCGACAGGAGCATGAACGCGACGGTCGCTCCCATTTTTCCGAGCAGCAGGCTCGAGCGGGGCACCGGGGTCGCAAGCAGCGGCTCCAGCGACTTGCGCTCGCGCTCGCCGGCCGTGGTGTCGGTAGCCAGATAAAGCCCTCCCATCAGGGTCGCGAACAACAGGAAATAGGTCAGCATACCAAGCAGAAGGGAAGAGCGCTCGTTTGCGGTGGATACATCGAAATTATCGATAATCAGCGGGCGTGCGACGGACGGGTCGAGCCCCCGGGCCAGCAGCCTCAAGGCGCCGATCCGCTGGGAGTAGGCATTGATCGACCCGCGGATACGTCCTGTACGCCCGCCCGACGTGGTGTCCGACGCGTTGTATATCAGACCCACATGAGCGCCGGTCCTGCTCGCCAGCTCCTCGCCGAATGAAGCATCGATGAAGACAACGACTTGCCGATCACCGTTGCGCACTGCATTCATCGCATCGTCGATGCTCGTGAGACCGTGCCCATTTGAGGCCGCAATGCCTCGACTCGCAAGAAACGCGACGAGGTTGGGGGCGTGTTCGGCGCCGATGATCGGCACGTGGATTGCTTTTTCCCCCGATGAGCTGGCCCTGGAGATCGTGAAGTTGATCAGGAAGACGAAGAGTATCGGCCCCATGAGCGGGCCAAGAAGTAGAGCCGTTAAAAGAGTGCGCCTGTCCCGCGAGTTATCGAGTATCTCCTTTCGGCAGACCGTGAGAATCGCCGACATCATGACGGCTCGCCGCCCACCGCGGAGACGAATATCTCTTCGAGGTCCTGGTTTTCATACCGGGCAGCCAGTTCCGACGGCGTTCCCTTTGCCGCGATCCTGCCGCGGGCGATGATCACCAGATCGTCGGCAAGCGCCGAGATTTCCTGCATGACGTGACTGGAGATCAGAACGCAGCGGCCTTCCCGGGCGAGTTCCCGCAACCACCCGCGTAGCTGGCGAATGGCCATCACGTCCAGCCCGTTGGTCGGTTCGTCAAGCAAGACGTGGGGAGGTTCGTGGACAAGCGCCCGTGCAAGCGCCACCTTTGTCCGCTCGCCCTGCGAGAACCCCTTGGCCCTGCGGTCGGCCACATCGCCAAGATCGAGTCGCTGCACGAGACGATCGATTCGCCCGGCGAGCGTGGCGCGATCCAGGCCGCAGAGCTGTCCGAAGTAGCGTATGTTCTCGACTGCCGTGAGATGGGGATAGAGGCCGGCGTCGTGGGGCAGAGTGCCGATGATCCCGCGGACTGCTAATGGATCCGTCGCGACATCGATCCCGCCGATCCGCGCGGCGCCGGCAGTTGGCCACAGTGCCGTCGAGAGCACTCTCAGACAGGTGGACTTGCCGGCGCCGTTCGGACCCAGCAGGCCGGTAATGCGACCGTCCCGGGCGCGAAAGTTCACGTCGGACAGCGCCGAAATCTTGCCGAACCGCTTGGTAAGCGCCTGGACCTCGATCACGAGAGCTTCCGAATCACCCGCGAGACGCCGGTTCAGGGGCCGGGGCCGGCGGCGTTGAGGAAGAAGGGCGCCGGTATCACCCGATTGAGGCAGCGGACATCGAGATATTTGGTCTCTTCCGTGTCGATGAACTCCCGCATAAGGTCCCGCATACAGCCGATGGGCGCCATGCCGTGCCCCTGGTCGTCCGCCACGAGGTGGAGGGCACGGCTCAGGCCTCCGGCGATCACGTCCTCGGCATACCTGGCAGGGGTCACCGGGTCGTTGGAGCCCGACAGCAACAGCACGGGATGGGCGCTCACCAGGGGCTCCCTGAAGTCGGGATCGACGATGCCTTGCGGCCATTTCGCGCAAATAGTGTTCAGGGCGTCGACGATCGACGTCCCCAGATAGGCATCCCCGGCGCCGCCGGAGGTCTCCACCTCATCAAACGGGTGATCCTCGCTGCAGATCACCGAGTTATGCATGGGGAAGCTCAACGCCCGCTCGAGGTTGTCCTGGATCAGTTCGGCCTGCGCCAGCAGCATTTCGAAGCGGCCGTTTGCGGCCTCGTCAATGATCAGGGGCAGGAGCGCCGCCAACGCGTCCGAGTAGCTGAACATCCGGGTCACGCCCATCAGGTATTCCTCGGTCACGAGCGTCACTTTCATTTCCCCCGTCGCCGTGTCCCTTGTTGCAACGGTTACGGGAGAATCCTTTATCCGCGACATCAGGCCGTCAAATGTCGACGCCAGATCTCCATACCGATTTGCGCACCCGACGTCCCGATCGCAACGCTCGAAGATTCCGTCGAGCGCCGTCTGCGCGTCGAACGCCAGGTCGGGGCCCAGCGCCAGAGTCGGCGGGACAACGCCGTCGAGCACCAGCGTGCGAACGTGTTCCGGATAACGCCGCAGGTAGTGCTGGGCGACACGACTGCCGTAGGAAACGCCGTAAATGTTCCACCGGTCGACACCGAGTTCGCGCCTGACGGCATCGAGATCCCGGACGGCGGCGGACGTGGTAAAGAAACGCGGATCGCGCTCGAGGCCTGCGAGGCATTCGGCTACCAGGGTCTTGAGTTCACCCTGGTCGGCAAGCTGAAAATCGATATCTTCGGGCAATTCGCACCGAAAGCCCGTCGCCGAACGCCCGGTGCCGCGCTGATCGACGAGAATGATGTCGCGCTCGCGCCGCACGGGCCCGAATGCGCCCCTCGTCTGCATATAGAAGTCCACGGTGCTTTGCCCGGGACCGCCCGCGATCAGGACCAGGGGGTCGGGCCGGGGACTTGCCGACTGTGCCGGAATACGGGCAACGAACAGCTCGAACTGCTCACCTTCGGGCGCTCCGGGATCAAGCGGGACTTCAAGGACCGCACACTGCGCATAGCGTTTTGAAACGCCCGGCGTCTCAAGTACGCAGCCCGACTCGTCAAGTTCGGCACCCGTGCGCACTGGCGCGATGCAGACGGCCATGACGAACAGGATCGTCGGCCGTGGCAATGCCTTGTTGTATTGCCTCATCGGGCCGGATACTACATGACGCTGCCGGGGCGGATACAATGCCGGCATGCCGGGAGGGCGGCAACTTGACGGCGGCGGCGAACAGACGTCGCGGCTGTTTGCAAACTACGAGGTTCGCCCCGAGTTCTACGACGAGATGTTCGACGGCGACGGCGCGCCGCGCGCGCATTGCCGGAAGCTCTACGAAACGCTCAACCGGATGCCGGCCGAGGACATCGCCGCGATGCAGGAACTGGCCGAGCGATCTTTCCTGCATCAGGGGATCACCTTCGCCGTGTACGGCGAAGAGGGGGCCCAGGAGCGGATCATTCCGATCGATTTTCTGCCCCGGCTGATCGCAGCCGCGGAGTGGGACTTCATCGAGCGCGGGCTGAAGCAGCGGCTCAAGGCCCTGAATCTGTTCCTGGCCGACGTGTACGGCCCGGGCAGGATCCTGTCCGACGGCGTGGCGCCCGTGGACCTGGTGCTCGGCTGCCCGCAATACCGCATCGAAATGCGCGGCGTCGAGGCCCCGCACGGCGTGTACGTGGCGTTGTGCGGCACCGACCTGGTGCGGACCAAAGAAGGTTTCAAAGTGCTGGAAGACAACCTGAGAGTGCCTTCCGGCGTGTCCTACATGCTGGCCAACCGGCGCGCGCTCAAGGCCAGCCTGCGCGGCGTTTTCCGCCGCCACCACGTTCGCGGCATCGGGCACTACGGGCAGCTGCTGCGAAAGACGCTTGAGGAGCTTGCGCCGCACGGCGTGTCCGATCCCTGTATTGTTCTGCTTACGCCCGGAGTCCATAACGCGGCCTTCTACGAGCACATGTTCCTGGCCCAGGAAATGGGCGTGGAGCTGGTGCAGGGCAGCGACCTCGTCGTTCACAAGGGATTCGTGCATATGCGCACCACAGCCGGGCTGAAGCGGGTCGATGTGATCTATCGCCGCATCGACGACGATTTCATCGACCCGTTGGCGTTTCGCGCCGACTCGCAGATCGGCGCTCCGGGGCTGTTCTACGCCTACCGCCTCGGCAACGTCACGCTGGCCAACGCGCCGGGCACGGGCGTGGCCGACGACAAGAGCGTGTATGCCTATGTTCCCGACATGATTCGCTACTACCTGGGCGAGGAACCGCTGCTGGCCAACGTCGAGACTCACCTGTGCCGCAATCCGGAATCGCTCGCCTACACGCTGGACAATCTGGACAAGCTGGTGGTGAAGATGGTGGGCGAATCGGGCGGCTACGGAATGCTGGTGGGTCCTCACGCCACGCCGGATGAACGAAACGACTACGCCAGGGAACTCCGCAGGAATCCGTCGAACTTCATCGCCCAGCCCACGCTCGACCTGTCGGTCTCGCCGTGCCTGTCCGAGGGGGGCGCGGCGCCGAGGCATGTCGATCTGCGGCCCTTCGTTCTTCGGGGCCGGAAAACGAGGCTGGCCCCCGGGGCCTTCTGCCGGGTGGCGCTCACCCCGGGGTCGCTGGTCGTGAATTCGAGCCAGGGCGGCGGCGGCAAGGACCTCTGGGTGCTCTCGGAATAGCGCCGCATGCTCGCGCGCAACGCCAGCGGCCTGTACTGGATGGCGCGCTACCTGGAGCGGGCGCGGCATGGGTGCCGGCTGCTTCGCGACCAACTCGCAACCATGGAGGACCGGCCGGTCGAGCAGATTGCGGACAGTTGGCGCCGGCTGTACCTAGCCGCCGGACGCTCGCCGGTGGGCGGCCACATGGAATCGGCCGGCGACGAGGAGGACTTCATGGCGGCGGACGCCTACACGCTCGCCGACGACCTGACATTCGCGCGCCACAACCCGGACTCCATCCGCAACTGCGTGGCCGCCGCCCGCGAGAACGCGCGCCAGATCCGCAACGTGATCGGCAGCGACATGTGGTCGTGCCTCAACATTACCCATCTGGACCTCCGCGACGTGGAGATCCAGGCCATCTGGGCCGCGCAACCGGGCGACTTCTTCGCCCGCGCGGAGGACAGCATCCGCGCCTTCTGGGGAATTGCGGAAAGCGCGATGTACCGCGACGGTGGCTGGCATTTCCTGGTGCTGGGACGCTTCGTGGAGCGGGCCCAGCTGCTGGGCGCCCTTGTGGAAGCGCATATCGCCGTTTTCCCGTCAAGCAGGCGGGACGGCGAATGGGAATGGCGCTCGCTGCTGGCGGTGTGCGAGGCCCACTTCGCCTACCGCCACCTGTACCCGCTGGAACACCGGCCGGATCGCATTCTCGATTTCCTTGTGGCCGACGCGCGCCTCGCGCATTCCCTCCGCCACTCGCTGTTCATGATCGCGGAATCGCTCAAGGAAGTGTCCGGAACCCCGGCGCGACAGGCCGAGGTTGCAAGGCGCGTAAGGCGCATGGCCGGATGGATAGACGCTGACTGGCCCAGGCGCGACCCGAATGACGACGAGGCTGCGCTCGCGGCCCTGGCGCGCCTGCGTCAATCCTGCCGGCAACTGCACGACGATATCGCGACCGCATTTTTCTCCGTCGAAATCCAGGACCGGGGCGGCCGGACATGACACGCCACAACGTGGAGCATGTCTCCGAATTCAGCTACGGGGCGGCGGTGCATGGAAACCTGATGCTTCTTCGGCTGCATCCGAGCGAGGACTTCGGGCAACAGGTCCTGTCGTTCCGCCTGGATGTCCGGCCCGCCGCAGACTGGGTGGCATGCGAGGACGCCTTCGGCAACCGGTGCCATCTGCTCAGCATTCATCGCCGGCATCGCCGCGCCACCGTGCGCGCCAGCAGCGAAGTGGAAACGGCCGCCGCGCCGCCGCTGCCGGAACGCATTGATGCGGCCGCATGGAATGCGCTTTCGGACCCCGGCGTGTCGCTGCGCTACTGGGAGTTCCTGACGCCCGGCGGGTTGGCCCGGCCGGGGCCGGCGCTTGACGCGTTCGTTGAACAAAACGGCATCGGGCGCGGCGAGGACCCCCTGAGTTCCCTGCTGACCCTGTCGTCCCGGCTCCACGACGTGCTGCGCTACGAGCCCGGCAGCACCGCGGTGGATTCGCCCATCGAACGCATTCTTGCAACCGGCAGGGGCGTTTGCCAGGACTACGCCCACGTGATGATCGCCATTGGCAGAACCTGGGGCATTCCCAGCCGTTACGTGTCGGGCTATCTCAATCCCGGCGCGGCTTCGGGCGAACAGCCGTTGCCGGCCGCCAGTCATGCCTGGGCGGAATTTCGTCTGCCGGAACTCGGATGGGTGGGACTTGACCCCACCAACGGAGCCGGGGCCGGCGCGGGGCACATCCGCACCGCCGTGGGGCGCGACTACAACGATGCGGCGCCTACCCGGGGGACCGTTTTCGGCGGGGGCGAGTCCCGCCTGGGCGTACACGTCACGGTGAGCGAATCGGGGCCCGGGGCGCACGCCCGCCGCCCCCAGGCGCCTCAATAACTTAGCCGGGACGGCGCTGTGTCAGCTCGGCCGCCAGCAGGCCGGCGGCGCCTGAAGCGCCGCTGTTGCTCATGAACACGACCGCATCGCCTGCCTCCACAGCCGCAGCCGCGGCGCGCGCAGCCTGGGCGGCGTCCGCGCACACCGTGACATGATCGTGGCCGGCAAACGCGGTCTCCGGATCCCATTCCAGGCTTGCGCAAGGCGCCAGCCAGGCGTGAGCGGCGCCTTCCAGCGCGGCCGGCAGGCCCGCCAGGTGCGCGCCGGCGCGCATGCTGTTGGAGGCCGGTTCCAGAACCGCCAGTACGCGGTTGTAGTCGCCGGACAGGGCCTTGAGGGTCGCCCGAATCTCAGTGGGGTGGTGGGCGAAGTCATCGTACAAGGCAACGCCGGAAGCACCGGCCGGATAGCGGCCGAGCAATTGCAGGCGTCGCGCCGGCGCAACGAAAGATTCGAGCGCACCGCAGGCCCGCTCGATTGACACGCCCGCGCCATGCGCGGCCGCCACCGCGGCCAGTGCGTTGGACAGGTTATGCGCGCCCGGCAAAGCCAGATCGCAACACGCTTCGCCCGACTGCCCCGAAAACTTCGCACGAAAGCCCTCGATACGTTCCGCGCGCCATTCCGCCCCGGATCCGGGATCGACCGAAAAGCGCTCCACCGGACTCCAGCAACCCTTTGCCAGCAAATCGGAGATGTTGGCGTCCGCGCCGTTGACGATCAGCCGTCCGGCGCCCGGGGTGCGCCGCAGCAGCAGGTGAAACTGCCACATTACCGCTTCCAGGCCGGGGTAGATGTCGACGTGATCGTGCTCGACATTGTTGATGACGACCGTGCCGGCGCGGTAGTGGAGGAACTTGGCGTTCTTGTCGAAGAAGGAGGTGTCGTACTCATCGCCCTCGATGACGAAATGCCGCCCGCCCCCCAACCGGGCGGTGCGCTCGAAATTGCCCGGCGCGCCGCCGATCAGAAAGCCGGGATCCAGGCCCGCCTCGTGCAGCATCCACGCGACCATGCTCGCGGTGGTGGTCTTGCCGTGCGTACCGGTAATCGCGATCACCTCGCGGTCCTGCAGCACCTTTTGGCCAAGCCACTCGGGGCCGGACATGAACTTCAGACCGCTGTCCAGCAGCGCCTCGACGATCGGCATGCCGCGCGACATGACGTTGCCCACCAGCACGAGGTCGGGTCCGGCGTCCAGTTGCGCGGGATCGAAGCCGATTACAGGTTCGATCCCCAGTTCCCGCAGGCGCGTGCTCATCGGCGGCCAGGCGGCGCGATCGGCGCCTGTGACTTCGTGGCCGAGTTCGCGGGCCAGGGCGGCAAGCCCGCCCATGAAGGTCCCGCAAATGCCGAGAATATGAATATGCATCAGGAAGCTTCGAGCGGGATGCCGAAAAGCTGGGTCAGCGCGACGTAGAGGATCATGTAGAGGAAAAAGTGGGCCACGGACAGGAGCAGCCCCGCCCAGATGCCGCGATCCATGGCCCGGGCGAAGATGTTGCCCATGGCCAGCAGCCACCACGCCAGGAAACCGTATTCCGCAGCCTGAATCAAGAGCCCCGGCTGCTCCTGCGACGTGACGACGTAAACCAGCGGCAGGTTCAGCGCGTTTATGATCGCCTGCACACCGAGCAGCGACACGAGCGTTTGCGGCCAGCGCTCGGGCTTGCCCGCCATCCACAGCACGAATCGCGAGTAGCCGAGCAGGAGCAGCAACTCGAACGCCGCGACGGGCAGAACGAAGAGCGCCGGCGCCGGCAGCAGCATCAGGTAACCGATAGCGGTTACGGCCGCCCAGGGAACCAGGCACAGGACCAGCATCTCGCGCGAACCCGGCAGCGAGTCGGGCCCGCGCAGACCCAGCGACACCATCAGTACGCCCTGGAGTATCGCAGCCATTCGGGCCCGGTTTCCTAGGACGGGTTTCGGCCGCCGTTGGGGCGGTGCTGACGCATGCGGGAAGCCTGGGCGGGAGGACGTCCCGCCCTCCGGGAAGGCGAGACGGCTGCGAGGGACGCGCCCTCGCTCCCGGGAGATTCGAGTGCCACCCACACGCGCGTAAAAACTTCATCGGGCGAGCCCAGTCCGTCAACGCGGCGCAGCAGGCCCGAGTAGTGCTCCAGCAGCGGGCGGGTCTGGCGCTCGTAGACGGAGAGCCGGTTGGCGATCGTCTCTTCCCTGTCGTCGTCGCGCTGGATCAGTTCGCCGCCCGCGGCTCGGCTGGCGGCCAGTTCCTCCGGCGGCGAGAAATGTATGTTCAGCAGTTTGCCGGTGGCCGAACAGGTCCGGCGGCCGGTCAGCCTCTTCATCAGTACGCCGTGATCGACCTCCAGCATCAGCACGACATCCAGTTGCTGCCCCGACCCCTCAAGCAACTCTCCGAGCAGCCGGGCCTGCGAAAGGTTGCGGGGGAACCCGTCGAGGATGAAGCCTCCGTCACAGTCGTCCCGCCCGAGCCGGTCGCCGAGAAGCTGCATGACCAGCTGGTCGGAAACCAGCTCCCCGGCATCCATCGCCGCCTTTGCCTCGAGTCCAAGCGGAGTGCCGGCCGCCACGGCGGCGCGCAGCAGGTCGCCGGTGGACACCTGGGGCCAGCCTTTCCGCTCCTCAAGCCGGCGCGCCTGGGTGCCCTTCCCTGCGCCCGGAGCGCCCAGAAAAACTATCCGCATCGAGTCCTCCGGCCTTGTGTGCTGTCCCGGTAAAGGGGGTGCTATCGTACACGCTGGTCCACGCAGAAAAGCGACTGTCCGCATGCCCGCGCCCAATGCACTCTACGCCCAGTCGGGCGGTCCCACGGCTGTGATCAACGCTACCGCCCAAGGCGTTATCGAGGCGGTGCGCCGGGTGAGGCCGGCGGTCGGCAAGCTGTACGCCGCGCGAAACGGCATCCTCGGCGCGCTGCACGAACAGTTGCTGGACACCGACGCCGCTTCGGCGGAAGATGTGGCCGCCCTGGGCCAGCGTCCCGGTAGCGCATTCGGAACGGCCCGCTACAAGCTGACCAGGTTCGAGGACGACGAGCGCGAATACCACCGGCTGATCAACGTGTTTCGCGCGCACGGGATCGGCCAGGTGTTCTTCAACGGCGGCAACGACTCCATGGACACGGCGCTGAAGCTTTCCGAACTCGGCCGGCGGCTGGATTACCCGCTCACATGCATCGGCCTGCCCAAGACCGTCGACAATGACCTTCCGGTCACCGACTGCTGCCCCGGCTTCGGCTCGGCGGCGAAGTACGTGGCCGTGTCCACCCGGGAGGCCGCGCTGGACGTCGCCGGCATGGCGCGGACCTCGACCAAGGTTTTCATCCTGGAAGTCATGGGGCGGCATGCCGGCTGGATCGCCGCCGCCGGAGGGCTGGCGGGATCGGGCGCGGGCGACGCTCCGCACATCATCCTGTTCCCGGAAGTTGCCTTCGAAACGGACAGCTTCCTGGCACGGGTCCGGGAGTCCGTCGAGCAGCACGAATACTGCGTGATCGTGGCCAGCGAGGGGGCCCGCTACGGCGACGGCCGCTTCCTTTCCGAAGCGGGAGGCACCGACGCCTTCGGCCACAAGCAGCTCGGCGGGCTGGCGCCGGTGCTGGCGAACATGATCCGCGAGAACCTGGGCTACAAGCACCACTACGCCATCAGCGACTATCTGCAGCGTTCGGCGCGGCACCTGGCGTCCGCCACCGACCTGGAGCACGCTTACGCGGCCGGGCGGTCAGGCGTCGAACTGGCGCTTGCCGGCGGCAACGCGGAAATGGTGACAATCAAGCGCATCGGCGATGATCCCTACGCCTGGGAAACGTCCTCCGCCCCCCTCGACCAGGTGGCCAATCGCGAGAAGGAACTGCCGCGCGGGTTCATCACGAAAGACGGCTACGGCATCACCGAGGCGGCCCGGACCTATCTTCAGCCGCTGATCGAAGGCGAGGCCCTGCCCCCCTTCCGCGGCGGACTGCCCGTCTACGCGGAAATCGAACTGCCGTCGGCGGAAAAACGCCTCGATCCGTTCGAATAGGAACGCCTAGCCGTGGCGGGCCGCGAAGCGGCGCAGCTGCTCTTCGGTGGCCGGCTTCTGGTACTTCTTCTTCCAATCGGCGTAGGACATGCCGTAGATCCGCTCGCGCGCTTCGGTCTCGGTCAGATCGATCCCGTGTTCGTTGGCCGCTTCGGCGTACCAGCGGCCGAGACAGTTGCGGCAGAAACCGCCTGCGATCATCAGGTCGATGTTCTGGACGTCCCTGTTCTCGTCCAGGTGCCTGAGCAGGCGCCGCAGCACCGCCGCTTCCAGCTCGAGGTTGGTGTTTTCGTCGTTCATGGGATTTCTCGGGTGACGCGCGGGCGGAGGAGTATACTCCCGCCGTTGTTTCCGGAGGACCCCCTTTGAGCATCGCCTACCAGGGAATCGCCGGCGCCTGGTCGCACCTCGCCTGCCGCGCCGTCCATCCGGAGCTGGAAGCCGTACCCTGCCCGAGTTTCGAGGACGTTTTCGAGATCGTCGAGGCCGGCGGCGGCGACCTCGCCATGATTCCGATCGAGAACAACCTGGGCGGCCGCGTGGCGGACATTCATCAGCTTCTGCCCCACCAGGCCCTGCACATCGTGGCCGAGTATTTCCAGCCGATACGCCACGAGCTGCTGGCCGTTCCGGGCGCCACATTCGAGGGCCTGAAGGCGGTCTACAGCCATCCCCAGGCGCTCGCGCAGTGCCGGCGCTACCTGCGTAAACGGGGGATTGAGCCGCGGGCGGCCAGCGACACTGCCGCAGCCGCGGAACGAGTGGCCCAGCGGGGCGATCCGTCCATCGGCGCGATCGCTTCCGCGCTGGCGGGCGAGCTGTATGAACTCAGCAGCCTGGGCCGGGACATTCAGGACGAGCAGCACAACACGACGCGCTTCATCGTGCTGGCCAGGGAAAAGAACACCGGACCCGCGGATCGGGACACGGACTACATCACTGCGCTGTGGTTCCAGCTTCGCAGCGTGCCGGCGGCCCTGTACAAGGCGCTGGGGGCCTTCGCCACGAACAACGTCAACCTCACCAAGCTCGAGAGCTATATCGGCTCGGAGAACTTCGACCGGGCGCGCTTCTATGTCGAGGTCGAGGGCCACGAGTTCGACGCCCCGGTGCTCTCGGCGCTCGAGGAAATCGAGTACTACACCGACATCGTCCGCGTGCTCGGCAGCTTCGCCCAGCACGAGTTCCGGCAGCAACGGATCAAGCCTTAACATAGTCGGCCAGCCCTGGCCCTGTAGACGACAAGACGGACGATGAGGAGAGAGGTAATCGGGCAATGCACAAGCTACTTGTTACTTACACACGCCCGCGCGACGTTGACGCTTTCGAGAAGCATTTCGGCGAAGTGCACGCGCCGATGGTGCGCAGGATTCCCGGCCTCAAGAAGCTGGTCATCAACCGGATAACGGGCAACTCCATCGGCACCGACCCCTCTCTGTACCTGATCGTGGGATTGCAGTTCGGCCCCAGGGAAGACTTCGACGCCGCGATGGCCTGGGAAGAAAACGCCGCCGCCGGCCAGGACGCCGTGGAGTTCTGCCGCGCCACCGGATCCCGCTTCGAAGTCCTCATCGCCCATGAAGACTGAAATGACGGGAGGCGAAGCGCTGGTGCGCTCGGTGCTGGCGCACGGCGTCGATACCGTCTTCGGGCTCCCGGGCGGTCAGACCTACGGACTGTTCGACGCGCTGGCGCAGTACGAGCGTCCCACCCAGGTCATCAACTCCCGCCACGAACAGGGCGCGGCCTATATGGCGCTGGGCTATGCCGCCTCCACCGGGCGCCCCGGGGTGTTCAGCGTGGTGCCCGGACCCGGCGTCCTCAACGCGGGATCCGCTCTGGTCACGGCCTATGCCACCAACTCCCGCGTGCTGTGTCTGGCGGGCCAGGTCCCGTCGCAACACATCGACCGGGGCTGGGGCATGCTGCACGAGATCCACGATCAACTCGGGATCCTGCAGCGGCTGACGAAGTGGGCCGAGCGTATTCCGAGCGGCGCGGCTGCGCCGGAAATGGTGGCCGAGGCGTTTCGGCAATTGCATACGGGACGGGCGCTTCCGGTGGCGCTGGAAATGGCTCCGGACGTGATGGAGGGTGGCTGCGAAGCCGCGCTGCTCGAACCGGCCTCCTCGTACGAAACGAGCGCGCCGGACCCGGACGCGGTGAAGGAGGCGGCCCGAGTTTTGGGTTCCGCGCGAAATCCGATCATCATCGCCGGAGCGGGCGCGCTGGATGCCGGAGCGGAACTCAAGCGCGTGGCGGAAATACTGCAGGCGCCGGCGGCCGCCAACTTCAATGCCAAGGGCGTCATCGACGAGCGCCACTATCTGGGGATCAACCTTCCGGCAGCCCACGCGCTGTGGGCCGATGCGGACGCGGTGCTGGCGGTCGGCACGCGGTTCACGGAACCCGAACTGGAATGGGGTCTGGACGACGGCTTGCCGGTGGTGCGGCTGGAGGCGGACGACAGCGCTTTCAGTCGCGGGCGCGCGCCGACCGTAGCGCTCTGCGCCGACGCCGGCGCCGGGCTGACGGACCTGGCGGATGCGCTTGAGAGCGTCAACCGCAAGCGGGAGTCGCGCAAGAAGGAGCTCCTGGGCCTGAAGCGACGATTCCGGAAGGAATTCGCCCGCAACAATGCGCCTCAGCTTGCCGTGCTCGAAGTGGTTCGCGAGGAGTTGCCCGAAGACGGCTTTCTGGTGGACGAGGTCACCCAGATGGCCTATACGTCCTGGTTCGCGTTTCCTTCCTACCGGGCGCGGCACTACATCAGCAGCAACTTCCAGGGCAACCTGGGCTACGGCTATCCCACCGCATTGGGCGTGCAGGCGGCCCATCGCGACCGCAAGGTGGTCGCGTTCGCGGGAGACGGCGGATTTCTCTACGCCGGCGCGGAAATGGCCACCGCGAAGCGCCACGGACTCAACGTCGTGGTGATCGTGTTCAGCAACGACGGCTACGGCAACGTGCGCCGCGACCAGGCGCAACGCTATTCCGGGCGCGTTTTCGCCTCCGGCCTGACCAATCCCGATTTCAAGGCCATGGCCGAATCGTTCGGGCTGGAAGCATGGCGGGCGCACACACCCGAAGAACTGCGCAAGGCGCTGCGGGAGGCGCTCGTGGCCGACGCGCCGGGCCTGATCGAAATGCCGGTCAGCGAAATGCCCAGTCCCTGGCCCTACATCCTGCTGCCGCGCGTCAGGTAATCCTCCAGCCGCACGGCGTCCAGCCCCGGCACTTCCTTCACGACAAATTCGCCTTCGCGGCCGAAAGGACGGGTGGCGTCCAGCCCTACCCTGCCCACGAAATCGTCCTCGGTGTCCCGGTAGAACCCGGCGCGGTCGCTGATGACCAGGGTCCGCGCATCGACGCGTCCGCGCGTGATGAAGGCGTGCATCACCGCGTTCATGTCGCTCAGGTCCACATCCTCCTCCACCACGCAGCACAACTGGTTGTAGTCGGCGTGGCTGTCGAAAACGACTTCCATTACATCCCGCGCGTGCTCCCTGTATTGCGGGCGGATCTGCACCGTCGTGTTCATGAACGCCGGTGCGCAGGAGACGTTTACGATTCCGGGCAGGCGCCGGCTCAGGTCGCGGTACACGCGCGCTGCATTGATCGCTTCCAGCGGGGCGAGGTCCTCGCGCGAACCGCACAGCAGGCTGTGGAACTTCGCATCGCGCCGCCAGGTCACGCGCTCGACTTCCATGACGTGATTGGGGGCCTCGGGAACGTAGTATCCGAGCACCTCGCCGAACGGCCCTTCCCGGCGCCTTTCCCCTGGCAGGATCCGGCCCTCGACGACGACTTCGGTGGCAACGGGGACCGGGAGGCGGCTGTCCGCGCCGGAATACACGTCCACCCGCCTGCCCGCCAGTTCGGCGGCCAGCGCGTACTCGTCGACTCCGGCCGGAAGGTGAGTGCCGGCGGCCATGAACACGGCCGGCGGCACGCCGATCAGCAGCGCAACGGGCAGCGCCCGTCCGGCCTCCTCGGCGCGGCGCTGGTAGTCGGTCAGATCGTGACTGTCGCCCAGCCGCAGGCGCAGTTCCCGCGGACCGGCGTACATCGCCCGGTGAAACGACAGGTTGGACACGCCGGTATCGGGATCGCGGGCCAGCACGATCGCCGCGGTGAAATACGGACCCGCGTCGCGCTCGTGGTAGGTGATCAGCGGCAGATCGGAAAGCTGTCCCTGTTGAAGGTCGCCGGACGGCGGGGCCTCCCGCGTCGGGGGTTCGACCCGGGACTCCGCCGCGTCCAGCATGCTCGCGTAGGCGGCGGCGAAAGGTCCGTCGCTCACGGGCACCAGGCTTCGCAGGCGCTGTTCATCGGCAAACAGGTTGGTCACGACTTCAAGCGGCGTCCCCTTGACGTTTCGGAACAGGATCGGGCGATTGCCTGCCTGCTGGGCGCGCTTGGTCACCGCCGCCAGCTCGAATCGCGGATCGACCGCCCTGTCCACGGTCAGCAGTTCGCCGGCCTCGGCCAGCCTGTTCACCCACTTCCTCATCGAGGCGCCCTCGCGGCTTCGGGCCAGCGCGGCAAAAAGCCGGTGATCAGCGCGGCGACGGCGCAGCAGCCGGCGCCGACGAGCAGCATGGCCGCGTAGGAACCGTCGGCGTCGTAGGCCGCTCCGTAGGCCCAGGGACCGAGCGCGGTGCCGGCCAGAAACGCGCTGAACAGCAGGCCGTATATCACGGCGAAGGACTTGAGGCCGAAATAGCGCCCCGCGAGATAGGCGAGCAGATCGATTTCCGCGCCCATACTCAGGCCCAGCAGCAAGGCCGCGGGTATCGCGAATCCCGGCGCGTTGCCTGTGGACAGGACGGCCATTCCCGCCGCGGAAAGCAGAAACACCACCAGTGCGACGCGGGGCGCGAAGATCCGGTCGATCAGATAGCCGATCACGACCCGCGAGACCATCACGGCGATGCCCACCATGCCGGCGATCCATCCGGCTTCCTCGCCCGGAATGCCCATGCCGCTGAGCATGGGCTTGAAGTGCGCCAGCATGCCGTAGAGGCTGAACGACAGCAGCGCGAACACGCATATCAGCATCCAGAACACGCCGCGGCCCATCGCCTCGCGCCAGGCGTCCCCGGTGGTTTCGACCACGGCTCCTTCCGGGCCCGGCGTTGCGGCGGTCCGCGGGCGCGGCGGGTCCTTCAGGAACAGGGCCACCAGCGGCGTGGCCACGAAGATGATGATCGCCCCAAGCGCCAGGAAGCTGAACCGCCAGCCGTACGCGTCGTTGATGTAGCGCACCATGGGCGGCACGTAGGCGTAACCGAGCCCGGCCCCGGCCATGGCCGTACCGATCGCCAGCCCGCGGCGGCGATCGAACCAGGACGAGACCGTGCGCATATAGGGCGGGCTGTTGGCGCCGGCCCCGAGCACGCCGATCAGCACATAGACGGTCAGCAGTATCCAGAGCGCGTCCAGCCGCCAGCCCAGCACGCACAGGCCGACGCCGAGCACCAGCATCGAAGGCGCCAGCACTCGCCTGGACCCGTAGCGGTCCACCAGCCGCCCGATGAACGGCAGGGTCACGGCAAGACAGAGGGTGAACAGGGTCAGCGCCAGGCTCATGTCGGCGCGCGCCCAGCCGAATTCCTGCTCCAGCGGCTCGATGAAGAGGCTGAAGGCGCCGTAGGCGAACTGGCCGGGGCTGGTGGACAAGCCGAAGGCCGCCACGGCCACGATCCACCATCGCCCTGCTCGACTTTGCACGCCTTTCCCCATGGCCCGCGCATACTATATGCGGCCATGTTCGGGGAAATGGTTCGGGATGGGGCCGTCGACGGGCGGGTCTATACGAGCCGCGAGGTATTCGCCGCGGAAATCGAACGGGTGTTCGCCCGCTGCTGGAACTACGTCGGGCACTTAAGCGAGATTCCGCAGCCGGGCGACTACCGGCGCGCAACGGTGGCCGGCCGGCCACTGATCCTGATCCGCCACGAGGACGGCACACCGCGCGCTTTGCTTAACCGCTGCGCCCATCGCGGCGCTACCGTTGTTGGGCGCGATTGCGGCCGGGCCCGGCGATTGCGCTGCCCGTATCACGGTTGGACCTACGCGACCGACGGGGCGCTGAAGCAGCTTCCGCTGCCCGGCGGTTACAGGGGCGATGACGCGCCGCGCTGCGGTGACCCGGCCTGGTCGCTCGAATCGTATCCGGTGGAAACGTACCGCGATTTCGCTTTCGTGCGCCTGGAGGAACCCGAAAAGCCGCTGCCGCTGGCGGAGTTTCTGGGCCCGGCGAGCGAGGCCCTGGACCTGATGGCAGACCGCTCACCCACCGGCAGGCTCGGCGTGGCCGGCGGCCGGCTGGCCATCGTGCTGCGCTGCAACTGGAAGGTGTACCTGGAGAACCTGCACGACGGCCTGCACCCGCCGCACGTGCACGAGTCCTCGATCTCCGCCGCCCGCGCCGCCGCCGCAAAGGAAGAGCCCCGGGAAGAAGTTCGCTGGGTCGCCGCCAACGGCCAGCCGCTGGCCACGTTCGGCGAGCTTGCGGTGCGCTGTCACCCGCACGGCCATAGCGACATGAGCGGCTTTCGCAAGGAAGCGGACGGAAGGGACGCCGGTTACCGCGAGGCGCTGGACAATGCCTGGGGCGCCGGGCGCGCGGACCGGGCGCTGACCCGCAACCTGCACAACGCCTGCTTCTACCCTGGCGCCTCGGCCCATCCGCAGTACATGCAGATGCGCCGGCTCACCCCGCTGGCGCCGGACCGCACGCTGGTCGAGAGCTGGACGTTGAAGGCGGAAGGCGCGCCGGAGTCACACTTCCTGCGCAACATCCGCTACGCCAACACGATTCACTCGCCCTCTTCGCTGGTCAAGCCGGACGATGCCGAGGCCTATCGCCGGGTCCAGCGGGGACTTGAGGGTCTGCCGGGACAGGTCAGCCAGCATCGCCGGGACGAAAAGCCCGGTCCCGGCCCGGACACTGCGCTGAGCGAAGAATACGTTCGGTCCCAGTACCGCGCCTGGCGGGCCTACATGGGGGAATAGCAGGTGATCGTCCTGCCGGAAAACGTCGAAGTACCTTCGTCGCGGCTCAGGGCGGCAGAACGCGTCCTGTACCTGGAATGCGAATACCTGAACCTGGGGCGGTACGACGAATGGCTGGGGCTGTTCAGCGAAGATTGCCTCTACTGGGTGCCGCTGTCGCCCGCCCAGGACGACGCGCAATCGCACTCGTCCCTTTTTCGCGAGAGCCGCGGGCTGATGCGAATGCGCATCGATCGCATCACGCACGAGGCCGCGCATTCCCTCGCCGGCGGGATTCGCACGAGCCGGACCGTGGGACCGGCGGCGCTTCGTGAAATCGAAACGGAAAGCGGCGACTGGATCGTGGGGCGGCGGTTTCAGATGATCGAGCGCCGGGGCGAGAGAGTCCGCAACTTCGCGGGCCTGTTCACCTACCGGCTGGCGCCCGGCGGAAAGAGTTTTCGGATTCGCGAAAAACGTGTGGACCTTGTCGACTGCGACGCGCCGCACGAGCCGCTGGAGGTCTTTTTCTAGCCCGGGTGACACGGCCCGTTACGGCAGGAAGGAATGCAACCATGAGGAAATTGTGTCTGACATTGATGCCGCTGCTGATTCCGCTCTCCGCGTGCGTGCAGGACCCCGCGGTTGCGCCGACTCGGCCGAACATCATCTTCGTGCTCACGGACGACCAGAGATATGACGCCCTGGGTTTCCGGAATGACGAAATCAACACGCCGAACATGGACCGGCTCGCGGCGGAGGGCGTGCATTTCAGAAACGCCTTCGTGACGACCTCGCTATGCTCGCCGAGCCGCGCTTCCATCCTCACCGGCCTCTATGCCCACGCGCACGGCGTGGTCGACAATCTGGAGCGCAGCCTGAGTCCCGGCATACGCTTCTTTCCTCAGGACCTGCAGGCGGCCGGTTACCAGACCGCGTATGTGGGAAAGTGGCATATGGGCCTGCACGGCGACGAAAAACAGCCGGGATTCGATCACTGGGTCAGTTTCGCCGGACAGGGCAACTATTTCCCCGTTGACGGCAGCACGATCAACGTCAACGGAGACCGCGTTCCGCAGCAGGGCTACATTACCGACGAATTGACCGACTACGCGATGGAGTGGCTGAAAGGGCGCGATCGCGGAAAACCGTTCTTCCTGTATTTGTCGCACAAGGCCGTGCATGCGGATTTCGCGCCCGCGGATCGGCACAGGGAGCTCTACGCGGACGTTGAAATCAGGCTTCCCGACAGTTCGGCGGACACGCCGGAAAACTACGCGGGCAAGCCCATGTGGGTCCGCAACCAGCGCAACAGCTGGCACGGCGTGGATTTCGCCTATCACGGCGACCTCGACATTCGCGAATACAAGCGCAACTACAACCGTGCGCTGGCCGCGGTTGACGACAGCCTGGGAAGGCTGTTCGCATGGATCGACGACCGGGGCATCGCGCAGGACACGATCGTGGTGTTCATGGGCGACAACGGCTTCCTGTTCGGCGAACACGGACTGATCGACAAACGCAACGCCTATGAGGAATCCATCCGCGTGCCGCTGCTCGCCTACGCGCCCGGGCGCTTCCCCGCGGGCACGGTGGTGGACGAGATGGTGGCCAACATCGACATCGCGCCGAGCCTCCTTGCGCTGGCCGGCGTTACGCCTTCGAGTCCCGTGCACGGCGTCGATTTCGCTCCGCTGGCCCGTGGCGAGAGCGTGCAGGACTGGCGTTCCGAGCTGTATTACGAGTATTTCTGGAACTGGGTATTCCCCCAGACGCCCACGACTTTCGCGCTTCGCACCGACGACTTCAAGCTCATTCAGTACCACGGCATCTGGGATACGGACGAGTTGTACGACCTGCGAAGCGACCCGGGAGAAATGCGCAATCTGATCGGTGACCCCGACCACACGCTTGTCGTACGGCAACTGCGGCAACGCCTGTATTCACTGAACCTCGAAACCGGGGGACAGCCGCAGGTTCCCTACACGATCAAGGAAGGTCACGGTTTGCGCTTTCGCACGCCCGCCGGCGCCGAACAGGCCGAATTTCCCGAATCGATCTATCGGCAGCCGAACCCGGCCGATATCGAAGACTACAAGGACTAGTCCATCGTCTGCGGAAGCGGCG
Source organism: Gammaproteobacteria bacterium (assembly GCA_009845905.1). NCBI lineage: Bacteria > Pseudomonadati > Pseudomonadota > Gammaproteobacteria > Gammaproteobacteria bacterium. Next base: position 108,886 of record VXYS01000006.1, on the reverse strand, counting down.
GCAGCGTGTGAATCTCCAGCGCCGTCGTGACCGCCCGGGTTGACATCACCGGCACGCCTGAGCCGCGGGCCGTTTCCTCGAGAATCGCGTGCTCCACGCTCAGGGCATATCGGCTTGCGGGCGCCAGCGCACCCGCGGGAATGACGCGTTCGGTGTCCGAATAAAGCATGAAGCGCTGGCCCTGGAAGGGACGGCCGCTGTGGTCCACCTTGTAGTTCTCTTCGTCGCGCAGTATCACGAAGATCATGTCGTCGACGATTTCGCGCGGGTCCGAACGACCGGAATCGAAAGGCATGTAGCGGACGACAAGGTCAAGCGTGGAATCGACGCTGTCGGAGGGGACCTGCTCGCCGTTCTGCACCAGCCACACCTGCGGGCCCTGGGGGTATCGGCCCTCGCCGAGCCGGACGGGTATGGACACCGGATCGGCCGCGCCCGGCGGCGAGTAACGGAAGACGTACTCGCCATTGGGCCATTCCCGGTCGATTTCCGCCTCGCTGTCGTAGGTCCGATCGCCCCGAATGAGCAGGATCTGGTCTCTTGAAGGACCGACCACGGCGCGCTGATCCGTGAACTGAACCTCGCGGCCATCGGGCCGGACCAGCACAGCTTCGCCCAGCGGCGTCCCGTCGGCGAGGAAGATTTCCGAGAAAAACGAGTAGTACTGGCGCCTGGGCTTGCCGGCGCCGGTCTGCTCATACCCCGCGTGCTTGCCCACAACGGCGAAATTGACGTCCCGGGTCTGGGCAGCCGCTGGAGACGACGCGAGAAACGCCAGCGCGAGGCACACCATTCCCGACGCAATCACGCCGGGAATGAAAGCGTCCTTCGCCGGCCGACTAGCGGCCAAACTTGTAGCTGACCTTGGCGCCCCAGATACGCGGATGCGGACGCAGGCGGAACCCGCTCAAGCCGAAGTTCTCGCCGGTGCCCGTGTAGTACGCCTCGTCCGTCAGGTTCTCGACGTAGCCCACGACCTCCCAGCACTCGTCCAGATTCACGCCGACGCGCAGGTTGACGATGTCCGCCTCCGGAGTACGGAACGGAAATCCGTCTGTGCGGCTGGGCACCTGCGCAATCGGATTCATCTGCGTGAGCGGATCGCCATAAACCGTCACGCCGCTGGTCTGCAGATAGGTCACGTCCTCGATGGTGGAGTACTGCGAGTCCTTGTAGATGTATTCCAGCCGCGCCCATCCGTCCCACTGATCCAGCGTGAACCGGTAGTCGGCCGCCATGCTGAAGGTCAGTTCCGGCGCCCGGGGCAGCGGCTGGCCCTTGAGGTTCACGAACAGGTTGCCGCTCAGCCGCGCCACGTCGTCGCTCTGGATTTCCGTGTCGATCACGCCGATGCCGCCGGTCAGCGTCAGGTTGTCGGTCAGCAGCGCCGCGAGCTCCGCCTCGAGTCCCGTGGCGCGCGCCTCCTCCACGTTGATCGTCAACTGCACATTCGAGGTGGCGTCACCCGGAACCAGGAAGAAGAAAGTCTCCAGTTGCAGATCCTGCCAGTCCAGCAGGAAAGCCGCGGCATTGAAGCGCGCGCGACCACCGAACAATTCGGATTTCACGCCCACCTCGTAATTGGTAAGAATTTCCGGATCAAAGACTTCGTTCACCGCCGAATTGTCGGCGCCGTTGCGATCGAGCGAGAAACCGCCGGCCTTGTAACCCCGCGACACGGTCGCGTAAACCGTGGCCTCGTCGGAGAGGTCGTAGGACAGCGCAAGACGCGGCGACAGGTCGCTGAAAGTGTCTTCATTGCTGATTGCTTCTGTCGGCACCAGGTCGTTCGGCCAGCGGGGGCCGCCGGCCGGTCCGATCGGCAAAAACGTGTTGGTCACGTCGTCGGAGGTATAGCGCCCGCCGAGCGTCAGATCGAAGCGCTCATTCACATGCCAGGTCAGGTCCGTAAACACGGCGATGCTGGTCAATTCGAACCCGCGCGTGCTGCAGCCCAGGCAGAAAGGACGCCCGAAGATGTCATTGAGGAAGGTAGGAGGCAGGCCGCCGATCTGTATCCCTTGAACGACGGTGGTGGTGCCCAGCTGAACCGCGTTTTCGGTGTCCTTCTCGTCGCGGGCGTACAGCGCGCCCACCGTCCAGTCATAGACATCCGACGTAATGTCGAGGCGCAGTTCGGTGCTGAACGACGTGCCTTCGCGGGTCTGCTCCCGGAACACGACATTCTCGGCGACCAGGTCGTTATCGAAGACCCGGTCCAGATCGGTGTCGATCCAGCCGCTGATCCAGTTCAGCGTCATCGTGTCGGACAATTCGCGCGCCACCTTCAGGACCGCTATGCTGGTCGTGTTGTCGTTCTTCTCGCCGATTGCCGAGCGCGCGGTCTTGCTGCGGTTGTCGGGCCAGAAACCGGTGCCGGGGTCAATGGGCGCGACGAACTCGCTCCCGGGCCCGCGAAACTGGAAAGTGGCCACCGAGTCGGTGTCCAGCACGCCGGAGGGCACGTTCTCGTCGTGGCCCTGCTGCTCGTCGCTGTTCATCAGCATGAGGTCCACGGTGGTGGCGTCGTCGAGCAGCCAGCGCGCGGACAGCCGGACCATCGTGTAATCGTGGCCGGAATCTCCGCCGCCGGGCACGATGTTCTCGACCAGGCCGCCTGAATCCTCATAGTAGAGCACGCCGCGCAACATGAAATTGTCCGATACCGGCAGGTTGATCATGCCGCTGAAGTCGTACTGTTCGGCGGCGTTTTCAAATGTCCGGAAACCCACGGAAGCGCTGCCGTCGAACTCGGGCTGCGGCTTGCGGGTGGTCAGGTTGAGCGCGCCGCCCACGGCGTTGCGGCCGAAGTAGGTGCCCTGCGGACCGCGCAGCACTTCGATGCGCTCCAGGTCCTGCAATTGCGGGTTTACGGTGCCCTGCCCCACCGACGCCACGCTGAATTCGTCCAGATAAACGCCGATCGACTGAATGAAGGAACTCTCGTCGGTGTTGATGTTGCTGACGCCGCGCATTGCGATGCTGATGCCGCGGGAGCCCACTTGCCCGTCTTCCGTGTAGCTCACGTTGGGCGTCAGGTTGAGGTACTGGGCCGCCTCCGTGATGTTGGCGATCTCAAGCGCCTCGCCCGTGAATGCGGTGACCGCCACGGGAACTTCCTGCAGGCTCTGCTCACGGCGCTGGGCCGTCACGATGATCTCTTCGAGGACCATGCCGTCCTGCGCGACGGCCATCGGAGCGATCAGCGCAAGCGCCAGAAAACCAAAGGGAATACTGCCTTTCTTCATCCGCTATTCCTCCAGGGAATTGATGCCGGAAATTCGAGAATATCGAAACCGCGATCATAACACCAAAGCCCTTTGGGCGACTGCCGCGGGGCTATCGCAAGAAGGATTCAAACAGTGTCAGAATCGTTCAATTGGTCTCACTTTCGTAATCCAGTACCACCCTTTCGCTTAGCGGAAGCGACTGGCAGACCAGCACGAACCCGGCTTCGATCTCCTCTTCCAGCAGCGCATGGTCCTTGCGCATCCGCACCTCGCCCTCCACCAGCCGCGCCCGGCAGGTGGCGCAGATCGCGCCGCGGCAGGAATGCGGAGGCGTGTGCCCGGCCTCGATGGCGGCGCTCAATACGTCCAGCCCGCGCGACGGGTCCATGCTGAATTCGCGCCGCTGCCCGCCGAGCAGCAGGGTCACGCTCACGGTATGTCCGGAAGGGGAAGCGTCCCTTTCCCGCACTAGTCCGAGATGTCCTCCAGGCGCTCGCCGGAGCGAACGTTGATCTGAAACAGTGTGGACACCCCGGTCAGCAACAGGCTGGGCAACACCGTGACGGTGAACGCCCATCGCCAGCCGATGATCTCGGCCAGCGCACCGACCACAAGCGGATAGACGGCGAAGCCGATGTTGATGCCGATTCCGGCCACGAATGCCACCGCGGTGGCGCGCACCCGGGTGGGAAACACTTCCGCCAGGTAGGTCTGCAGCACGGCGATGGTGCCGTAGAAGAAGAAGGTCATCGCCGCCATCAGGGCGATGTCGGCTTCCAGTCCCAGGTCCAGCCAGAACACGGCTGCGCAGATGGGAATGGCGATGAACACCCAGATCGCCACCGTATTGCGGCGCGTGGTGAGGAACTCGCCGACCAGCGAAGAGGCGATGTAGCCGATCGCGCCGATGCCGTATGACACGCCCACGATCAGGTTGGCCTCGTCCAACGTGTGGCCGCGCACTTCGTGGAAGAACGTCGGAAAGAAGAACGCGGTCCCGGCGTAGGCTCCGCCGAAGGTCAGCGACGCGATCCAGCCCAGCGACACGCGGCGGATGTATTGCTTGCTGAGTAACAGTGCTATGCGGTCACGGGCCGTCATACCCGCTTCGGCACTCGCTTCCTGCGCCTCCTTTTCGGCCAGGAACCGGCGACTTTCCGGTATGAACCAGTACAGGACCACAGCGATGGGTATGACCAGGAACGCCACCATGAACAGCAGGCGCCAGCTCCCGACCCCCTGCACCGCCTCGGCGGAAAGGAGGCCCAGCGACTCAAGAAACGCACCCACGGATCGGCCGACCGCGGGGTTACCCATCAATTCGACCGCCAGCAGTCCGCCGATAAACCAGCCCAGCGGATAGCCGATCTGCAGGATGCCGGCGTTGAACCCGCGAAACCGTGCGGGTGACGCCTCCACCACATAAGAATTGATGATCGGCACCATGCCCGAACACAGACACCATCCGACCAGGCGGAGAAACACAAGCATGGCCAGCGTCTCCGCCAGCGAAAAGAGGCCGACCATAAGCGCCGAAACGGCAAGGAATACCGTGAACATCATCCGCCGGCCGTAGCGGTCGGTAAGCAGCCCGGCCACCACGATGAAGAACGCTGCCGCGAGGAACGAGGCGGAGAGGATCAGGCCGATTTCCGGGTCGCCGATCGAGAAAGTTTCCTTGATCGGAGGGATGGCGTAGCCGAAGAACGCCTGGTCCATGTTGGCCAGCGTCCAGCCGAACAGGCAGATGCCGAAAACCTGCAGGAAGTACGGGTTCAGAAGCGCGCGCCAGTTGACGCGCTCGCCGGACTCAGTCACAACCGTTGCTCCCTCGCATTCCCGGGTGGGAAGGTGTCTCGCCTTCCCGGAGGGCGGGACGCCCTCCCCCCCAGGCTCTCGTGTCGGCAGCCGTGTTCAGGCGGCGCCTTCTGCGCGCTGGGCGGCGGCGGCGCGCGATTCCCTGAGCATCAGGCTTCCGGTGGCCGCCATGACCAGCAGGTTGGCCAGGCCCACCATGATGAACGGGGCCACCGGTCCATAGCGGTCGTACAGGTACCCGCCCAGCGCCACGAAGACCAGAATACCGAGCACTCCGCTCAGGTTGAACGCGCCGACGACCGTGCCGCGCGACGCCTTCGGCGCCTCGCGGCCGATGAGCGTGGTGGCGCCCCAGAAAGCGCTGATCTGCCCGGCGCCCAGCAGGCACAGGAACGGAATCGACCTGGCCGAAAGCAGGTCGCCGACGAACCACATGCCCAGGTAACCGATCGTCGCAACGCCGAAGGCCACTCCCAGCGCCAGCAACCGGTCGCGCTTCTCCAGCAGGAATCCCAGCACGACAATCCACAGCAGGCCGGCAGTCTGGGCGACGGCAAACGGCCGCACGCTCATGGCCTGGGCCTCGGACCCGGTAAGCCCCGCGCTCTCGACCGCAAATCGTCCCCACAGGGTCAGGAAACTGCCCAGGATCACGAGGTCGCTGCGCGCCACAAAGGCGCCCGCGTACGCCACGGCGATGCGGGGATTGCTGATCGCCTCGCGCACGCCCGCGGTAAGCAGTTCCTTTACCGGCGGGCGCTCCTCGCGCGTGGTCGGCGTGCCCGGCTGCAGGCCCCACGCCGCGACCACGGCCGTCACGAATGCAACCGCCGCGACAAGGAACAGCCCCAGGGGCAGGACCGAGTCCTCGGACAGGTCCAGGATCTCCACCAGCACCCGCGCGCCGTCGCCGAACATCAGTTTGATGAGCACCACCCCGAGGCCGGTCAGGGCGCCGCTGATCGCCACTACGCGGCCACGCGAAATTTCCTGCGGGTAGTCGGCCAGGATGGTGGCCAGCATGCCGGTGGCGGCCCCTATGCCCACCGCATAGAGCACGCGCGCTCCGAACAGTTGCCAGATCTCGAACGCGTAGGCGTGAAAGACGTAGCTCAGGCCCATGAGAAGCAGCCCGATTGCGAATATCTGGCGGCGTCCGATGCGGTCCGCGGCCACACCCACGAGGCCGAACACGGCGAGCAGCACGAATTCCGTCCACAGCACCAGGCCGCTGATCCATTGCCCCTGGTCCCTGGCCGGAATGCCGAAGTTCTCGCTCAGCACGTTGGTCTGCACACCGGTGATCGCGGTAAGCAGTCCAACGGTCGTAAACGAAACGAACAGGAACGACCATGCGTTGGTCGTCGTGAGGCCCGGCACGAACCACAATCCCGCCAGACGCTTGCCGGACGGGTCCGGCGTCAGTTCACGCCCCTTGGCTACGTTGAATCCGCTGGGCATCTCAGCATCGCTCCCGTGCCGGCGGCGTCAGGGCCCTGTCGAAAGAGCCCGAAGCGCTCGCGGCCGGCCGGCGGCGGCCGCGAGCACTCCTTCGAACGTTCGTGAAGCCTAGGTCTCCTGCTTCGGCGGCGCCGGCGTGCGCTCGATCGCGTACCACTCGAGGCTGGACAGGCTGGGCGTCTCCGGATCGTAGGTTTCCGGCGCGTTGAAATACTTGGGATGGTGCTTCTCGGCGTAGTCGAGCAGCGCCCGGTCATGCACCTGTTCGAGATCCTCTCCGGCGCCCATGAATGCGGCGTACTGGCAGAAGCCCGGCGACTGCCCCATCAGCATCCACGGCAGCCACGGCGTCGTGCGGTTCCAGACCCCGTGGTACGGCAGCGTGGTCAAGTCCGGGTTCTGCAGTTGCGCACCATCGAGGTGGAACGCGAAGAACTCCGACACCTGCACCATCGAACCCGTGGACTCGCGCACCCACTTGGCCGGATCCAGCGCGTTCGGATAGTGGAGGTGGATATGGATTTCCATGTCGATCCGGGGGCCGCGCTGCTGCCACGGCAGGACGAAGGGAATCTTCGGCGGCACTTCCTCGTTGAGTCCGCCGAAGCGCGGCGGCTCGGGAAAGTAATCGCTGATCACGTAGTTGAACGGATCGTTGGCGATCGGCACCACGGGCACGGTCTCGTTGGTATAGGGGTTTTCCCACTCTTCCAGCACCTCGCCGCTGCGCAGGTCGGTGTAGTAGCCAACCTCGCGGAGGATCTTGGCGATCGATCCGTCTTCGTTCTGCTGCAGGCGCGAGACGCCGAAGCCGGCAAAGCCGAACAGGTCGCGGATCGCCTCGCCGGGGCGCACGCCCATTACGTAGCCCTTGAACCAGCCCGTCTTCTGGACGCTCTCGTCGAGATTGCCCTGGGTGCGGGCGTAGGCGATCTTGTTGCCTACGCCGGTGCTCAGGTCCACGTACGGGCCGCTGAGATAATCCTGCGAGCCGTCGGACCCGGCGTTGGAGTCTTCGTTCCCGCCGTTGACGGTCACGTTGACGTCTCCGCAGGCGCCCATGCTCAGCGCCGCGGCGCCGAACGCGCCCACGGCCCCGAATCCCTTGATGAAATCTCGCCTTTGCGATTGCATAAGTTTTCCCCTTATTGCGATGTTCCTAATTCCGCGAACCTGTCTTGCCGTATCCCCTCAAGCACCGGAGCCCGTACTGCGGCAGGCGCGTGGCGAGCAAGAATACCAGCACATTGCCGTCGCCCGCCATCAGGTTTCCTGCTTCGGCGGAGCCGGCGTCTGCTCGATTGCGTACATCTCCAGGCTGGACAGGCTGGGCGTGTCCGGCGAATAGGTCTCCGGCGCGTTGAAGTACTTCGCATAGTGCTTCTCGGTGTAATCCAGAAGCGCCCGGTCGTGGATCTGCTCCAGGTCCTCGCCCGACCCCATGAAGCAGGCGTACTGGCAGTGCCCCTCGGCCTGGCCCATCAGCATCCACGGCAGCCACGGGGTGGTGCGGTTCCAGACACCGTGCGACGGGACCGCGGTGAGTTCGGGGTTCTGCATGTCGGCGCCGTTCAGGGAATAGGCGAAGAACTCCGATACCCGCACCCTGTCCCCCGAGGACTCGCGCACCCACACTTCGGGGTCGAGTGCGCTGGGGTAGTGAAGATGAATATGGCGCTCCATCTGCAGCCGCTCTCCCAGCTGCCGCCATGGCAGCAGGAACGGCTCCACCGGGCGCACGTCGGCCTCGTTCAGGCCGCCGAACTGCGGCGGCCGCGAAAAGTGGTCCCTGATCACCATATTGAATGGATCGTTGGCGATCGGCACCGGTTTCACGGTCTCGTCCAGATACGGGTTGTGCCACTCCTCCAGGATCTCGCCGCTGCGCAGGTCGGTGTAAAAGCCCACTTCGCGCAGCACCCGGGCGATGGCGCCGTCCGGCTGGCGCTCCAGGCGCGAAACCCCGAACCCGGCAAATCCGAACAGGTCGCGGATCGCCTCGCCCGGACGCACGCCCATCACGTAGCCCTTGAACCAGCCGGGACGCTGCTTGCTCTCGTCCAGGTCGCTGGCCAGGCGGGCATAGGCGATCTGATTGTCCCCGGGGGTGCTCAGGTCCAGGTACGGGCCGCTCAGGTAATCGGTGGCTGCGCCCGAGTCGCCTTCGGCGGCGACCGCTTTGCGCGGCGCCTGGCCGAACGCAAGCGCGGCGGCCCCGAGGGCGCCGACTGCGCCAAAGCTGTGGATGATTTCACGACGATTCTTTTGCATTGCTGCTCCCCTTCTTATGCCGGTTCCGGCCCGGCGATGCCTGCGCCCTGCGCCCTGCGGCGCCTGGCCTCGTGCCGCAACAACAGCAGCGCGAGCGTGAACACTACCACGTTCCCGCAGCCCACCATCACGAAGGGCCCGTAGGCCGCCCAGTTATCGAACAGCCAGCCGCCGAAGACTCCGGAGGCCATGATCCCCACGGCGCCGAAAAAGCTGAACAGGCCGATCACCGCGCCGCGGCCGCGCACCGGCGCTTCCTTGCCGATCAGGGCGATGGCCGAAAGTTGCGCGCACATTTCGCCCATGCCGATCAGGGCCGCGCCAAGGAACATCCAGTTGCTGATGGGATTCGGGAAGAACGGCATGGCGAGATAACCGCAGGCCGCCAGGAACATCGCGATCGCGATGCCCGCCACGCGGTCGATGCGGTCGAGGATCGGCGCCATGATCGCCGCCCAGGGCACGGCAAACGCCTGGGCGACCACGTAGAAAAGTACCGCGCGCGCCTGCGCCTCCTCGCTGGACAGGCCCTGCTCCATGCCCACCTGCCGCAGCCACAGCGAATAGAACACGCTCACGACGGCCAGATCGCCGCGCGAGACCAGCGCGCCGACATAGGCCAGCGCCACCCTGGGATTGCGCGCCGCCCGCCACGCCACGCCCCAGGTCTTGAAAATGCCTTCCCGTTTCGAAACCTGGGCCGGCGCCCCCGGCTTGAGGAAGATGATGAGCACCACGGCCACCACCATGCAGGCCGCAGCCGCCGTCCAGAACGTGGCCCGCCCCACCATGACCGAGTCCAGGCCCATGCTCTTGTAGCCTTCGATCAGCCTTCCGGCAAATCCATTGACCACGCTGATGCCGATCCCGTTGAGGATGAAGGCCACCGCCTGGAACCGGCTGCGCGAGGCCTCGTCGGGATAGTCGTTGATGACCGAAGCCAGCATGGCGGATATGCAGGCCGCGCCGATCGCGAATATGGGCCGCGCCAGGTACAGGTGCTCGGCCGCGGTGGCCATGGGGTAGAGCACGTAGCAGATGCCCACCATGCTGAAGCCAAGCGCGTAGACCACCCGCCTCCCGACCCGGTCGGACAGTGTTCCAAGCAGGTACACCGTCGCCAGAACGACGAGTTCGTTGATCAGAAGAAGTCGGCCGGCCAGCCCGCCCCACTCGGTCTGGGGAATGCCCAGGTTCGTGAAGAGGTAGCCCTGCTGCACGTTGATGAACGTGAGCAGGCCGATGGAGAAGAACGCGCCGAAGTAGAGCGCATTCACGTGGCGGCTGCGCACCCCCTCCTCGAGGCGCAGGGGAATCAACCCGAGGACCCGGTATACGCCGCCCGTTGACGATGATGATTGCGACATCCGGGCGGATACTCAATGATTTCGGCGGCAATTACAATCCCCCGCACGCTCATCGGCCCCCGGAGTACCCCCATGACCGACTACCACGGCCACCGCCTGCGCGTCGGCCTCGCCGTGCCCTCCACGAACACCACGGTACAGCCGGAGTGCGAACTGCTGCGCCCGCCGGGCGTCACCAACCACACCGGGCGGGTGAGCATACGCCAGCGCAAGATCACGACCGAGAAGGACTTCCTCGAACACGTGCAGGCCATGCGCGACGGCATGGGCGACGCCATAGACCGGGTCTGCTCGGCGCAGGTCGATCACGTCATCATGGGCGTGGCCCTGGAGGCGTTCTGGGGCGGCGTGAAACAGGCGGCGGAACTTCAGGACGGTCTGGAGCAGCGGGCCGGAGTGGGAATCTCGATGGGCTCGACGGCCACCGTCGCGGCGCTGCGGGCTTTCGGAGTGGCGAAGATCGCGGTGCTGACGCCGCACATGCCGCGCGGCGACGAACAGGTGCGCGACTACTTCCTGGAGGCGGGCTTCGACGTGCTACGCCTGATCGGACTCAAGTGCCCGTCGCCGATCGAAATCGCCCATACGACGGGACCGCGGATGCGCTCGGCGTTGCGCGAGCTGGACGGCGACGACGCCGAGGCGATCGTGCAGGTCGGGACCAACCTACCGGCCATGGGCATTTGCGCGCAGGTCGAGCCATGGCTGGGCAAGCCGGTGCTGGCGATCAACGCAGTCACCTACTGGGACGCGCTGCGCCGCTCGGGCATCCGCGACCGGATCTACGGCCACGGCCGCATCCTGGAGGAATTCTGAAGGCCCGGAGGGCTCAGTCCGGCGGAGGGGGCGGGGCCTGATTGAAGGGATTCGGCTCATCCTCCTCCAGCGGAAAGGAAGGCGACTCCTCGAACGGAGAGGCCGCAGCCGTGGGCAGGGACAGCGGCAGCGGCAGTCCATTCAGTTCAATATTGCCGTTCCTGAGCGCCACGCCGAGGCTGTAGACCGTGTCGTTGTCCTGAAGCAACATCCGGGCCAGTTCCCCCTGCAACAGGTCCGGGCCGAACAGGTCCTCGGCCGCCACCTTCGGAACTTCGATGTCCAGCGTGTATTCGAACGACGACACGAAGGCGGGCAGAGTGGCCACATCCGCGCCGGCGGGAACGCGATCGGGGTAAAAGGCCTGGTGCGAATCCAGTTTCAGGGCATGCTCGCCCTGGTACATCACGACAGTACTGATGTCGGCGTAGGGGCCGTCGGCCACGATGGCGCGGATTGCTTCCTTCATCTCCGGGGTCAGCGACGGCAGAGCGGCAAGCATCCCGCCCGGCGGCGGCGCGGACTGCTCCGGCGGCGGCTCCTCGAGCGATTGCGGGTCATCGGGCGGAGCATCGAAAACGCCGGCGCCCAGGGCGTCCACGAATTTCAGCACCGCGGCTTCGCTGAAACCTCCGGCAGCCTGGTTCAGTTCGACTGCCCCGAACTCACGCTCCATGACCTCCAGGGACTCGATCTCCATCCGGCCGTCGATTCGATACCGGCCATCCTCGCCCACGCTTGAGCTGCCCAGCGAACTCATTCCGGTCATGCGCATCAGCGTATTTCCTCCCGCGCCTTCAACATATACCTCGGCAATGGAGGTGTTCGATTCGGAAGGGGCCAGGATCGCGCCGCCTGCCAGGCCCTGCGGGTATTCGGTCCGGCTTTCCATATCCGTCATCGAAACGCGGATGCCGACATCGGCCATCCCGGTATGCACGTCGACTTTCTCCAGGGCTGCGTGCTGCAACTGGAACGCATTCGGGCCGGTCCACTCGCCGGCAATCTGCCCGCCGGCCAGAGTTACGAAGACAGGCCCGTAGTACCCGGCCAGCGTCTGGAACTCGAACCGGTTGCTGACCGTGCCGCCGGAGAAGGAGCTCACGTGGACATCTATGAAATTGTCCGCGCTTTCGTCCAATTCCGCTGCAGCCTCCATGGCCTCGCCGTCCAGATCGATGCGTCCCCGGGCGTTGAACAGGCCCACGCCCGGGCCCACCGCGAAAAATACCGGGCCATGCGCGATCTCAAGATCAATCGCAATCGGTCCGGAATCGAATGCCATGAGAACCGTCGAAAAGTCAGTCGCCGAAACGCCCCCGAAAGGGCCCTGCCCGGCTATGGGGGGTATGGTCAGGTTTTCGGGCGGTTGCCATTCCAGTCGCGCGGTGGAAGAAAACCAGCCTCGCCGGTACTCAACAACCTCCATCTGCAAGCCGTACGGCATGTTCGCCAAACGGCTCTCGAGAGTCTGTTCGGCGACCTGGCCGAAGTAGCCCGCCGGCAGAACCAGGCCGGCCGCAACCAGAAGAATCACCAGGACTGCGATCACGCTCTTTTTCATAAGAGCCTCCCAAGACGTAAACCCCGCACAACACACCAACCCTATGCCCCGCAGCCCGGGTCGAACAGCTTATATTCTTATTGTTTTGTGAAAGTTAGACGTTCCCGGCCGAATGGTCAACCATGCGCCGGCGTTTCCCTGACGCGGGTCAGCAGGACGAAGCCCGCGATCAGGAGGACCAGGATCGCGAGCACGCCCAGTCGCTGACTGTCCAGTACCAGGGCCGTGTAGCCGGTGAGGATCGGTCCCAGGATCGCCGCGAAGCGTCCGAACATGTTGTAGAAGCCGAACATTTCGGTGGACTTGCCGGGCGGGGCCAGGCGCGCGAACATCGACCGGCTCAGGCTCTGCACGCCGCCCTGGGCGAGGCCGATCATCGCCGCCAGCAGGTAGAAGTGCCAGACCTGGCTGGCCATGCTGGCCAGGAAGGTCACCAGGCAATAGACCGCCAGCGCCGCGTAGATGCAGCGCCGCGGACCGAAACGGCGCCCGGCGAACCCGAAGGCCAGCGTAGCGGGAAACCCGAGGTAGTTCGTTACCAGGATCGCGAACACCAGGTCCGAGGGCGGCAGATTGATCGCGGCGCCGAAATCCACCGCCATCTTGATAATCGTGTAAACGCCGTCGATATAGAGGAAATAGGCAATCAGGAAAAGCCAGAGCTGCGGGTAGCTGCGCGCCTCGCGCAGCGTGGATCCGAGCTGCCGCCAGGCCGCCCCCAGGCGCGGCCGGCGGCCGGCGGCCGTGGCGCGGCGGCCTCCTCGCAGCAGCGGAATCGAGAACAGCACCCACCAGGCGCCCACCACCAGCATGCTCACCTGCATCGCCTGCACCTGCGAGTCCAGGCCGAAGCGCGCGGGGTCCACCGTGACCAGCGCGCACAGCGTGAAGAGCATCGCGCTGCCGATGTAGCCCAGCGCAAAGCCGTACGCGGAAACCAGGTCGTACTGTTTCGGCTCGGCAACCTCGGTCAGCAGCGCGTCGTAGAAGACATTGGCGGCGGAGTAGCCGAACCAGGCCAGAACGAACAGCGAAAGCCCCGTCGTCCATTGCCCGGCGCCCGGCAGCGCCAGCAGCACCGTGCATATTGCGCCCGGCACCACGCAAACCGCCAGCATCCGGCGCAGGCGACCGCCCTGATCCGCCAGCGCACCCAGCAGCGGGGCGCCCAGGGCCAGCAGCAGCGCCGCGATGCTGTTGGCCGAGCCCCAGATGAACGTGATTTCGGTGGACGTCTCGCCAGCCGACCAGTGTTCGCGCAGCAGCAGCGGGACGAAGGAGGTCATGACGATCAGGGCGAAGGCCGAATTGGCCCAGTCGTACATCGCCCAGCGCCAGGCATCGCCCGACAGCACCCGCAAAGTAGCGGAACGTCTTGTCCGGGCAGCGCTCAAACGGAGTTGCGAGCGGCCAGCAGGGCTTCCATCTCGCGCATCCCCAGTTGCAGGTCCTCCCAGGCCTTGCCTTTCTGCCCGGGAGACCGCAGCAGGTAGGCGGGGTGGTAGGTGACCAGCACCGGCGGTTCAAGGTGCGCGGCGTGGTGCAGCTTGCCGCGCATGGCGCCGACCGGCCGGTCGGTTTCGAGCAGGCGCTGTGCCGCCACCGCGCCCAGGGCCACGATCAGCCGCGGCGCGATCAATTCGATCTGGCGCTTGAGGTAGGGAATGCAGGCGGCGGCTTCGTCCAGGCCGGGATTGCGGTTGTTGGGCGGACGGCACTTGACGATGTTGGCGATATAGACGATCGTCCGGTCCAGGTTCATCGCGCGCAGCATCGCGTCGAGCAGCTTGCCGGCGCGCCCCACGAACGGCTCGCCGCGACGGTCCTCCTCCTCGCCGGGACCTTCGCCCACGAACATCCAGTCGGCCCTGGGGTTGCCGACGCCGAAAACGGTCTGCCTGCGGCCGGAATGCAGCGCGCAGGCGGTGCAGGCCGCCACCTTGCTGCGCAGCGCCTCCAGTTCCGGCGGCGCTGCGGCAGCCGGCGGCATTGAGGTCGCCGCGCGCGACTCGTCCTGGGCGGGAGGACGTCCCGTCCTCCGCGAAGGCGCCCCGCCTTCGCCCCCCGGCGCGGCGTCGACGGGCGCGTCATCCGCCGACTTCGGCGCCCACACGGGCGTGTCCATCAGGTCCAGCAGATCGCGCTGCGCCCGGCTGAATCGGGTTTCCTGTCCCATCAGGGCGCGCAAATGCACGACGCCCGTGGCGAAGCGGCGCGGCTCACTCGGCGGCTTTGCGCATGACCCGTCGGCGGTTCTTCTGCACCAGGCGCCAGGCCAAAAGGCCCGGACCAAGCGCCACGTAAACGCCGAACAGCGTGAACAGCATGCGCGGCGGGTCCAGCGCGATCAGCGCGAAGCACACGGGAATCGCCGCCATCTGGGTGAACCGGAGGCGCCGGTTCATCGCGAAATGCTTGAAGCTGGGGTAAGCAATCCGCACGCACATCAGCACCGCGGTCGCCAGCGTCACGAAACCGGCCAGCGTAAGGACCGGCAGGCCGCTCCATTGCGAATCGGCCGCCAGCCACACGAAACCGGCCACGAAGCCCGCCGCCGCCGGGCACGGCAGGCCCTCGAAGAAGTTCTTGTCGCCTACCGACTCCCGGGCGGTGAATCGGGCCAGCCGCAGCGCCGTTCCCACCGCGAACAGGAAGGCGATCACCCAGCCGACCTTGTCCCAGACCCAGCCGTAATCGCCCATGTATTTCAGGCCCCACTGGTACACGACTACCGCGGGGGCCAGGCCGAAGGCGACCACGTCGGACAGGGAATCGTACTGGCGGCCGAATTCCGTCTCGGTCCCGGTCATTCGGGCGACGCGCCCGTCCAGGGCGTCAAGAATCATTGCCACGTACAACGACACCGCGGCGTTCACGAAGTTCCCGTCGGCCCCGGCCACGATGGCGTAGAAGCCGGCGAACAACGCACCGCTCGTAAGCAGATTGGGGAAAAGGTATATGCCTCGCTTGCGGAACGCCGCCCGGCCCCTGGCAAATTTCTCGCGGTTGGCCTCCATCCGGGCAAGTCTGCCACAGCCACTTCCGTGGGGTTGTGCTTCCTCGCCCTTTCTTCGCCTCCCTCCTCGTGGGAGACGCCATCCTGGCTCGATTCTCGCTGTAACGCCAGCCCTCGCCCTTTGTTCGTCCCCCTCCTCGTGGGAGACGCCATCCTGGCTCGATTCTCGCTGTCCCTGCTCCAACGCTCCCACGAGGAGGGGGACGAACAAAGGGCTTAAGCCGGCGCCTCACAGGGAATGCGCCGGCTTCCACTACAATTGCCGCTCCGACATTCCGACCCAACGATGCGTCTTTCCAAACTGCCCCTGGCCACATTGCGCGAGACCCCGGCGGACGCCGAAATCGCCAGCCATCGCCTGATGCTGCGCTCCGGCATGGTGCGCAGGCTGGCTTCCGGGCTGTTCACGTGGATGCCCATGGGCTGGCGCGTGGCTCGCATCGTCGAGCGGGTCACGCGCGAGGAAATGGAGCGGATCGGGGCCCACGAGGTGCTGATGCCGGCCGTTCATCCGGCCGAACTGTGGCGCGAGAGCGGCCGCTGGGACGATTACGGCGACCTGCTGCTGAAGATGCGCGACCGGGGCGAGCGCGAGTACTGTTTCGGGCCCACGCACGAGGAAGTGATCACCGACATCGCGCGGCGCGAATTGAAGAGCTACCGGCAGCTGCCGGTCAGCTTCTTTCAGATCCAGACCAAGTTCCGCGACGAAATCCGCCCGCGCTTCGGCGTGATGCGGGCGCGCGAATTCATCATGAAGGACTCCTATTCCTTTCACCTCGGCGAGGATTCGCTGCGGGACACCTACGGCGACTATCGCGAAGCGTACACCCGCGTATTCGAGCGGCTGGGCCTCAACTACCGCGTGGTGCAGGCGGATTCGGGCGAGATCGGCGGCTCGCGCTCGCAGGAATTCCACGTGCTGGCCGATTCGGGCGAGGACCTGATCGTCTGGTGCGACGGCGACGATTTCGCCGCCAACCTGGAGCTGGCGCCCGCCCTTCCTCCCGAAGGCGACAGGGAGGCGCCCGGCGACGCCATGTCGCAGGCGCACACGCCGGGCATGCGCACGATGCGGCAGGTCGCGTCGCACCTCGACCGGCCACTGGAGAACTGCCTCAAGACGCTGCTGGTCAAGGCCGAGGGCGGCGGTGTGGCGGCGCTGGTGCTGCGCGGCGACCACGAGGTCAACGAACTGAAGGCGACGGCCCTGCCCGGGGTCGCCAAACCGCTGCAACTGGCCAACGCGCAGGAAGTCGCGCAGGCGGCGAGCTGCCCGCCGGGGTTCGTGGGCCCGGTCAACCTGTCCGTGACCACCTATGTGGACCACGCCGCCGGCCACCAGGCAAACTTCGCCTGCGGGGCGAACCGGCGCGACAGGCATTTCGTGGACGTCAACTGGGGGCGGGATCTGCCCGAACCCGAGTGCGTGGACCTGCGAAACGCCGTCGAGGGCGACCGCAGCCCGGGCGGCGGGGGTGGTCTGCAGATCGCCCGCGGGATCGAGGTCGGCCACATCTTCCAGCTCGGCGACAAGTACAGCCGCTCGATGAACGCCGCCGTGCTGGACGAGAACGGCGCCGAGCAGCACATGCAGATGGGCTGCTACGGGCTCGGCGTAACCCGTACGGTGGCGGCGGCAATCGAGCAGAACCACGACGAGCGGGGCATCATCTGGCCGGAAGCGATGGCGCCCTTCAGCCTCGTGATCGTGGCGCTGAACATCGCCCGCGACGAAGAGGTGCGGGCGACGGCCGAGCGGCTCTACGGGGAACTGCAATCGCAGGGCGTGGAAGTGCTGTTCGACGACCGCGACGCAAGCCCGGGCGTGAAGCTGGCGGACGCCGATCTGGTCGGCATTCCGCACCGTGTCGTGGTGAGTTCGCGCGGGCTGAAGCAGGGGACGCTGGAATACAAGCACCGCCGCTCCGACGAAGCCGAACATCTCGGCGCCGACGAAGCTGTCGAGTTGCTGGCGGAGCGCGCCAGGCGCTGATACTTCCCTGGGAGCGAGGGCGTCGCGCCCTCGTTGCTGGCCCTTCGCCCTTTGTGGAGGAAGCGTCGCGAAGTGGCTGACGTCACAAAGGGGCGTGAGAGAACGCCCGAGAGCGGGTCAGTGGGTGCGGAAGTCGGGGAGGTGCTGCCACTGGTCCAGCGGCTCGTCCGCCTGCTGAACCTCGGTTACTTCCGCGGACGGCGGTCCATCGCGAAGCCACTCGGCCAGTTCGTCCACCTTGGATTCCGGCCCCAGGGCCAGGACCATCACGTTGCCGTTGGGGAGGTTTCTGGCGCGCCCGCGCAGGCCAAGACGGTGTGCGACGCTGGCGGTGCTGGCGCGGAAGAATACGCCCTGCACGCGTCCCGAAACGATGTAGCGGCGGCAGACCTCTGTGGACATGAGCGGAAATTCTACCCGCTCGGCGCCGGCCACGGGAGCTTCGACCGCCGTTTCGGCCATTCCGCGAGGCATTAGAATCGTTCGCCTGGCGAAATACGGAATTGTCCATGGGCGGCAAGCAATCCTTCCGCGAAACCTTCGCCCAGGGCGGGTCGCTGCTCCAGGGCGGTCCCCTGTTCAACCGCGAACGCGCGGAAAAGGTACTGAAGCAGGAATCGCTTGCCGGGCTGATCGTCGCCGAGCCCCTCAACGTCTTTCACCTGACCGGCTACTGGCCGCAGCTGGGCAAGATGGGCTTCGCCGCGCCCAGCATGGCCTTGCTCTCGGCCGATCCGAAGAAGCCGGTGGCGCTGGTCATGCCCCAGTTCCTCCATTACTACGTCTACGCCGACGCCAACTTCTCCGGCGACGTCCAGCCCTGGCTCTACACCCACCGGGCCGTCAGCGGCACCGCCATCCAGGGCGATTACGACGAACCGGCGGCCGGCGCGCTGCATGTATACCGGGACAAGGGCGATGTTCCCATGGGCGAACTGGAACTGCGTCGGCGCGCGGCCGTGGAGGCGGCTGCCGAACGCCATGGCGTAAGCGCCGAACGCGAATTCGCGATGGTCAAGGCGGCCCGCGCGCTGGACATGACCGGCGGACGAATCGGCGTCGACCACATGGCGATCATGGCCATGCTCGAGTCCTCGCCGCTGTCGGCCGCCGCGGTGCCGGCGGACAATATCCTGCGCAAGATCCGCCTGGTCAAGTCGCCGCGCGAGATCGAACTGATGCGGCTGGCCGCGCAGGCCAACGCCGAGGCCGCGCTGGCCGCCGCCGGCACGGTGCGTGAGGGCGCCACCACCCAGGAACTGAGGGCGGCGTTCTTCTCCGAGGCCGCCGCCCGCGGCAACGCCGGCGTGTTCATGGCCATCGACCGGATGATCACGGAAGTGGCGGACTTCGAGTTCAGGGAAGGGGCCGCTTTCTTCGTGGACTGCGTCAGCAGCGGCTGGCACTACCACGGCGATTTCGGCCGGACCATATTCCTGGGCGAACCCGCGAGGGCGATGCACGACGCCACCCGCGCCATGCACATCGGCTGGGAAGCGATCCGCGAACGACTGCGCCCGGGACTGCGCTATTCGGAGATCCCGCCGATCGGCCATAAGGCCGTTCGCGCCGCCGGGCTGGACTTCGACATCCCGTTCTCGCCGCACAGCGTGGGACTCACCCACACCGACGAACCGGGGCAGGACGGGCGGCCCTACTGGGTCAAGGACGACCTGACGCTCGAGCCCGGGATGATCCTGAGCGTCGACTGCCCGGTCCTGAACACCGGGATCGGCGGCTCGGCCCACCTGGAGGACCTGAGCCTGATCACCGCCGACAGCGCCGAGCCCATCCACACGATCACCGACCCCGTCATCGTCGTATGAGGCCCAGGCAATGAGCGGCGAACTCAAGATCCTGGTTATCTATTACTCGGTCAAGGGCGCCACCGAGGCCCTGGCCCGCGCCATAGGCCGCGGCATCGAAATGACGCCCGGCTGCGAGGCCGTGCTGCGCGCCGCACCGGCGGTCGCCGCGCAGTCCGGCGAGGCCATGCCCGCCGTCCCGGAAAGCGGTGCTCCATTTGCGAGCAAGGACGATCTGCGCGACTGCGCGGGCCTGGCGCTCGGCAGCCCCACGCGATTCGGCGCCCCCGGCGCGCCGATCCAGCATTTCCTTGACGGCCTCGCGGCGGAATGGGTTTCGGGCCTGCTGGTGGACAAACCGGCCGCGGTTTTCACGTCGTCGAACAGCATGCACGGCGGCCAGGAAGCCACGCTGCTGTCGCTGGCCGTGCCGCTCATGCATCACGGCATGCTCATTACCGGAATCCCCTACACCGTTCCCGAATTGCGCAAGACCACGTCCGGCGGCTCGCCCTACGGCGCATCGCACGTCGAGCGCACCAGCGCGAACGGCCTTACGCAAGACGAGAAAACCCTCGCCGAAGCCCTCGGTCGCCGCCTCGCCCACCTCGCCCGCACCCTCCACACCTCCTGACGAGCGCCAAAGTGAGATAATTGCGCGCGCCGTTGGATAAGCGGCGGAAATCACTCCCGAGAGACTGAAGTGCAAGACCTGCGCAACATCATCGAAGCCGCGTACGAAAAGCGTGCGGATCTCGCGCCCGACAGCGCGCCCGGCGAACTGCGCGCGGCCATCGACGAGGCAATCGGCCTGCTCGACCGCGGCGAGGCGCGCGTGGCCGAGCCCACCGATGACGGGTGGCAGGTCAACGAGTGGCTCAAGAAGGCCGTGCTCCTTTATTTCGCGGTGACGCCCAACCGCGAGATCCCCGGCGGCCATACGCATTACTTCGACAAGGTCCCGCTGAAATTCTCCGGCGGCGACATCGAGTCGTCCGGCGTGCGCGTGGTGCCCGACGCGCAGGCCCGGCGAGGCGCCTACATCGCGCCCGGCGTCGTGCTGATGCCCAGCTACGTGAACATCGGCGCCTACGTGGACAGCGGCACGCTGGTCGACACCTGGGCCACGGTGGGAAGCTGCGCCCAGATCGGCAAGAACGTGCACCTTTCCGGAGGAGCGGGCATCGGCGGGGTGCTGGAGCCGCTGCAGGCCACGCCCACCATCATCGAGGACGACTGCTTCATCGGCGCGCGCTCCGAAATCGTGGAGGGCGTGATCGTGGAGCGCGGCGCGGTCATCGCGATGGGCGTGTATATCGGGCAGAGCACCCGCATCTACGACCGGGCCCGCGACGAGGTCCACTACGGCCGCGTGCCCGCCGGCTCGGTCGTCGTGCCGGGCAGTCTTCCCGACGGCAAGAGCCGGGCGCATCTTTACTGCGCCATCATCGTCAAGCAGGTGGACGAACGAACCCGCCGACGCACTTCATTGAACGAGTTGTTGCGCGATGGCTGACACCCGCAACCAGCGCACGCTCGACCTCGCCCTGGAATTGATGCGGCGGCCATCGGTGACCCCTGCGGACGGGGGTTGCCAGGAACTGCTTGCCGGCATGCTGGAAGAGGCCGGTTTCAGCGTGGAGCACATGCCCTTCGGCAAGGTCTCGAACCTGTGGGCGCGTCACGGCGGCGACTCCCCGGTGCTGTGCTTCGCCGGCCATACCGACGTGGTGCCACCGGGGCCGCTGAAGGACTGGGACCATGATCCGTTCGAGCCGGAACTCGATGACGGATGGCTCAAGGGCCGTGGCGCCGCCGACATGAAGACCGGCATCGCGGCCATGGTCCGCGCCGGGATCGACTTTGCGGACGAACATCCCGAACACCGCGGCTCGCTGGCGTTTCTGATCACCAGCGACGAGGAAGGTCCGGCCAGGGACGGCACGCGCCGCGTGATGGACACGCTGAGCGCACGCGACGAGACGATCGACTGGTGCGTGGTGGGAGAGCCTTCCTGCTCGGAAAAACTCGGCGACACGCTGCGGGTCGGACGGCGCGGTTCGCTGAGCGCCACGATGACCGTGCGAGGCGAACAGGGCCATGTCGCCTATCCCGCGCTGGCGCGAAATCCCATCCAGAGCTTTGCCCCGGTGCTCGCGGACATGTACGCGACGCCGCTCGACGAGGGCAACGAGCATTTCCCGCCCACCGGCTTCCAGGTCGTCAAGGTGCAGGCCGACGCGGGGGCGACCAACGTATTCCCGGGCGAACTGGTCACGCGCTTCAACTTTCGCTTCACCAACCAGTGGAAGAGCGAGCAGATCAAGCAGTGGGTCGAGGACCTGCTGAGCCGCCACGACATCGAGTATGAGATCGAATGGCGCCCCGCCGGCGAACCCTTCCTGACCGCCCGCGGCCCGCTGGTCGAGACGGCCCGTGACATCGTGCGCGAGGAGTGCGGGATCGACCCCGAGCTTTCCACCGGCGGCGGCACCTCCGACGGGCGTTTCATCGCGCTGCACGGCGCCGACGTGGTGGAATTCGGCGTGATCAACCGCACCATCCACCAGGTCAACGAGCGCATCCGCGCCAGCGACGTCGAGGGGCTCAGGCGCGTCTACGCGCGCATCATGGAGCGGCTGCTGCTCGACCCGGATTCGGAGTAGGCCGATGAACCTGGGTTTCATCGGCGTCGGCACGATTACCGAGGCAGTGGTCACGGGCCTATGCGAGGCGGAGGTCCCCGGCCTTTCGATTCTCCTGTCGCCCCGTAGCATCGATCGTTCGCGCAAGTTAAGCGAGCGCTATGCCGCCTTGGAGGTGGCCACCGACAACCAGCAGGTGCTGGACCGCTCGGAGCTGGTCATTCTCGCCGTGCGTCCGCAGGACGCCGCAGCCGTACTCGGCGCGCTCGACTTCCGGCGGGGCCTCAAGGTCGCAAGCTTTATCGCAACGATCAGTTCCGCGGAGATGCAGCGGCAGGTCGGGCCTGCGGAGTTCATCGGCCGGGTGGCGCCGGTTCCTCCCGTGGCGCGGCGCACCGGCCCCATTGCGATGTGTCCGCCGAACCGGAAGCTGGCCGACTTGTTCGACCCCATTGCGACGGTGATCCAGGTGTCCGACGAGGCGCAGCTCGATGCGTTCTTCTCGGTATCGGCGCTGATGGCGCCCTATTTCGAGCTGCTTGAGTCCACTTCGTCGTGGCTGCGCGCCAGGGGCGTCGATCCGGTGGACGCGGACCGCTATACCGGCTCGCTGTTTCGCGGCATCGCGGAGAAATCGACCCAGCCGACGGGCGAGGGTTTCGCCGGCCTGGTCGAGGAGCACGCGACCCGCGCCGGAATCAACGAGCAACTCCGACGCGAGTTACTCGCCGCCGGCTTCTACGACCGGATCCAGTCCGGCCTCGACCTCATACAGGCGCGGATGCAGGGCCGCGCCACGCTGGACGACACTCTCGAGTAATGCGGGTGGGAGGGCGTCACGCCCTCCACGAGGACGAGACGTCCTCGCTCCCAGGCCCCGTCAGAACAGGTCCCAGGGGTAGGACATCTGCGAATCGACCGCGGCCAGCACCTTGCCGGTCGTCGCGTTGTCGTCCAGCGCCTCGACGATCAGGCCGGCCAGGTCGCTGCGGTTGATGATGCCTTCCGCGTCGCGGCTCTCGCTCAGGTAGCCCTTGCCGGTGGGCGGCCTCGACCTCAGCGCGCCGGGACGGATGATCGTGTAATCCAGGCTGCTGGCCATCAGGTGGTCTTCGGCCTGCGTCTTCAACGGCAGTATTTCCCGCAGGAACACCCGGGCCAGCCAGGGGGCCGCCATCTCGCTGTCGCCCGAGCCGATGCTGGTCACGAACACCATCCGCCGCACGCCCGCCGCCTCGGCGGCGTCGAAGATATTGCGGTTGCCCAGGAAGTCCGGGCGCGGATCGCAACTGAAGCAGCCCACCGTGGTGACGACCGCGGTGTAGTCCCCGCCGTCGAAGGCGGCCTGCACGCTTTCCATGTCCAGCGCGTCGCCCACGGCGAAGCTCACGCCCAGCGGCTCCAGTCCGGAACGGTCCGAGGACGGGCGGACAAAGGCCGTGACGCTGTCGCCCCGTCCGGCGAGGATCTTCGCGACCTCCAGCCCGGTGTTCCGGGTGCCGCCGAACAGCAGGACATGGTGTCCGCCCTCGGGAGCCGCGTCGGCCTCCATTTCGAAGACGGGGTACTGGGTGGTTCTAAAGGAGAGCAAGACCAGAACGGCGATCACCGCGAGGACTATGAGAATAATGCGTCTTTTTGTCATGAGAAGGCCTCTTATGGGCGAAACCGGTCAGCCCGGAAACTGGGCCACGCCGGAGAGCGAGTTTGTTTGCCCGATGTTGTTGCTGCGGACGACTTCCCCGGTTTCCCGGCTGATGATCACGACCTCGCCGGTGAAGAAGTTGCCCACGATGATGCCCGCACCGTCCACCGTGGGCCCGGAGGCCGCCCACCCGGGACTGCGCATGTCGTAATAGCGGAGCGTCTCACCCGAGTCCTTGTCGAGCACCACCAGGCCATTGCCGGTGCTGATCAAGAGCGATGCGTCAAGCATCGGCATCAAGGTCAGGACCATGAAGACGTTCTCGTCGTCGTCGAACACCCTCAGGTCCGGCAACTGCCGGTCGTTGGCCAGGTCGTACTGCATGACGCGGTTGCCGGTCTCGGACAAATAGACCATCCGCGTGTCGCCGTCGGTAAGCACGGTGGACGTTACGCCGTGGATGCCCACGACGCCGCCATGCGTGTCCGAATGGAACTCCTTGAGCAGCCGGGCGTCCGGGCTGAACTTGAAGATGTTGCCGTCGCCGATCACGTCGCGGCCGGTCAGCAGGTTGAACACGGTGGTGTTGGTGGGAATGGTGGTGTTGGTTCCCTGCAGGTGCTCCCCGAAATACAGGCTGCCGTCGCGGGCGAAGGTCACGCTGCTCAGGCTGCGCTCGGAGAACCTGCGCACCGGCTTCTGCACCCCGTCCGGGCCGATTTCGACCACGGCCGGCGTCCCCTGGGCAAAGGCCCACAGCGTGCCGTCCGGCGCGAAATTCAGGCCGCCGATCTTGTGCGTCGTGCCCTTCGTATAGAGCTCGCCCTTGAGGTTCAGTTCGGCGTCGTACTGGAAGATGCGCCCGGTGCCCATGTGGTCGTCGGTGGGATGGTCCATGATGGTGGAGGCAACAAAGATGTCGCCCTTGACGAAGGGCTGGAAGGTGTTGGCGCGTTCCTCGTCGCCCAAAGCCAGGCTCGCCGCCACGACCAGCGCGGGCGCCATCGCCATGGCCCTCGAATACGGATTGCGGCTCGGCATTACATGTTCCCCATAGAGTCTGTGTCCCCGGAAGGGTATCCTGCCTCAAAGGTACAGCGGATTACCGGATACTCGCCGGAGCCGCGGAAGTCCCAGACCCGATTGTCCGGCACGCGCTCGTCGGGATCGATAAAGCCGTTGCCGTTGGCGTCGCAATAGGCATCGATGAGTCCCAGGAAATCGCCGGGCCGCGGCTCCCATCCACTTTGTTCGGCGGTCAGTGCGCCCAGGTCCGAAGCGCCTGCGGAATAGGTCATCGCGGACCAGAAGTTGCCGTCCTCCTCGCCCTCGACCGTGAACCCGGAAATCCCTCCGGAATCGCCCTCGCTCGTTACCGGCCCCGCCGCATAGCTCGTGCGCACGCTGCCGTTGTTGCGCCCCACCAGCCCGCCGACGGCATCGCCGCCGAAAACGGCCCCGGCGGCATAGCTGTTGCGCACCTCGCTTAAGGAATTGAACCCCACCAGGCCGCCGATATTGCTCCCGTCGCCCTCGACCGCCGCGATCGAAAAGCTGTTGCGCACCTTGGCGTCGGTGTTCATTCCCACCAGACCGCCCAGGTCGTTGCCGCCGACGACCTGGCCCGTTGAATAACTGCTCAGGACCAGGCCGAAGGTATTCAGCCCCACCAGGCCGCCCAGGCCGCGGCTGCCGGACACTTCGGCGTTCGACCGGCTGAAATAGACGCCGCCGCGCACGTCGCCCACCAGCCCACCTACCGCCTGGTTGCCCGAAACGGTGCCGTGGGACTCACCGTAGGCCACCAGGCCGCCGCTTCCGCCCACCAGAACACCGAGCGCCAGTTCGCCGGCCACCTCGCCCTCGGCGCGGCAGCGGTAGACCATTCCGAAGTTGCTGCCCACCAGCAGGGCCACGCCGCCGCGGCCGATCACGACCGCATCCTCAAGCGCCAGGTCGCGCACCGTGCCCTGGGCGCCCAGCACGCCGATCAGGCCAATCCCGCTGCCCCCGGGCCTGGAGATCCGCAGCCCGCGGATCGTATGTCCCCCGCCGTCGATTACGCCCTGAAATCCGAAGCGGTCCAGCGTCACCATGCAGTTTCCGGCCGGGCCGCAGTCGCCGATCGGCTCGAAGTTGCTGACGGAAGATGCGTCGAGGTCGCGCGCCAGGCGGTATTTGCGCGCCATGCGCTCGGCCCGGTCCAGCGTGGCGGACTTGCCTTCGCCGGTGCCGAGGTTGCCGATGGCCTCAAGCTGCCGGATGTCGCAGATCTCGTAGAAGCCGTCGGCGTCGCTGTCGAGGACGAACTCGCCGGCATCGTCCGGTGCGGCGTCGTAGGCGTCCGCCAGCCCGTCGCCGTCGCGATCGGAATCCGCGCTCCCGGACAGGCCCGCGCAAGCCGCGGCGCCGACCGGGCCGGGAGCCTGAGCGGCGTCCTGGGCCGCCTGCGCCAGCATGCTGTTGTAGCGGGCGATGTGGTCGCTGTGATCGAACTTGGGCGGTCCCGACGGTCCGCGCGGCGGGCCGCCCTGCCGGGCGCCCGGAGGCGGTCCGGCCGCGGCCGGCACCCCTTGCTGCGTGCGCTCCCATATCTCCCGAGGCGTCAGGTAACCCGGCTGGCTTGCGTAATAGGCGGCGATGTCCTCGAGATCCTGGTCCGTCTTGCCGAGCACCGATCCGCGCATGAGCGAGTGCGAGCGCCCGCCGTCGCGGTATTCCTTCAGCGACAGAAACAGGTAGCGCTCGTGCTGCCCGCCGATCTTCGGATTGATCGGCGACGGACTGTAACCGTCCTGCCCATGGCAGGCGAAGCACTCGCGGGCCAGGCGCTTGCCCCGCTCCAGGTCGCCCTTCCCCCACGCGCTTCCGGCGCCGCCCGCCGTGAGGAAAAGCGCCAGCATCAAGGCCGAAATCGGGGTTCGTCTGGTCATCAATAAACGCTCCGCAAGGCGGCCAACAATACAGCAGGCAATTGCAATGGGGACGGGCAATCGCTAAAATCCGCGCTCCTTGCGACGAGGACAGCAACTTGCCTAGCGTACGGGTAAAGGAAAACGAAGTCTTTGATGCGGCGTTGCGCCGCTTCAAGCGCGCCTGCGAGAAGGCCGGCATCCTGGCCGAGGTGCGCCGCCGCGAGTTCTACGAGAAGCCGACCCAGGTCCGCAAGCGCCAGAAGGCCGCCGCCGTCAAGCGCCAGGCCAAGCGCACCAGCCGCGAACAGAACCGCCGCCGCCGCCTCTACTAACCCCTCTTAGGCCGCGACCGGGCGGTCGTTGGATTTCAGCTTGGTAGGCCCTTCAGCGTCCCAGTTCAGGGTCCTTAGTATTGAGAGGATTTCGGAGAGCCTCTTTGCGGAAAGGACTATCCGCAAACGACTATGTAGAGATTACGGTATCGAGGACATTGGCGATCCGGTGAAGATGGCGGACAGCCTGGTAAGGTCCATGGGTCAGGTTCGTTCGTGTGAAAGTGGTACCGAGTATCCTCAAAACAATAGGACAGTATTCAGGGCTGCTGCATTGGCGCTTGCCAGCAATATGCGTCAGTGGTCGGGGTTTCTCAGTCGGCGCAGCAAGTTTGAATCGCTCTTGGAGCAATATGACCCCATAGCGTTTTCGCGGGCAGTTGAAGTTGATAGTGCCCGGATCCGGGATGTCGCAAATTGCCTGGGGGGACAGACCGCGCGGGGAGATACTAATGCGATGGTGATGTGGGCGAGGATGCTTGCGGAAGTCGCCGACTACTTCAATGCGTTGAAGGAATTGAAACGATACATGCAAGCAGGCGTTGACGGTGGCGAAATCGTCCCGATCGTAGCGGCGTTGCTTGGATCGCCGAGAAAGAGGCTGGAGAAGCAGCGGCCGCCGCCATCCGGCATGGAAAGCTGGAAAGCGCCTGGAATGGGGATAGTCTTGGCGAGTGAGTTTCTCCGGAACTTGCACTGGGAAGCCTTCAAGCCGGACCGACACATCAATAGACTGCTTGGGCGATGGTTTCCTGAGGTCGTCAGGAACAAGTCAGCGAGGGCTGAGATTCTTGCGCGCGAGATCCTTTACTGTGAATCGAAGGACGTCATTACCGGATTAAAGTACTCTCTGGTGGGGATGGCAGTTACGCCGCACGACTGCAATTTCACAAAGGCCGACAATCTTGTTTGGGCATTAGGAGCCTATGTCGAGAAGAAGAACAGGGAGTCAGACGAAGTCTATTGGAAGACCGTAGCCGCGCGCTAATGTAGATCCTTTTCAACCCGCGCGGTCGAGAAACTCCCGCGGAGACCAAACCTCAACGGACCCGTATCGCGCCTGGGTGAAGTCGCGTGTGTTGCCCGTGATCAACGTCGCGCCACCAGCCACCGCAGTCGCAAGATAAACCTCATCGTCTGGGTCGCGAATACCGAACACAACACTGGCCGGCTCGACAACAACCGCCAATCGCTCGATTTCGCTGATGACGAAATTCAAAACGTCGCGGAATGGCCTTTGGCTGCGCCGCTCAGCGACAGCTTTGTATTCGGACAAGATCGGCTTGGACAAGACGATTTCGTGCGCTAGCACCACCCGGTTGATAACCTCGCGGCATGTGCCGTCAACTCTCGCCGCCGACACCAGAACATTGCAATCCAGGACAACCCTCATGCCCCGCGGCTGCGGCGTTCACGGCGCGATCGGGCTATGTCGTCGATCGCGTCCCGCATTATTTCGTCCTCAGACCGCCTGCGGTCCGCGGGCGATGGCTGAGTCTCGGCAAATTTTGCGGCAATGCGGTCGGCGGCGGCGACCCGATCCACCACCTCTTTGGGCTTGAACAAAATACCGTCGCCGATAAGTGTCGCCTCCATGATGTCGCCCTCGCGTATGTCAATGTCTTTGCGAAGCTTGGCGGGAATAGTCACCTGGAATTTCGGTTTCACGGTTACTAGCGCCATAGTGACCTCGCTTATTAATGTTGGAAAGTTGTAAAATCATACTATAACGGAGCGCGC